>PCCJ01000045.1 GCA_002731665.1 Actinomycetota bacterium | reverse complement strand
CGAACAAAAATGAAGTCCGGTCACTGACACCATTCCTCGCTGCGTTTAAACCAGCAGAAATTAATCCATCTCTATTAATATCAATTCCAACAGCGTTAGACGCTCCAAGACATGCTGCGGCTACTGTTAATACGCCCGAGCCACAACCAACATCTAAAACTGTTTCGCCGCCAACTAAGCGATGCGCCAGCGCCTCTAGCAACAAATGTGTGCTCGGATGGTCGCCTGCCCCGAAACCGCTACCTGGGTCGATTTCTATAATAACTTCCGCATCGCAAAACGCCCATGGAAAGCAAACACTGACCTCATCTGTAATTTTAGTTGGCCTGTTTCGATTGCTCCACCCCACATTATGCGCCTCATCTGCTGGCCCAAGAACAGCCGAATAATTTGCAGCTCGCAGCGAAGCGACTAACCCTCTAGCTGTAACTTCATCGGCTACCGCAGCAGACGCGACGAGACGCCCTGGTCGAATAGAAATCCAACTCCACGCAGCACCACAGGAAGCAAGGTATTCCTCGATATCTGGGCGACTCACATCATCTGATGCCACAACCGCACAACCAATCGGATCTCCGAAATCGAACGCTTCTTCTCGCCTATTTTGCATTATTCAAATTGACGGTCTTCCCACCATGGAAAAAATTCTGGCAAATCTTGGCTGGTCGTCATGGAAAATTCTGCTGAACGTTTTTCAAGAAATGACTTCACACCTTCGTGGGCATCTGCTCCTCGCCCGAGTTCAAAGATACCCCTACTATCAATCTTGTGAGCTTCCATAGGATGATCAACTCCAAGCATTCGCCACATCATATGTCTAATCATTGTCACTGATACAGCCGAAGTGTTTTCCGCAATCTCTCGAGCAATTTTGCGGGCCGCCGGCATTAGATCCTCAGGCTCGTGGACACTCCTAACTAACCCACCGTTCAGAGCCTCTTCAGCGTCGAAGACTGCACCGCTATAGGCCCATTCTAATGCTTTGCTAATACCAACGACTCTAGGCAAAAAATATGATGAGCAAGCTTCGGGCACTATTCCTCGTCGGCTGAACACAAACCCGACTTTTGCCTTGGTAGATGCTAATCGAATGTCCATAGGCAGAGTCATTGTCACGCCTACCCCAACTGCTGCGCCATTGATTGCCGCAATAATCGGCTTATTGAATTCGTAAACACGAAGAGAAAGCAACCCGCCACCGTCTCTTAACCAATCATTACTGCCTCCCTGTCGACCCTCATTCGCAGCCCTGTCCTCTTGATCTGCTTCTGTTTGATTGTCATAATCAAAGGTTTCAGCACCTTTCGAAAGATCCGCTCCAGCGCAAAACCCTCTTCCTTCCCCAGTGACAATTACGACACGAACCCCGTCATCCGCGTCCGCCTCATCTAGCGCACTGAGAAACTCACGTTGCATTGTGCTGTTAAAGGCATTAAGCCTTTCAGGCCTATTCATAGTCAGAGTTAGAATCTGATCTTCCACTTCGTATCGCAGAGTTTGAAAGTCGGGCATATAAAGTTCCTCTTCATCAGTCAAAGCTTAAGCGTTGCGTATCAGCCACGTGTCTGCAAGCGAAAGTGCAAATCTGACATGACCTTTTCAAAGGTACACCCACAAGCTGGGCCGAAGAACGACTAACGGTTTAACCAGTTACCTCCTTTGATTCGAGTCAATTCTTTAGAACTCTGCCCAAACTCATAGGCAAACACCTGAAAACCTTTGTCAGTAAGCACTTGAACTCGTCTGTAGTCCCCATCAACAGCACCCTCTATCTCATCGAGCAATTCAAGAGTTTGCTCCAATAAGTGATCATGAATGTTAAATCTGATACCGCTGATACAGCCAATCAAACCAAATACAGCGCCCGGATAACCTTTACCGGTATCAAATAGATGACCTACAACTGAATCACTTTGATAGCTAACAACCGAAGGCTTCAAATATTTCCATCTCTCTTCGCCAGGCAGCAACGTTCCATAACAAAATATTTCCACGAGCAACTACTTCCTAGCTAGACATCCAGAAAACGGCTCGCTGCGAAAGCAGAGCCGACTGCCCCAACGACCACTCCCAATATTATTGTTATGAAAATTGCGGTGTTAAATTGGCTTGATGACACAGTAAAAGATCTAAAAAAGGCCAAAATTTCAGACCTACCAAATAAGTCTTCTACGTGATTGCGCAAAGCGCCAGCCGCTATCGCTCCAACGACTCCACCGGCTAAGCCATGAAGCATGCCTTCCAAGATAAAAGGCGTCCTGATAAATGAATTAGTAGCACCGACTAGCTTCATCACCTCGATCTCTCGACGACGCGCAAACATACCAACGCGAATCATATTAAATATCAGCAACACACTCGCAGCTGATAACACAATCGACATCAACAAAACAATCCAACGAAATGAATTAAACCACTCGCGAATCGCATCGATTTGCTGACGTCCCGTTTCTACAGAGTACACCCCAGGCCGCTCGCGAAATTGAGCGGCCAAGGACTCAATAAGTTCTCCCTCAGTTTGCCGAGGAACAATTCGATACGACGCTGGAAGGCTCTCAGGGGCGACTTCTTTCAAAACTTCTGGTTCATCTACCAGAATTTCCTGCAGAAGCTCATGAGCTTCTTTCTGCGTAACAAACTCAATCCGTTCAATATCAGGATGGTTACGTAGCTCAAGCCCAAGGGCATCAATTTGGTTACCCGAGATTGTCGGCTGTAAAAAGATTTCAAATTGCACACCTCCTTGCCATCGCCCTAAAGCATTACTGCTTGCAGAACGGGCCATCAGCCCTAACCCAACTAACATCGCGCCCACCGCTACCGTTAATATCGCCGCAAACGTAAGAGTCAAATTTCTTCGTACGCTCAACCAAGTTTCATGGAAGAAGTAGCCCAAACGATCAAAAATTACAACCATCACTAGCTGTAAACCCCCTGCTGCTGATCGCGAACAATTTTGCCGTGTGCCAGAGCCACAACACGCCGTCTCATCTGATCAACAATTTTCTGGTCATGAGTTGCCATCACTACCGTCGTACCCGTTTGATTAATCCGGTCCAACAACCTCATTATCTCCTGAGCTGTTATCGGATCAAGGTTTCCAGTTGGCTCGTCCGCTAGCAGAATAAGCGGACGATTCACAAATGCTCTCGCTATACAGACCCGTTGCTGTTCTCCACCAGAAAGCTCGTTCGGTAAATTCCGTTGTTTATCTGCAAGACCTACAAGCTCTAAAATTGTTGGGACCTGAGTATTTATAATATTTTTAGGACGGCCAATTACTTCTAGTGCAAAAGCCACATTTTCATACACCGACTTTTGAGGCAGTAGCTTAAAATCTTGAAACACTGACCCGATATTACGACGGAGGTACGGCACTCGCCTTGAGCTAATACGCGCCAAGTCTTTACCAGCAACATGAACATGTCCGTCCGTCGGGACCTCTTCAGCAGTTATAAGTCTCAGAATTGTCGATTTCCCGGAACCAGATTGACCAACAAGGAATACAAATTCCCCTTTGTCTATGTTGATCGTCACGTCATTGACTGCGTGTGTAACTTCTTTGTAGACCTTGGTCACGTTTTCGAAACGGATCATCGTACCTTCGTAGGAGAGTTTTTTGGAGAAAGATATTTTTATGCCAAGAGTAGGACAGTCGAGTGCTCATCTGATGTCAGGTAGTTAACTAGAGCGAAATCCTATTAAGAGTCTGCTTTTTTCGAACGTTGCCATTGAAGAAATGCCTCCATAAGTGGGTCTAAATTGCCGTCTAGAACACTCTCAGGATTTCCGAGTTCCAAATTACTTCGGAGATCTTTAACTTGCTGATAGGGGTGCAGAACATAGGAACGAATCTGACTGCCCCACGCAACTTCTCGTTGTTCACCTGCTAAGGCATTCATTTCCTCTTTGCGCTCTATCCGTTGTCGGTGCGCTAATTTAGCTGCCAACATTTGCATGGCCCGATCCTTGTTCTGGTGTTGACTACGTTCATTCTGACAAGCAACCACGACCCCAGTAGGAAGGTGCGTTATTCGCACCGCAGAATCTGTAACGTTGACATGCTGGCCACCGGCTCCAGATGACCGGTAAGTATCTATCCGCAATTCTTTATCATCAATAACAACTTCATCGGACACCTCTTCGAAAAAGGGCACTACTGATAGGGACGCAAATGCCGTATGCCTACGCGCATTAGAATCAAAGGGCGAAATTCGCACAAGCCGGTGGACGCCCCTTTCCGCTTGCAAAAAACCAAAAGCGAATCTTCCTTTTATTAGAAAGGTCGCAGAGCTAATGCCTGCTTCACCGCCATCGGTTGCTTCATGCAGCTCGACATCAAATCCTTTACCCTCCGCCCAGCGCAGATACATTCGAAGAAGCATTTCTGCCCAATCGCAAGCGTCCGTTCCTCCCGCTCCCGAGTGAAGCTCACACACGGCATCATTTTCATCATGCTCCCCACTGAAAAGAGCAAAAAGTTCGATCTCATCAAGTCGGCCTACAACTGATTCAATTAATAGAGTGATCTCACTCTCTAACGACTCATCGTCTTCTTCTCTAGCCAATTCAAAAAGAGCACTGGCATCATCTACTTCTCTGCGCACCCTTTCCCAACGCTCTATGTCGTCTTTAAGAGTGGCTAGCTGAGACGTAACTTTTTTTGCTTCTTCCTGGTTATCCCACAACCCCGGACTTGAAGCTTTCGATTCAAGTTGGGTCGCCTCTTCTCGAGATGGACCTATACGCAAATATGATTCAGCCTCATCTACGCGCCGCTCTAGATCTACCAGCACATCAGTGAAATCTTGCATCTGACTCTCTTCTTAACGGCCGTGACAATGTTTAAATTTTTTGTTGCTCCCACAATGACAGAGGTCGTTTCGCCCTATTTTTTCCTCAGCCGACTTTATACGTTGGGCTTTGTCAGTTGTCATTCTTGCATCAGTATTACCGGATGGAGCATTTGGCGAAATTGCATCATTTTCGGATGAGGAATACGACACAAGAGATGTATCAGCAGGCTTTTGCTCACGCACCACAACCTCTGCATGCATAGCATATTTGACAAAATCTCTATGAGTTGATTCCAACATGGCAGAGAACATGTCAAAACCTTCCCTCTGCCACTCAGAGACTGGATCTTTCTGACCGATACCGCGGAGATGGATTCCTTCTCGTAGATAGTCCATCTCATAAAGGTGCTGCCGCCAACGCTGATCGAGGATTCGAAGCATTACTTGACGTTCCACTTCCCTCATATTCTCGGGGCCGAGCTCAATCTCTCTCCGGGAATAGAAGTCAACAGCTCTATCAATCACAAAATTTTCTAATTGGTCAATATCACTAAACTTTTTAAGATCTGATACGTCTACCTCAATTGGCCAATACGTATTGGTTTCAGATAACAAACCATCCAGATCCCAATCTGATTCGACGTCTGAGTCACAAAAGGTACCGACAAGCTCTCTTGAGATTTCTTGCAAGTACGCAATGGCGTCCTCTTTAAGATCCTCTCCGTTTAGGATTTGAGTTCGCCTCGCATAGATAACCTTGCGTTGCTCATTCATTACTTCATCATATTTCAGGACATTTTTTCGCACTTCGGCGTTTTTTTGCTCAACTGTCGTTTGGGCTCTCTCAATTGCTTTCGTAACCATTTTTGCTTCAATCGGGCTATCATCTGGGAGGGCCTTATCCATTACCCATGACATTGCACCAGTGGCAAACATTCTCATAAGATCATCTTCTAAAGAGAGATAAAACCGACTTTCTCCAGGATCTCCCTGACGCCCGGCTCGACCTCGAAGCTGGTTATCAATTCTTCGAGATTCGTGGCGTTCTGTACCCAAAACATACAGACCGCCGGCTTCTAGGACCTTCTTACCTTCAGCTCTACACTCAACATCGCGAAAAGAAATTAACTCCCTCAACTTATCTTCATTCTCTAGGGCATCAGGATCTAACCCTTCACGGTATAAGTCCTGTCTGGCTAAGCCCTCGGGGTTTCCGCCAAGTAAAATATCTACGCCACGCCCTGCCATATTTGTTGCAACAGTTACGGAACCGAGGCGCCCTGCTTGCGTAATTATTTCTGCCTCTCGAGTGTGTTCTTTAGCGTTAAGAACATTGTGTTCGATGCCTCTCATCCTAAGAGCGTTCGCAAATTTTTCGCTGTTCTCCACGCTAACCGTACCCACAAGGATCGGCTGACCTGTTTCCTTGCGTTGTTGGATGTCATCTATAACAGCGTTAATTTTAGAGGACTCAGATTTGTATATTAAGTCGCCCTGGTCTTTCCTTTGCAGGGGTTTGTGGGTAGGAATTGGAACAACGTCAAGCCCATAGGTGCTTCCAAGCTCGGCGGCTTCGGTGGCTGCTGTCCCAGTCATTCCAGCCAATTTGTCGTAGAGCCGATAATAATTTTGCAGAGTGATAGTGGCAAGGGTCTGATTCTCTTGTTTAATCTTTACCGACTCTTTAGCCTCGACCGCTTGATGAAGCCCATCGCTCCATCTCCTGCCTTCTAAAATTCTCCCCGTGAATTCATCGACTATCCGAACTTCCCCGCTTTGAATCACATAATCACGGTCACGTCGATATAGCTCTTTCGCCTTTAAGGCGGCACTCATCTGGTGAACTAAATTTGAGCTAACTTGGTCGTAAAGATTTTCGATGCCTAAAGTCTTTTCCACTTTCTCGATTCCAGGCTCCAATACCGCTACGTTCCGCTTATCTTCTTCGACTTCGTAGTCAACATCGCGAATCATTGACTGCGCAACCTGGGCAAACTGACTGTAGAGCTTCGCCGCATCTGCTAATCGCCCACTAATAATTAATGGAGTTCTTGCTTCGTCAATAAGAATCGAGTCAACTTCATCAACTATGCAAAAATTGTGGTCTCGTTGTGTCTGTTCTGCTTTAGAACTCGACATATTATCACGAAGGTAATCAAAGCCGAATTCATTATTGGTTCCATAAGTGACATCAGCCGCGTACTGTCGCCGTTTATAATCTGGATCACTTTGACCGGGGATTATAAGACCAACTTCAAGTCCTAAGAACTTGTGAATTTGACCCATCCATTCAGCATCACGCCTGGCGAGATAGTCATTTACTGTTACTACGTGGACCCCTAAACCTGCTAACGCGTTTAGGTAGACTGGTAACGTCGACACCAAGGTCTTGCCTTCACCTGTGCGCATTTCAGCGACCCAACCAAAGTGTAAGGCAGCGCCTCCCATTAGCTGGACGTCGTAATGCCGCTGACCGATCACTCTCTTTGCCGCTTCGCGGGCTACCGCAAAAGCATCCACCAAAATATCATTCAAATCTGCGCCACGCTCTAACTGACTTTTGAAATCTCCCGTTTTGCTTCTCAAAGCATCGTCTGACAACGACAGGTAGTCGGACTCAAGTGAATTAATCTCAGGGACTATCGACTCCAACCCCTTAATTTTTTTTCCTTCGCCAGCGCGTAGGACTTTCTGAAAAAGAGCCATTACAAGAACCTTACCGTTTGGGAGCACTTCCTAGGGGTAACCCGGCCATAGGATACGGCTGCTGCACACATGAACTTGGTTATCAAATACTCTGACAACTAGTAGCGATAATGAGCTGGCTTGTAAGGTCCTTCTACCGGAACTCCTATGTACTCAGCCTGCTCCGACGTTAGTGAGGTTAGCTTCACCCCAAGCTTGTCCAAATGAAGCCGAGCAACTTCTTCGTCTAGGTGTTTAGGTAACAAATACACATCGTTATTTAGGGTCTGGGCACTCTCATGTAACTCGATCTGAGCAAGAACCTGATTCGTGAAACTCATTGACATAACGAAGCTTGGGTGACCCGTGGCGCATCCAAGATTAACCAAGCGCCCTTCAGCTAGCAGCAACACGCTATTCCCATTTGGGAAAATGTACTCATCTACTTGTGGCTTTATATTTCGGCGCTGGACATCTGACATTCCTTCTAATCCAGCAACATCGATCTCGTTATCGAAGTGCCCAATGTTGCAGACAATTGCGTTGTGCTTCATCGCTCCCATATGTTCGGCTGAAATAATACCTAAATTGCCAGTCGTAGTAACAAAAATATCTATGTCTCCAAGCACATTTTCTAGCCGATCTACGGCAAAGCCTTCCATAGCTGCCTGAAGTGCATTAATCGGATCAACTTCAGAGACTATGACTCGGCAGCCTTGCCCTCGTAACGATTGCGCACAACCCTTACCAACATCCCCATATCCTGCTACAAAGGCTACTTTGCCGCCCATCATTACATCGGTGGCTCTATTGAGTCCGTCTATTAAAGAGTGACGACACCCATAAAGATTATCGAACTTAGATTTTGTGACAGAATCATTAACGTTATATGCCGGGAATCTCAATTCTTTCGATTCAACCATCTCATAGAGACGATGAACCCCCGTCGTCGTCTCTTCCGAAACTCCTCGAATCTCTGAAATCATCTTGGTCCATATATCAGTATCGGTTAAAGCGACTTTATGCAGTAACCGCAATATTTCTTCTTCGTCTGGAGATCCGGCCGATTCAATAGCTGGAATCTCATCAGTTGCTTCGTATCGCGCTCCTAAGTGCACTAAAAGAGTAGCGTCTCCCCCGTCATCCAAAATCAAGTTGGGGCCAGATTCACCCGGCCAACGCAAAGCCTGTTCAGTACACCACCAATATTCTTCAAGTGTTTCTCCCTTCCAGGCAAACACAGGTACTCCTGATGGTTCGTCTTGGGAACCAGTCCGACCAACCACAACGGCCGCTGCTGCTTCATCTTGAGTTGAAAAAATATTGCAAGAAACCCAACGCACATCAGCGCCTAGATCTACAAGAGTTTCGATTAATACTGCCGTTTGCACTGTCATGTGCAGCGAACCCATTATCCGAGCACCTTTTAGTGGTTGACTATCAATTCCTCGGGCCCGCAAAGTCATTAATCCTGGCATCTCCACTTCCGCCAGTTCTATTTGCTTTCTACCCGCGTCAAACAGACTTAGATCAGCTACCTTAAAATCATTTTTACTAGCCGTCGACAAAGGCATAAGCGCTCCTATATGGGACCCGGACAAGGGCAGAGACGATTAGCCTACTTGAAGCATCTTCATTCGCCTATAACTCAATTTAAGTCGACAAGTACTCTTTAAGCCGAATCAAAATTTCAATCGGTCCCGGGTCTTCACCACGAATTGCAGCCATACGCAATGAAACTTGGTCTCCCAGCAATATCAGGTCAAACAATTGCGCAAGTTTTCCTTCACCAGATGCTTCGACCTCAAAAACCTTACCCTCCAAGCCTAAAGCGACACTACGGTTGAAGTCAAACCTTCGACTAATCTGAGGGTGCTCGTGCGCAGGCCTTAAATGAATAATAGAAATGTTCGGGTTCTGAGGTCCGCCGATACCGCTCCACCCTGCAATTTCATTGTGACAGAGCTCAGGCATTGCATTAGAAAAGGATGGAACTTTCACATTCTCATTGACCTGATTTTTCCAACGCAACGCCGCTACGGCACCAATATCTCCACCACCATAAATGAGCGGAACTGAGCCGCTGATTTTTTCTGCTACTTGTTCAGTTATGTCATTCTCTCGGGCAAACATATTTCTTCGCATAGTTAACTGCTTAATGGTGCGTTCGATTTCTTCTTCAACCCCAAAAATTAACCCCATTTGATTCAAAGCAATTAGAGGGGGAATGGAGACTGCTCCCACTGCCGCCCTCGGCATTGGAATTGACTTATCAATTAGATACAACGGGCAACCCCATTCAGACGCAAGATCTAATAGCGCTCCGCCTGAAGTAACAATTAACAGATAGGCACCTTTTTCTTTCGCTTGAGCGGCCGCTTCTAAAGTTTCTTCAGTATCGCCGCTGAAAGAAACAACGATCGCTAACGTGCGGCCTCCTACAAATGCTGGGACCATATAGGATTTGACGACAGTTACTGGAACGGACATCACCGGTGCCGCTATGGCCTGCAAGATATCACCTGCAATTCCTGAGCCACCCATCCCAATGGCCACGATATTGTCAATATCTCTGGCTAACGGAAGCGGCCGCTCCGGCAAACTATTCTCCATGGCTAATTCTAGTTGTTCAGCTAATGAAGCCACAGCATCCCACATGCCCAAATGGTCTAACGGCTTAGTCATCCACTGGCTCAAAAGTCGGCGACAACTTTTCTTGGCTGATTATTTGATCAAGTCGCTCTCTGTCTTGTTCACTTAACGTTGCAGCTTCTTCAATAATCAACACCGGAATATTTTCCCGAATTGAGTAAGTTCGTCCGAGCCGGTTGTTATACAGAATTTCTTCTTGCTGGAAGTAATAGAGGGGGCCCTTGTCTTCAGGACAAGCAAGAATTTCCAATAGCCCTGGGTCAAGAGACATTCAGGTGCTCCTTTGAGCGTTGCTTCATTATTCTTAGGGTACGGCAGCTAACCATCGAAAAGGGGCAACAGCTCTCTAATGTGCGCTTCAACTTGATCCTGGTCTTTAGCCTCAAGGTTTAGACGCAACAATGGCTCCGTGTTCGAAGGCCGAAGGTTGAACCACCAATCCCCACAGTCCACGGTAAGACCATCTAAGAAATCTTGCTCATAAGCCTCATATGCTTTTGATACCCGTTCGATTACTCGGTTAACATCAGCCACTTTGGTATTGATCTCTCCAGAGGAACTGTAGCGATCTAAGGGCCGAAGTAGCTCCGACAAGGCCGAACCAGACATACACAATTGCTCAAGAATCACCATCGCTGCAATTAACCCAGAATCAGCTCTGTAATTTCTTCTAAAGTAGTAGTGACCACTATGTTCTCCTCCGAAAGCTGCTCCTGTCTCAGCCATAATCGACTTAATGTAGCTATGTCCTACTTTAGTGCGGATAGGCTCGCCCCCATTTTCCAAAATGGCTTCACGAGTAGATTTAGAGCAAATCAAATTGTGCAGAATTGGTCCCGGCCCCTCAGAGCGAAGAACACCAACGGCAACTAACGCTGTCGTCATCGAGCCACTCACCAATTCAGCACGTTCGTCTACTAAAAAGACTCGATCAGCATCACCGTCGAACGCCATTCCGAGGTCCGCACCAACTTCCAAAACTCGTCGTTGGAGGTCAACTAGGTTCTCTGGCTGGAGTGGGTCCGCGGGATGATTAGGGAAAGCACCATCTAATTCTGGGTACAACAACTCAATTTCAAATGGCAAATTCTTGAAGACCGGCGGCACTACGTAGCCACCCATACCATTCGCAGTATCCACAACCAATTTAAGGGGTCGGAAATTCGTTAAATCAACAAATGAAAGAACGTGTGAAACAAACTCTTCCATCAGATCTACACGAGATAGGACACCGCGCCTTTCAGAAACGTCTATCTCACCTGACGCAATCCCTTTGATCTCCTCAAGACCACTTTCTTGGCTTATCGGAGCGGCACCAGAGCCACATAACTTAATGCCGTTATAGCCAGCCGGGTTATGAGATGCAGTGAACATAGCACCCGGTATGTTCAATACGCCGGAGGCAAAGTATAAAAGATCAGTTGATGCAAGGCCTATGTCCACTACGTCAACACCCTGAGACATGACGCCCTCAGCAAAAGCCGCCGAGAGTTCTATACCTGACTCTCTCATATCTCGACCAATTGCTATACGATCCGACGAACAATATTGAGCGAAAGCGGCCCCCAGGCTCCGGCAAGTCGGTGCGTCAATCTCAGCAGGATACAACCCGCGAATGTCGTAAGCCTTAATGATCGAGCTGAGACGTTTTGAGTTTCCTGGAGTAATCGTTTTTTTCATTTCGCTTTCCGAAGTTACTCATCATCTACTTTGGACAAATGATAGCTACCAAGTGCAGATAATCTTCTCACGATAAACACATCTCGAAGCATCTGTGTCGCATCCCGCAATAGCTGAACTGTTGTGCCTTGCCCATTTTCAACGACTACGGGAATTTCCTTAAGCGTCAGGTGGAGCCGCTCGCCAAGATGAAACGTCTCTACATCGAACCCAAAACCGTCAATAATTGAACGAGTGAAAATTTTTTTAGCAGCTAGCGACGAAAACCCTTTTAAGCCACATTGGGTGTCACGATATCCACCGAGCAGAACAAACCAAGTCAGAATATTAAAGCAAAGACTTCCTACCTCTCTCAAACTCGAAGCTTGCACTATTTGATAGCTATCGGGATGCCTTCTGTTGCCAACTACGATGTCCCATCCTTTTTCTAGTTCTTCAGCGACACTCAAAATTTGCTTAGCAGGATAAGCAAGATCTGCGTCTGTGAAGATACAGAAGCGGCCAGTGGCAGCCGACATTCCTGCTCTCACCGCTGCCCCTTTCCCACGATTCATATCCAACGTGATGATGAGATTTGCTCCGGCCCGACGCGCTTCAACAGACGTAAGATCATCTGAACCATCGTCGACAACAATAATCTCAGCGTCATATTTGTTTGTAGCTTCACGTATTTTTTTAATCGTCTCACCGATCACTAACTCTGCCTGAAATGCTGGAATTACGATTGAAAGCTCTTTGTCGTGCTGCAAGATCTCCTTCGGAACCGACAGCTGCATTTGTTCCTGCCTTACAGCAGCAAACAGAACTCTTCGATACGTAACAAATCGCACAAATGACGCAGCCATAACAGACCCGGCTTTACTCGCTACAACGCCAAAAATACCTGGATCTATTAGCAGCACTAACCCAGCAAACACCAAAAAATCTGCAACCAGGGCCGGAGTCACCGCCTTAATAAAAGCTACTGGTTGATGATCGATAAGAGAGTAGACGTCATCATTAAATGTGACACGTTTGTGCATTAAGAACGAAAGCGCTGCCGACAATACGAGCGAAACAACCGAAGCCAGATACCAGTTTGTATTCAACCAGATACCCACTGTCATTAAAAGACTAAGATCAGCGAAGGTAACAAGCGCTCCGACTAACAGAAACCTTCGGAGCCGGCGTTTCATATTTTCGTCTCGCCCGACGAATACACAACTGCTTTTCTTAACTTTTCATGTCGTTTCAGGGCAACCAATATAAGAATCCCCAACATTGTAACGATCAACCCGAAATTCTCTACGAAAGTTCGCCCATATCTCAACTCGACTTTGTCCTCCGATGGAATCACAACCATCCAATTTGGAGTAATACGAAATGGACCATCAGCGCCCGACACAGACCAATTTGGGAAATAAGATGTCTTGACGATGACCGGTATCCCAACTTCATCGACTTCGAAGGAGATTTCTTCATTACTGACACTGACTTCGGTAATTTTCAGCGATTCAAGTTTTCGTGAAGATTGGTTACCAAACCTAAGAGGCGAAGAAAGACCATCAATTTCTTCTACGGAAACACGTGACCAATGCTCAGGCCCATCATCGGCTATCGGGATAAGCCATCTGCTCTCATCATTAAACCAATTCACAGCCGGATCTATCCACGATCGTTTACCAGAGAAAGATCCTTCGCTTACTAGAGGCTCATATGTAAGTGCTTGCACTATTGAGCTGTCCTGCACTAAGAAAACTGTCCATGGCCCTGACTGAGCAATTACCTCTAAATCTTCAGAAAGACCTTTAGAATTCAAGACGGCTTCATCGCTATACGCAAGGTAATATCTAACGCCAGACATTTTCATATGCGAAACCCCTTGCGGAACGTTCAACGACGAATACGGTAGATCACGCATAGGCCTAGAAGGGTTCGATGAGAGCTCTGACTGCATCAAAAAATGAAATGGAACTGTCTGAGACGACTCGAAGTAGAGACCTTCCATTGACCCGATACAGCCGTCTGTCCAATATGGCAGAAGCATTGGTGCCATAGGCGTTCCATAAGATCCAAGCTCATCCTTGTCATACTCCCAGAGAGCTCGGCCACAACCATGTTCTTTGCCTACCTCTCTCATCGTCTGAATCAAGTCGCTAAACGTTTCCGATGTCGCACGATTCTCATATCCAGAAAAATTCCAATCTGCCCAACCGCTCACAAAATTTCGGTCTTCAGCTGAAACTGAAACCGGGCCCCACCGAAAATCATTGTCTGCGTCATAGCTACCACCGACGGATGTGCCAAGGTAAAGACTAGTTCCTGCCAACGCGACCACAAGAGCAACAATGGGGGCCACATAGATAGCTAAGCGGCTTTTGTGAATCCATGGAGCTGCGCTACGGCCCTCCTTACTCTGACTACAAGCAGCCTGAAACAGGTACCAAAATCCCCAAGCAGCAAGCAAATACAGAGTGAAATACCAAAACGGCAACAATCGGGCATTCCAAATTCGATCTTGTGGCCATTGCGCGAAAGCGATCGCGAGACAACTGCTCAATGTAACTAAAAAAATGATTGCGCGTTCCCAGCGAAAAAGCCCCGCTAAGGCACCGAACCCAGCTAGAGCTAGCAGCCAGGTGATACTGATCCGAGACCCCGGTCCACTCAGCTCTGCCGGAAAAAATAGATTTTCTCTCAACTCAGTTAATTTTTCCCACCCCATGTCATTCAGATAGTCGCGACGTAAATAAAATGGCACAACCCAGAAAGCCGACAGCGCGCCACCAAGAACCCCAACAGTGAGCGCCCTAAATGCTCCTCCAAACTCAACGCAGAGAAGGGCCACAACAAAGAACAAAGAAAGCATCAGCGCTGCGAAATGCTGATTAAGTAAACGCCACAGCACTATCTCAGCAACTGCGAAGCCACTAAATAGCAACCATGCCTTTGATACTCCGATAAGTTTCGGAATTCGGTGGATGCCAGCCGCCACAACCATTAGCACCGTTCCGGCAATCGCAAAGATCAAGGTCACTAAATGACAGAGCGCAACCACGGCTAACGCAACAGACGCCAAAGTTCTTAATTGGTTGAACTCTATAGCCCTATAAACCAAGCCCAAATAAACAAGAGTAAAAGCAAGCCCAATTGAAAACGCAAACTCTCCAGCCAAAGTCGAAGCTATATTTCCGCCATAAATAGTGAAATTAAAGTCAAAGACAAACAGAAAACCAGCAACAGCGCTTAGCGCTGGCAACGGAAAAGGCCAGCGACTAAGACGCGCTAGAAGCCAAGCCGTCGCCGGCATTAGGGTAACTCCAGCGACGGCAACCAGTTTGAAAGCTACCCCGTAAGGCAAAAACAGATCTACAACGACAATCGCCAGATACGGCAAGAACATGTAAAAATGCATTGCAGGAAAACCTGCGTACCAATCATCGCTCCATCCGCGTAACTGGAAATTAGGAAGCAACTCATCACGCAAAAAAGCAGGTCCCCAGACGTGCGCTCCCATGTCGCCGCCGGTTGGAGTAGTTGAAGAAAATATATTCTGAGGGCTGAGCCTCCAAAAAGTCCATAAACAAGCAACAAGAACGATGCTTATCGTCAGCCATTGCTCTAGCTGTGGTGAGCTCAAGCGTCTTGCGTCGCCTCGACTCTTACTTAAAACGCATCCGATCTTAGACATCGGGACCCATCTTGACATTTATAGAAGCGAATCAGGCGGTCACTCAACTCATAACAATCATCAAGCCTGAAAAATTAAAACCAATGTGGGCAATCAGCGGCAGCGCCGTCGAATTTTTTTTCCACCTTAGAAGACCAAAGACTATACCAACAAACAGCAAGCTGGGAAATTGAGCCAGGTCAAAATGGCTTAACGCGAACAACAGTGAAATAAGCGCTATCGACTTGGTACTGCCCCACCGACGAATCGTCAACGGCAACAGAACCCCCCGATACAAAAGCTCGTCGGCCAGGGGCAACAGACAACAGGTGAAGACAATCAAAATAAATATTTGGCTAGTTCCGGAAAAGGAATCAACGAACAAACTTGTACCGCTTAAACCATCTGGATGACTAGTCGAACCCAGAACCAAAGAGCCAAACGCCACAACTATTGCTTGGCAACCAACTCCTGCGAAAAATGCCATTACAGATAGACGCAAATTCCAATGATCCAGTCGAAGAACCCGAAGAGGCGACCGTCCATCTAACCCAGCCGAAATAAACGCACCGCCAGTTAACGCAATGAGAAACGGCAGCGCAAGCACCACAGTTTCGTATCCTTTCAAATCAGCGGGGCTGCTAACGTCTAACCCAGATGTGGCAAAAGCTAAAATCGAACCAATAAAGCCGCAACCCAACGCGACAAAAAGAACGCGCCCAACTCGCCGAGCGGAAGCGAATTCATTAATCTCTTCTGTCACCTCAGAAGCATCTATCATTTATCGGGGGACGAAGGCCTCCGACGCCACAAATTTTAAATTGGTAACCTGTTGCCTCTGATCTTCACATGACCATCCATGAGGAGGACGAAATTTATCTGCATGCTCAACACACAACTCCAACAAGTTAGAGTCGCGTTTCTCAGAAGTCCATCGAAGCACCACATGCCGATCTTCATAATCAAAAAGCAAAAGCGCTTCCGCATCGTTGCCACAAAGAGGCCGACTACATATTCTTTCCAAACTAGGCACGACCCCTAAGATAGCTAGACTTTATAGCCCTGTCTTGGACCCTAAGGCCTGTTTTCCTGCTTCCTTCTCATTTCGGCATCGGTTTCAAGCTCATGCCGACGTAGCATATCCAAATGGCTTCCGACGCCCCTGAAACTGGTACCAGCGAACGCCGTAAAGGCCGAGAAGGTTGGCCCCGTTGGTCTCTTTGGATTTTACTCTCACTTATTCTCGCTTCAATCCTTCTCCCTGGGATACTTAATCGCGAGGACCGCAAGAGTCTCGACTACAGCGTGTTTATTGCTGAAGTCAGCGCGGGAACCGTTAACTCGGTTGAAGTAACCAACGAGACCGGAACCATCCAAGGTGAGCTCCTAGACGGCGATCTATTCACCACGAAAGGTCCGGTCGAACTACCCGATGTCGATCTCGAACTTCTTAGAGATCGCAACGTTGACGTTCAATTCAAGACTGAAAGCTCAAATCCAATACTGAACTTACTACCGCTATTTCTTCCATTTGCCTTAATAATCGGTCTTTTCTGGTGGATGCAACGGCGAGCGCAAGGACAGATGTCAGGCATCATGTCAATCGGCAAGAGCAAGGCTAAGACCTATACAACCGAACGGCCTGATACCGGATTTAGCGATATCGCCGGCTACGAAGGAGTGAAACAAGAGATAACAGAAATTGTTGACTTCTTGAAAGAGCCTGAACGTTTCACAGAGATTGGTGCACGAATACCAAAGGGTGTTCTATTGGTTGGGCCGCCCGGCACTGGCAAAACCTTGATAGCAAGAGCTGTTGCAGGAGAAGCTGGGGTGCCTTTTCTTTCTGTAACTGGTTCAGATTTTATGGAAATGTTCGTTGGAGTAGGAGCGAGCAGGGTCAGAGATTTGTTCCAAACTGCAAAAAAATTAGGCAGCGCTATTATTTTTATTGATGAGATTGACTCAATCGGCAGGAAACGAGGCGCAGGGCTAGGCGGTGGCAACGATGAACGTGAGCAGACCTTAAATCAGATGCTCGCAGAAATGGACGGTTTCGAGGCTACAGAAGGCATCGTCATGATGGCAGCTACTAACAGACCAGATGTTTTAGACCCTGCTTTGCTTCGCCCAGGGAGATTCGATCGGCAAGTCATTGTTCCGCTTCCTGAATATAGCGAACGGCTCTCGATCTTAAAAGTGCATGCAGACAGCAAAAAAGTTGACACCGCTATCGACTTCGAAGCTATGGCCAAAGGCACACCGGGTATGAGCGGAGCAGATTTAGCAAATTTAATTAATGAAGCAGCCTTGCATGCCGTTCGCAGAGACTCAACACAAGTCAAGCAAGAGGATCTTGAAGCGGCGCGTGACAGAGTCATAATTGGCCAACGCAGAGAATCTGTAGCTATGTCCGATGAGGAGAAAACTGCGACTGCGTACCACGAAGCAGGTCATGCTTTGGTAGCCACGCTTTTACCCCATGCCGACCCAGTCCACAAAGTAACCATTTTGCCTACAGGTCAAGCTTTAGGAGTAACAATGCAGCTCCCTGAGGAACGCCACGCATACACAAAAGAATATATAGAGGACAGATTGGCGGTTCTATTCGGTGGAAGAATGGCTGAAGATAACGTATTCGGGGTGATCTCAACTGGAGCATCCAACGATCTAATGCAAGGCACAGAGTTGGCTCGAAAAATGGTGACAGAGTGGGGCATGAGCGAACGAGTCGGACCGAGAGCTTGGGGCTCCAACGCTCAAATTTTTCTTGGCGATGATCTAATGAGCGGAAGAGAATACAGCGAAGATACCGCCCGCATCATCGATGAAGAGGTTCAGCGAATCCTAGTTGAGCAAGAGCATCGAGCTAAAAAAACTTTGGTAGAGAATCGAAGCGCTCTTGATCGCATTGCAGCTGCTCTTCTTGACAAAGAGACCATTGATGGGAACGATATCGCTAAGTTGATTCCTGAGCCTACACCCGATCTAGCGGAGGGTCTAAGTGCAGACCTAGACACTTTAGGCCCAGAGCTCTAGTCTCTCCTATATCATTTCCCGAGATTGAAAATACCAACTAAACGACTAGAGCTAAAGCCCGGGCTAGTTCCCCCACTTCGATCTTTCCAATCCAACCCTCAACGACATTCCCATCTCGTTCAACTAAAACCGTTGTCGGAACAGTATCAATTCCATACTTTCTATGAAGATCTAGATTCTCCCCATATTCCACTTCAGCAACAGTCACATTCGCTCCAGCTGGGCCACGCAACAAAGCCAGAACCGCCGAACAGCTCCTACAGGTCGATTCGGTAAAGACTATTATTGCAGCCTCTGGTTCAAGCCCAAAGTCTTGCGGCGGAACCAAAGTTGGGAGTTGATTACGCTTAACCGAAAAGGGATTCTCTACCTTTCGCCGTTCCACGATTACTGCGATGCTGACGGATATCAGAATAAGAGTAAAAGCTATAAGTAGTCGTACCATCAAATATCCTACCTTACTTCAAAACCCCAACTTTGGACTCGAACTCAATAATTTCTCACTCTTCGATTCTCGGATCACATCTATCAATATTTCATCTTTTGCAGACACTAACAACGCAGCAGAAACATAACCGTATACAAGTCGAACGGTCGAGTTCGCCTCTAGCAAACCGCCATCAATTTCCTTGCCACCAACATCTTCAATTTTTACTTGAGTATTATTTCCAGACAAATTACTGACCGTGATATGAGTGTTTGAATTTTCCCAAGGAGAAAGCACTACCGCCCACCTCAGTCTTGGCACTGAAGTGCCCAAAGAAATAGTCCTCTCCACGAACAATGCTCGTTTACCTAGTTCCTCCTCGGTTTGGTTACCAGCTGAATGAGGCTCAATAATTTCTTTGAGTGAAGTTATGAGACCTGATACAACTGGAACCCCTGAAGGCGACTCAACAATCAGAACGTTGTCATCCAGTGCAACATCAACTGACCCTACCGCCGGCGATTCTTTAGAAATAGGCAAAGTAAGAATATCGAAGGGTCCAACTAAATAATCACGCCCATCAGTTCGCCCTTCAGAATTACCCGAACTTACAGTAATTTCCGCCACTAGTTCTGTCGGGTTGTAAACTTGCAGATAGCTGCTTTTAACCGGGTCGAATGCTTCTAAAGAATGACTCCATCTCAATGCTTCGTTACTTCCCGCTAGACCTGTGGAAAATCCACGATCATTATCTGTCCCATCAAAAGTTTGGAAATAATCAGCAACGACTTTGCCGACGCGTGTCTTTACCCATGTAGCTACTGTTTCCCTGCGCCGGACTACCTCTCCAACATCTACTCTGTAGTTGCCACCCGCTGGCACAACTACCCCTTCTAGCTCCGGAACAGAGAAAATGCCCGTCTCTGCCTCTGTTGCGAACTGAAAGTCAACGATTGCATCACTCGAAAGTGGGTTATACAGAACAATTTCGTTGACATCTCCCTGTTGGGTTGAGCCACCCAGCGCAAAAAGCGATTCCGCTAACACGTTCGTGCACGCTGACTCATCTGTCCCGAATTCCGAGGTGAATTTTCTGCTCACCGCCACAGCACCAGCAGAAGCTTCAACTAAAGCTGAAACTAATTCCTCACCGAGAATATCGCCAATGTCTATCTGGCGCATTTGAAACCCCGGAACTTCAAGTACCTTGAACTCATTAGCACTAGTAGTCGAAACTAGTTCAACAGCAACACGAACTGGCTCGCTACTAAAATTCGTTATTGTCAAATCAGCCGTCGCCTCAATTCCTTTTTGATTAATACGTCTTAAATGCACTGCTGGGCAGAACCACGTTGACGTCAGAGTATTTTTTTGATCAACTGCTGGCTCAGCAATGAAGTCTTCTATTTGCGCCTCGAACTTCTCATCGGATTCTGTCACGCTGATGTCGTAAGAGACACCCGCAACCAGAAGTAGCGGTAGCATTGCGCGAGCTCCTATCGAAAGTAGCTTCACTGAACTTGCCCCGGCTGTGTTGTTTCATTCGCCAGTGGTATTAGATCTTTGGAGTAAGTTCGTGGTCTGCGCATCGCAAACCGCACGACTAACATCCAGCCCACTATCTGCAGTACCGCTCCATATTGAATGTCTCTCGGGCGCTGATAGAAAAGCGCTGCTGGACCATCACTTTTAGAATTGAACCTCATTGCCCATCCAAAAGACAATTGGGGTTTCAGAATTTCTTCGCCAACATAGAGTCGCCAATTTTGATCAAATGCTTCGGCAACTTGCACCGCACCAACACCAAGCCGGCCATGTTGCTCAACCAGGGACCTGTGGTCTCGGAGAACAGGAATACCGCTCGTAAGGTCAGATATAACGAGCTGCGATAGATCAGTTAAGCCATCAAGCGCATCGCCATCCTCAAACTGAGCGCGAGTTGCGAACCAGGATTCGTTCTCGAACACCAGAACCGCTGGGTCGGCAGCTATGGGTCGAAGATCGATATGGGATCTAACCGAATTTCTGATCCGTGGGTCCAAAGGACGTTGAACTCCTTGGCCGAATGACGGAGCTGACTCCTCGACAACGACTACGTAACGAATTCCGAAAGGAGCGAGTAAACGGCCTAGTCTCGAAGTGTTACCGCTCAACCCCAGTTCTACAGTATCAATAAGTTGTTGTACTCCATGCGTTAGACCACCCGCCCACTGATAGCGAATATCTGGGTATCCACCGACTGATGAAGCAATACTTAAATTTTCAGCCCTTGCTCCCATATCGTCCAAGCGCCAAGAAGCCAGCGGCAAGATCGATTCATCGCCAATCCAAAGAACCCGATAGGAAGGCCCAACGTTTCGATCATCTATTAGCGATAGAGCTACTTCTAAATCATATTTCGGGGTTTCCCATCGCCCATTTTTTGCTGCTGCAAGAAGCGGTACAAACCCCAGAATAAACAGTGTGATACCAGTCGCTACAAGAAATCGGCGCCATGAGGCTCTGATTCGGTAGGCATCTCTTTCGAAGCTGGCGCAACCGATTGAAGCAGCCCAGCAAACACCAACAGCGGCGACGAACAAAGCTAGCTCGCGCAATCTGGTAGATGGACCGATCGCTGCACTTAACAAGTTATCGGATGCTATCCATGCAAAGCCGAAACCCAAAAGGCAGAGACTCCATGCCTTCGTCGCTAGGTGAAGGGCTCTACCTCGGCTAATTAGAAGTGATATAGTCGCCAGAATTAGCGGCGCAAACTGGAGCCATTGAACGTTTCCACCTTCCAATTCGAAAGAGACGAGTCTGTAGAGTTCCGTTGGCGCTGCTTGGTTTACAGTTCCAAACAAACTGCCTACCAGGCTTCGATAGTCATCGAACGATAACCACCATGGCATATGCATGATCGCCGCCACTACGCAGGCTAAAAGGCTCAGGTAGAGTCGCTGAAATTTCTTCTTGAACCCCCCGGGTCCAAAGCAACAAAATACAACTCCAATACAAGTAGCAAAGACTAAAAACATCGCTTCGAAAGCGGTAACAACCGCTACTAAGAGACCCAACGCAGCAACTTTTTGAAGAGGTCCAGTTCCAATATTTCCCAATGGCGACCAACCTATTGTGCTTTCTTTAGGCGTGTCGTCAACAAGTTCAATTATTCGTCGGAGTAACAGCGGCAACACGGCGTAGAACAACAAGCTATTCCAACGACCATTTTGCAACGCATAGTACGGCAAGGGATTAGAAGCGTAGAGCGTTATTGCCACTAATCGACTTCCTCGGGTACCCGATAGACCAGCAAGTCTCCAAATATTAAACAGCCCGATCGGGAGCAGACCTATGATTAGAACATGTCTCAGAAGCTCCGATGCTCCTCCAGCCAATGTGCTCGCTACCCCAATTAACCCTAGTGCGGCGGGGCCAAGGCCAGCGACTCCAGTCCCTACCTCTCGCCAACCGCTCCAATAGGAATTGAAAAGTTCACTAGCTTGCGGAAAGTCTCCAAATTGACCAATCGCCGGTACTCCTTGCATAATCAAATGACGACTGCCGAAGGCGACTACTAGCAGCACTGCGAACCAACCAGCCACAACTGTTTGCAATGAAGCAGACTTTAATTTAGACGCAATCTTTCTACGCCGATTTTCAAATACGACGAGACTTAATTCTCCACCAATTTGCCCTCTCAAAAAAGACTTCAAGCGAACAGAACCCGATACCTGCAGCCGTCGCAAGTCACGATCTCTCACTAAACGAGATCCCTTGATCTGCTTTCGTGCCCTTAAGATCGGGATAATATGTACGGCATTCCAAAGCCAGGCGGCCCCAACATCACAGGCTTGACGGACTCTTCCCGCCATAATGCTAAAAATAATTTCAAGAACTGAAATCAGAAACGCGAATGGCAAAACACTTAGCAAATGGAGCCAGCCGTAACACTTACTTGTCGTATAGAGCCGATACCGATGAATATCTTTTCGAGGATTTTTGATTGCAGTGCGAGCACTATAGTCACCTCGCTCACGGGCTACCGCCGATGGCACAACAAGGATTCGCCCACCCGCTAACTGAGCACGCCAGCAGAAATCAGTTTCGAGCCCGT
>PCCJ01000044.1 GCA_002731665.1 Actinomycetota bacterium | reverse complement strand
CGGACTTATTCTGCAAAAATCTCCGAGCTTTTCTTGATGGTAAACCCATGGAAAACGTTATTGACTGGGAAACGGGCTACTGAGCAGATATAGCTGAAGGCTAGATAAAAAATTAAAAAAGTGGCGCTCAGCTTAAGCTGTAATGGTAATTAATTCTCATAATCTGAAGGTCGTAGGTTCAAGTCCTGTTGCCCCGCAACCAAAACCTAATTTTTATTCAATGGTTTGTTATCTTTTTCCTTTTGCCTGAAGATTTATTTTTATTACTCGGCAATTAATTGCTTAAAAAGCGACCGCTGTCCAAGGCATCTATTATTTCGGAATAATAGGAGTAGATGCGATGGTGCCAACCGAAATATTACTTTCTAAAGATAAGAAAGCATTAACGGTGCATTGGGCGGATCAGCAATCGGCCAATTTGCCTGCGCCCTTTCTCCGCGAGAATTGTCAGTCAGCTGGATCTAAGCGTGCGCGATTGGAACATCGCGAAGCAGCGCCTTCAACCGCACTAGTCATAAATGAAATCCACCCCATCGGTTCCTACGCGATCAACCTTGTTTTTTCCGATGGGCATGATCGCGGTATTTACCCGTGGCCATATTTGCGGGAGCTCAGCGAAAAATACGCGCTTGGCAATTAATTGCTCAACAAAATGCCTCTTAGTCTCGATGGTTACCCCTGAATTTTTGAAACACGTGATTAGCCGAAAAGGAAATGACATGGACGAAATCGCTAACGGCACGGAAACCTTCGACTGCGACGTGCTTGTCATTGGTGGCGGTACAGCCGGCCCCATGGCGGCCTATAAAGCAAAAAAGAAAAACCCGGATGCGACCGTTGTCCTTTTGGAAAAGGCCAACGTGAAACGCAGCGGTGCGATTTCCATGGGCATGGACGGACTAAACAACACTGTCATTCCTGGCCACGCAACGCCGGAGCAATACACCAAAGAAATTACCATTGCCAATGACGGTATCGTCAATCAAAAGGCCGTCTACAAATATGCAGAGAATTGTTTCGATATCATTCAGGAACTGGATTCTTTCGGCATTCGCTTTCTAAAGGACGAAACCGGGGATTATGATGTCAAAAAGGTACACCACCTAGGCACTTATGTCCTACCCATGCCGAATGGCGATACGGTCAAGAAAGCGCTCTACCGACAGCTTAGGCGTGCACGACTGTTGATCACCAATCGCTACATGGCGACACGGCTGCTGACAGGTAAGGACGGACGCATCGCCGGTGCGATGGCCGTCAACACCCGCGATGGGACCTTTCTGGTGATACGGGCAAAATCAGTAATTCTGTGCATGGGCGCGGCAGGCCGTCTCGGCCTGCCCACGTCCGGCTACTTGTTCGGTACATATGAAAATGCCGCAAACAGCGGTGACGGTTATGCCATGGCCTATCATGCAGGGGCGGAGCTCTCTAATCTCGAGTGCTACCAAATCAACCCGCTGATCAAGGATTATAATGGACCGGCCTGCGCCTACGTGGCGGGGCCCTTCGGCGGCTATACGGCAAATAATGAAGGAATGCGCTTCATCGAATGCGACTATTGGAGTGGTCAGATGATGCAAGAGTTCTTCAACGAATTGCAGAGCGGTAAAGGCCCAGTATTCCTGAAGCTCGACCATTTACACAATAAGACCATCGAAGAAATTGAAAGCACGCTCCACAATGTAGAGAGACCAACGCGGGGCCGATTCCAACACGGGCGTGGTATCGATTATCGCCAAGAGATGATCGAGATGCATATCTCCGAAATCGGTTTTTGCTCTGGTCATAGCGCTTCCGGCGTCTTTGTCGATGAAAATGCACGCACAACAGTGGACGGTTTATATGCAGCCGGAGATATGGCAAGCGTGCCGCATAATTATATGCTGGGTGCCTTTACCAACGGTCGTTTTGCCGGGGAAGATGCCGTCGAATATGCAGGCTCGGTCGACTTTGCTAAAATTGATGAAGACCAGGTTGCGATCGAAAAAGAGCGCGTACTCGCGCCGACTAAGCTGGAGGACGGTATTCCGCCAAACCAGGTTGAGTACAAAATTCGGCGCTTGGTGAACGATTATCTGCAGCCGCCCAAGGTCACCAAGAAGATGCAGTTGGCGCAGGAGCGTTTCGCTGAAGTGCGTGAAGACCTGAAGCATATGGTCGCAAGAGATTCCCACGAATTGATGCGTGCGATGGAGGTGCATTCGATCATCGATTGCGCGGACATGGCTGCAGCTGCGTCTCTATTCCGAACCGAAAGCAGATGGGGTCTCTATCACAATCGGACGGATTATCCCGAGCGCGACAACGAAAACTGGTTCTGCTTTAGCCAACTTTTTAAAAACCAAGAGGGCGCGATGGATCTCAAGAAACGGGACGTTGACCCATATGTGGTGCCGATCGATGACGAGGAAAAAGATATTTATGACAAGCAGCGCGTTGAAGCTCAGGCGTAACCGCGCCGAATTGTTCCGGATAGCCGCTTTAGATAAAGGAGAAACCGATGCCGTTAGCCCATTCCCCAACAACAGTGCCTGTGACGGTCGATGAGGAGAAATGCATTGCCCATAAAGGCTGTACTGTTTGTGTCGATGTGTGCCCACTTGATGTGCTCCGAATTCATGATGAGACCAAGAAGGCATACATGAAATATGACGAGTGCTGGTACTGCATGCCATGCGAGGCGGACTGCCCAACCGGTGCGGTCAATGTCAGCATTCCTTACTTGTTACGGTGATGCACAATGCCAGTATTTGAAGTTTTTGAAGATGAAGCCGACCTGGATGAAATCTACATCCGGCTTAAAGACCAAGATGCAATGGTGCGCCGAATTGCCGTGCTTGATCTGGCTGAGACGGCGGAAGCGAGCAGTGTCACAGCCTTGATTGACTGCCTCAGCGATGGTTCGGCAGATGTGCGCCTAGAGGCAGCACGTTCGCTGGAGTCCTATGACCTGCCTGAAGCGGCAGCGAATCTGGCCAAGGCACTCGTGGATGATGACGAGGAAGTGCGCAAGGCAGCCGCCTACAGTTTGGCGGAGTTTAAAAATCCAGCGTGTGCAATTCCATTGATCGAGTTCGTGGATCACCGGGATGCGTTTGTTCGTGCTTCTGTACTGCACGCAATGAAGGAACTCCGGAATTCAGCCGTTCTAGACAGCGCATTGACGGCCCTGACAGATCAGGCTGCAAAGGTTCGAATGGAGGCAGTCGGCGTGCTCGGTTACCTAAAGGACACAAGCACCCTGCCAGCATTGATGCATGCGAGCCGTGATGGAGATCCCAAGGTTCGGCGTTCCGCTCTTGGTGCGCTGGCATTTTGTGAAGAAGACCTTGTCGTCGGCGCATTATTGGAAGGGCTAGATGACGAGGAATGGTCGGTTCGCGAGATCGCTGCAGAGACCCTCGGGCGAATTAGAGCGGCATCGGCGGCGGACGCGTTGGTAGCGGCACTGAAAGATTCTTTCTGGCAGGTCCGCGTAAAGGCGGCACGAAGTATTGGTCAATTGAAAGCCGAAACAGCAATCCATGCTCTGGCACCGTCACTAGAGCACAAGATTAGTAATCTCCGAAAAGAGGCTGCTGCTGCGCTGGGTGAAATCGCCCACCCTGATGGACTACCGTACCTTGTGGATGTCGAAGACGACCCTGACCCAGATGTCCGCAAGAATATTCGGTGGGCAATTGACCAAATTCAGGCGGCTTAGGCATTGAACACTGCACTAAGTGACCAGATCATTTGAAGTTTCGGCATGGCGCAATCTACAAAACCATTATCAACCGCTGCACATTCAATTCCATCTGCGCCACGCTACCGCACCATTTTTGATGACCTCAAATACCGTATTGGCAAGGGTGAATACGCTATAGACAAACAGCTGCCTTCAGAAAGGAGGCTGATGGAGGAATATCATGCCAGCCGTGTAACGGTGCGTCATGCGCTGCAGCAGCTTCAGGAAGAAAAGTTGGTCCATAGTCAAAAGGGCAAAGGTCATTTTGTCTCGTGCCCGACAGCGGTGCAGAATTTGGGCCAGTTGCTGGGACTTGGAGAGTCACTATCACAGACCGGTATGGTTGTAACCTCTAAGGTTTTAGCGTTGGAGGAAGCGCCTGCATCGCCGGAGGTTGCAGAGGCGCTTAATATTGAGATGAATGACCGCGTGACCTGCTTGCAGCGTTTGCGATGTATTAACGCTCAGCCCGCCTCTTTCAATACGAGTTATTTTCCGGTCGATATCGGCCGCTATTTAAGCGAATACGACCTGGAACGGCAGGACTTGTTTGTGCTGATCGAAGACCGTCTCGGTATCGAACTCAGCACGGCGGACTTAGTCATGAAGATTGGCAAATCAGATAAATCGTTGGCAGTAAGGCTCGGAATTGAAAAAGGTGAAACTGTTTTCGAAATAGAACGATTGACTTTCGATACCAAGGGAAGCCCCGTTGATTTTGGAATATTAAAAGGTCGTAGTGATACTTTTCAGTTTCATGTGCGGGTACCGCGATGGTGAGACCTTCGGCATTATGTTTCACGGTACTTGCTCTGGTAATATCCGCTAAGGCCCAAGCGGCATCACTTGGCCTGATTGAACTCCCCCAGAAGCCAATAGCACCGGTGTTGGGGCTAGCCGATCTGACCGGTAAAATCCATCAATTAGAAGCCTATAGGGGAAACATTGTCGTCCTCCATTTTTGGGCTACGTGGTGTGCGCCTTGTCGGCGTGAATTACCGGCATTGCAAAAAGCTTCTGAAAAACTGTTGCCAGAGGGAGTTGTTGTACTCGCTATCAATGTCGGTGAAGCTTCAGACCGTGTTCGCCGTTTTCTTTCGGACCGAAAAGTGACTTTTTCTGTGCTTACAGATCCTAGCGCTGAAAGTCGCCGACGGTGGCAAGTAAATGCTATGCCAACAACCTATATTGTGGATCAGAATGGCTTCATTTTTTTTGGCGCCATCGGTGAGCGTAATTGGGCTGAAGGTCGCCTGATGCGGCAAATTTTATCTCTTAAAGATGCAACGCCACAAAAGTGGGTATCTAATCGGACACCTAAATTGGCGGAGTAACATACTGCGACCTGTATTTAAAATGCGCAGACGGGGTTGATTAAAAAATGTACAGCATTTCTCATTAGCCTAAAAATTAGTCATTACTCTTGATGTAGCAATCTAGCCAAGTGTTCGGCTCGGACAATATTCCTTTATAAATCAATATATTATTAAATATTCTGATTCTTGCATGTTTTGGCACAGCATTCGCTATATCCATCTTTAGGTTCGCCGTAGCTGGGTCATAATTAATGAGGAGTTCATACAACATGCGAAAGACCATGCTTATTGCTTCGATAGCCGCCACGATCAGTTTGGCAAGCGTTCTTGAAGCCAAAACTATCAAAATCGGAATCGGCCACCAGAGCATGTGCACCGATACATACACTGCCGGAATCATCGTCAAGGAACTAAAGTTGCTGGAAAAGCACCTGCCTAAAACCGGAAAATACAAGGATGCGGACTATCAAATTAAATGGGCTGATTATAGTTCAGGTGGCCCAATCACAAACCAAATGTTGGCGAGTAAACTTAATATTGGTGTGATGGGCGATTATCCGCTGATTGTTAACGGTGCTAAGTTCCAGGAAACAAAAAGCCTCCGAACTTATTATGTGGCGGGCACAGGCTACAATTTGAAAGGCTCTGGAAATGCGGTCGTTGTTCCGGTCGCTTCCAAAATTCACAAATTTTCCGAACTCAAAGGCAAATCAATTTCGGTCCCGGTTGGAAGTGCCGCTTGGGGCATGACGCTTAAGGCGTTGCAGGATGCAGGAATTAAAAGTTCCGAAGTGACTATTAAGAACCAGAGTCCTGCTGTGGGTGCGGCGAATATTGCGAAGGGAAAGATCGATGCCCATGCTGATTTTTGCCCCTGGTCAGAGCTCATGGAATTTCGCGGTACGGGTCGAAAAATATTTGATGGCAGCGAAACCAGCATTCCCTATCTCCATGGTGTGGTAGTCCGCAAGAAGCTAGCTGATGAATATCCAGAAGTCGTAATTGCTTTCCTCAAGGCCGTCATTGATGCCGGTAACTGGGTGTTGGCGGATCCGATGCGGGCGGCCAAATCCTTGGAGAAATGGACTGGTATCGAGAAAGAGGTCCAGTACCTCTATTTTAGCAAAGGCGGCCACTTGACCCTGGAGCCAACCATTAAGCCAAAATGGATCGAAGCATTGAAATTCAATCATGGAGTGCTGGCGCGGGAAAAACAAATTCCGCCGCTTGATATGAAAGATTGGATTCAAGATCAGTATATTCGAACAGCCTTCTCTGAACTAAAGATGGACTACGATAAGCAGTTGGCTAACATCCACGACCCCAAAAAGGCTCATGCAAGTTTGCCTGCGGAAGTTTGGCATGCCAAGGAAGGTATTAAGAATTACAAAGATTTGGCGTCGTTCCTCAAAGCTGTCGGTAAGTTCCAGTCCGTCGCGCAGAAACTAAATGCAACATATGTCTATGACGACGTCACTGGCCTTAAGCTGTTCGGTATGATGGCTTACTACGTTAAATCAAATGATACGTACAAAGCGTTCCTGCGCAAACAGGATGCCGATGAGTATGCAAAGAAAATTGGTAGTGTGCCAATCGATTTCGAAAAAGCGATTTTGGCTGCAACTAGCTAGGCGAATCTCCCTGTTCGGCGCTCGCGGCTATTCCCCCCGTGGCGCCGGACTCCTTCCTGTCCGGTGCTCGCCGTGTTTCCTCCCCGGTGGCGCCGGACCCCTCACTATCCGGCGCTCGCCGTCATTCCTCCCCGGTGGCGCCGGACTTTACTTAGACCAAATGAGGCACAATCGAAATGTCGACACATAAACTGACGGTCGACACACCGTCGACAAATAGATCAAGTGGCGAAACAGAGGATTCAACGGGAAAGGTTTCTGTTCTGCTTACTCCTAAAGATCACGGTAATGACACGACGGTTCGGCAAAAATTAACAGCAACCCCCGAAGCCCTAAAGCGATGGGCGGTGCGGAGTTTTGCTGTATTAATTGCCATCGCTGTTTGGCACTATTTGACCGAAACAGATTTCAACACAATCCTCAATTTTGAGAATGTGCCGGAGCCATGGAAAGTGGCTCTTAATTTTTTCCACCATGCCCAAACGACAGAATTTTATCTTCATATATTTGTCAGCATGAAGCGCATTTTTATCGGCTATATCGCTGCGACGGTGTTGGGAATCATTGTTGGCTTGTTGATGGGGCGTTTCCGAATCGCTGAAGATATTTGTATTCCCTATATCGAGGTCCTGAGGCCGATCCCGGCGGTGGCTTGGATACCACTCGCCATCTTGATATGGCCGACAGAAGAATTGAGTATTATTTTTATAATTTTTTTGGGCGCCTTTTTTCCAATCGTACTCAACACAGTGCAGGGCGTCGAAGCCACACCTGAGATTTTGGTCCGCGCCGCACGATCTCTCGGCGCGACCAATCTGGAAATCTTCTGGCACGTGGTCTTTCCTGCAGCCCTTCCCAGCATAGCAGCGGGATTGGCGGTTGGTATGGGCGTGTCCTGGTTCTCGTTGCTGGCCGGTGAAATTATTTCCGGACAACATGGAATTGGCTACTTCACATGGAACGCCTATTCGCTGATCAAATACACGGACATTGTCGTGGGCATGTTGATCATTGGTGGAT
>PCCJ01000043.1 GCA_002731665.1 Actinomycetota bacterium | reverse complement strand
GATGTTGTGCTCGCCAATATTCATGACTACACCTTGCGTAGCATGGCAAATGATTTAACTGATAAGTTGAAGACAAATGGGTGGTTGGGTCTTAGCGGAATATCGAGTGCTCAGGTATCAAGAGTTAAAGCCTGTTTTCCCAAAGTGAAGTTTGAGCGACCTATAAATAGAGATGAATGGGTTGGGTTGGTCGGTAAAGTTGTAGGTTGATGATCTAGAGTACGTGTAAAGCTATTAAATTTATGGGGGCGAAATGCAGGTTGGCCTAAGCGTTATTTTTCAGAATCCTGATGAGACCATTCCGGACCAGCAGGTGTATCAGCAGGACCTTTCGCTTGCTCTGCAAGCAGAGGGTCTTGGGTTTGATTCCGTTTGGAGTGTCGAGCATCACTTTACGGATTACACCATGTGTCCAGATGTTCTGCAATTCCTTACGTATATGGCGGGAGCGACCAAGAAGATTAAACTTGGTTCGATGGTCTGTGTTCTACCTTGGCATGATCCTTTGCGTGTAGCCGAACAAATTTCTATGCTCGACAATCTCTCGGATGGCCGTTTTATTCTTGGGCTCGGTCGAGGCACAGGCAAAGTTGAGTTTGATGGCTTTAGAACTGAGATGGACACAGCCCGCCTTCGTTTCAAAGAATCAACAGAGATGGTTCTAAACGCCTTAGAAAATGGCTACGCAGAATATCATGGGGAACTTATTGAGCAGCCGAGGGTGGATATTAGGCCGAGACCCCTCAAGTCGATGCGAGGTAGGGCCTATGCAGCTGCGGTATCTCCTGAATCCGCTAAAATTATGGCGGAGCTCGGCGTCGGAATATTGATTGTTCCTCAGAAGCCATGGAAAGCGGTCCGCCAGGAGCTTCAAGATTATCGTGATGTCTATCGGCAGGCTAACGATGCCGAGCCTCCATCTCCGTTAGTTGCTGGATGGACCTTTGTAGACGAAAACCCGAATAGAGCTGAGGAAAAAGCTCGCGAGTATATTGGTGGCTATTGGGACTCAATAATCAAGCATTACGAGTTTGATAAACCGCATTTGAAAGATACGGAAGGTTATGAGGCCCACGGCGTTATGTACGATCGCTTAAAGGCTCCCGGTGGCATGGAAATGATGACCGACTTCTTTGTGAATCTTCAAATTTGGGGAAGCCCACAGCAAGTGTTTGACAAAATTATGAAGCTTCAGGATGAAACTCACATGGACGGCTATATGGGAGTGTTTAGTTTCGCTGGTATGCCTATTTCGGAAGCAGATACGAGCATGAAGCTGTTTGCTCGTGAAGTTATGCCAGAGTTGCAGAAGCTAGCGCCCGTGCAGGAGCGACTTGGCATACCGGCTTAGCTATTTCGCTTAATTATTGGAGGTTTTAATTACCTTTATAATGTCGGTAGTCGTTTGGTGAATTCCTGCTGCGGGTTTACTGTTTGAATTATCCTTGGGCCCACGAAGTTTCAGGAACTGGGGGCCTTGATTTGTTTATAATTTCGGTTGTTATAACCCGTCGAGGAGAGTTTGAGTCTGCGAAAGTAGCAACGTCGTTGTAGATCGTCTCGCGATCGTGATCATCGCCGAAGAATCTTTCTTTCATATCAATGAGGCTTTTAAAACCTACAAGGGCAAAGCCATCGATGGGTGTCCCAGAGAATGTCTGAACGATGCTCAGTTGTGTGTAATCCCACATGCCAGGATGATGCTTTAAAGCTAGTGGAGCGTGGATATCGCGCCAGTGAGAATCAGCTTGCTCATGCGTGAAATCAGGATGGTGTAGCAGCGGAAAAATGGCGGTGATTCCTGGAGAGGTCGCTCCTGCCACTGCAGATTCTGGTCTTTCTCGAATACATCTTGAGAAGGCTAAGTAACTACCTGCATCATTGGTTCCGTTTAATTGGCTTGGATCATCTGTCATGGCTCTGACTAATGTCCGAAAAGGAAGCTTTGTTGCGTCAAGCTGATCATTTATATATGAGATACCGTTTAGCTTTCTTGCAATTTCAAGAGCTGCGTCGATGTCATTTCCTACTGCTATAAGTTCATGCATAGCAATATCTTGTCACGGCATTGATCTTCTATGTGGAGATAGACTAGAAACTAATGGTAAAGTCAGCGGATTCTCTTGGTGGGGTAGGCCAAGAATCTGTTTCAGATCTAAAAACGTTAAATCCATATGTGTACAGAGTCCAGCCGAATCGGGAGACTCACCTAGCTGAAACATCTGGTTTCTCGCCGTGGACTATTTTTTGGGTGGCGCTTCTTGGGCTGGTGTCAGCCAACTTTATGGTTTCGGTCTTAGCAGCTGCAATAAATGAGCTTGCACTAGAATTTAGCGTCGATCGCAGTCTCATGCGCTGGGTAGTTACGGGACCCAATCTAGGGTTTGCGGTCTTAGCGGTTACAGCCGGGAAACTGGCTGACCTGTATGGAAGAAGACAAGCCTTTCTGGTTTCGCTGATTGGTTCTGGGCTTTTTGGCTTACTCTCAGCGTTCGCTTGGTCGGCCGAGTCTTTAATTATATTTCGTACTCTGAGCGCGATCTTTGGTTCAGCAACAGGCCCGGCTGGAATAGCAATAATCTTCACACAATTTGAAGCAGCTAAACGGATAAGAGTTTTAGGTTGGTGGGGTTTAGTTATGGCTGGTGGACCGGTCGCAGGAATAGCGATCTGTGGTCCGTTGATAGATCTTTATAGCTGGCGGTGGGTTTTTATTGCTCAGGTTCCGGTCACAGCGTTAGCCTTAATTCTTGGCTATAAAGTGTTTCCAAGTACATCACGAAAAACTGATATTAAATTCGATATTCCAGGCACTGTTCTACTCGCAGCAGGTCTATCTGCATTATTAGCGGCGATAAACCGTGGCCCGATATGGGGTTGGGGTTCAACATCCATTTCTGTGTTGGTAAGTATTTCAGTTGTGCTGTTAGCTTTATTTATTTTTCAGGAGAACCGAGCAGTTGCTCCATTAATTCCGATTGAGTACTTTCGGCGTAGAAATTTTGTTATCCCCATGCTGAGTCAGGTATTCACAAATTTTGCTTATATGGGGGCCGGGTTTGTTCTTACACCGCTTTTTATAGCTGAGGTATATGGTCATTCAGTTACTAGGACAAGTTATTTGATTACTTCACGTCCACTTTTTTTTGCATTAGCGGGGCCACTAGTAGGCTTCGCTGGAGCGCGGCTAGGTGAACGTGTTTTGTCTGTGTCCGGAGCTTTTTTTGTTGCGGCGTCTGCTTGTCTTTTGTCGTTAGCATCTGCTACCAGCGGCGACCTTTTTGTATTCGTGTCACTAGGCGTAGCGGGTTTTGGTTTAGGAGTAATGCAACCTGCCATGACTTCAGTAATAACTAATGCCGTAGAAGAAAAAGATGTAGCAACTGCTGGAGGAGCGCAGCAGATGATGTGGCAACTAGGCACTGCCGGAGGCATAGAAATTTTGGGATCAATTCAAGAAAGTCGCGAGCCGGTATCGGGGCTTATTGGTAGCTATAACGAAGCCTTTATGATCGCAGCGGGATTCGCGTTTTTGGGTATGATTCTTGTAAGTTTCGTGAGGAGAGTTTGAACTTTAGCGCCCTTTGAACTGTGGTTCTCTCTTCTCCAAAAATGCTGACACTGCTTCTTTAGTATCCGAGGTGTAAAAGTTAATCGTTTGGGCCATGCCTTCGCCTTCTAACGCTGTTGAGAAGTCAGCCGTAGCATTTAGAGTTAAGAGTCGTTTGGTCATAGCTAGCGCGAGTGGCGGCCCTGATGCTAGCCGTTTGCTCCACTGCTCAACGAAATTGTTTAACTCGTCATGGGGAACTACGTGGTTTACGAAACCAAATTCTTTAGCTTCATCAGCAGATATAACATCTGCGAAAAAGGCGAGTTCCTTTGCCTTGTGAAGACCAATTAGTCTCGGGAGAATCCAGGTACCGCCGAAATCGACGGACAGACCACGTTTTGCAAAAATTTCGCTAAACCGAGCGGAATCGCTGGCGACAATTAAGTCACAGGCCAGAGCCATATTCATGCCAGCTCCTGCTGCAACTCCGTTCACTTTTGCGATAACTGGAACCATAATCGAATAGAGGGCTTGGATAGTTTTGTGAATCAGATTCATTGATTGCAGCTGGTGCATTTTCGGTGCGTCGCCACCAAGATCAGCTCCGCTGCAAAATGCGTCGCCTGCACCCGTCATAATCACAGCGCGGACATCAGGATCAACTGAGATCTCGTTCCAGGTTTCTCGAAGTTCTCTCCACATAGTGAAGTTGGCAGCATTTTTTTTCTCTGGCCTGTTCATTGTCACGGTAGCTATTCCGTTATCTGCTACTTCAACAATCAATGTCTCAAGGGTCTTAGATTCCATTCTCTTAGAATAGGCCTTAAGGGCTAAGGGTTTCACGTCAGAATCTTGGAAGTTGCGAAAACTGATTGTTGGAAGGTCCAAGATTGAATGTTCGTTGCCTGGTTCGAAAAGTGAAACTTTATGTTGCTAAAAAGTTAGTCAGTGCTTCGATGAAACCCAATGTGTTCTGACCGTGCACGTTGTGCCCAGAATCGCTGACGGTTACTAAGGTTCCATGAGGAAGAGCTTCGCAGAAGCGATGCGCAGCTTCTTGAGTCAAAATATTAGAGTCAGCACCTCTGATTAAGAGAGTGCTGCTGGTCATTTTTTTTGCGTCGCTTAACTGGAATCGGTCACTGCTGAGTCTTTGCTGTTCAGTGGACGCTAGGCGTTGGCCATGATCTCGTTTGCTGACGAACTTTCCATCGGCTCGTTGTAGAAGGTTATATTTGACTGTTCGTTGAATGTGTTCTGCTGATCGGTAGGGGTCATATCTTTGGACTGAGGTAACGAAATCTTGTAAGTCATCGAATTCACGGTTTTCTGTGACGAATTTTCGTATAGATTTTGCCCCTTCAGAGGACATCTCGGGAGCAATGTCAACTAGTACGAAACGTAAGTTCAGATTTGGGAAATCAAGTGCAATGCGCATGGCATTCATTCCGCCCATGGAATGGCCGATGACAGTTGCTTGTCTGATTGCTAGCTCATTTATGAGGGCGTTAACATCTGCTGCCATCGCAGATGAGGAGTAATCAGCGTCGCGAGACCACTCGCTGTCGCCGTGCCCACGCTGGTCCAAAGCGATAATGTGGTACCGGTCGGCAAGATGTAGGCTTACTAAGTCCCAAGAGTGCGCTGATTGATTGCCCCCGTGAAGTAGGACAAGGGTGGGGTTTGTCGGTAGGCCCCATTCGAGAAAGTGAAAACGTTGATGTCGCAGGACTATGTTGCGCGATGAATATTGGATGTTGCTGCTGTGGGCTATTCCCAGATCTTGGGCACTAGCGAGCAAACTTTCGTATTCCTTAGACAGAGTCATGTCCAAAGGCTTGTCAGTGTCAGAAAATTCATTCAGATACATTGATGAAGAGTCTTTCAGAGTTGGGTTCTGCGTGCTTTGTTAGGCGCATCAAATGGTGCCTTTGTCAAGATCCAGGTAACCGCGAGCAACGTTAATTTTGAGGATGTCACTGGTTCCCTCAGCTAATTGAAGCGCTCTAACTCGTGAAGAAATTTGGGTCAAAGGGTGAGTTTCAGTTAGAGCTTGTCCGCCTATGATTTGGATGGCTTCATCGATAATCCGGTTTAATGCCTCTGTTGCTAGAACTTTCACTGCACTAGCTTCATTAACAGCGTTTTGTCCAATGTCGATCAGTCGAGCTGTTCGGTATAAGGCCGAACGGACGGCGAAAGCTTCGATCCGAAGTCCTCCATAGCGCATTCTCGTTAAATCGTTGCTTCCGGCCAGCGACTTTTTCCCATCTGTCTTTTTTAAATAAGCGGCTAGATGTTCCAGCACGAATGAACAAAGCCCGGTGCAAGTAGCGGCTATGCCCATCCGAACGTCAGTCACTTGCTCCAACGCCCTTTTCATGCCTGACCCTATAGGCCCAATAGCATGTGTCTCCGGAACTCTGACATTTGTGAACGTAAAGGCTGCGTGTTGGCTTCCATCGCTAGACGCAAACTTGCGGGTTAAAGTAACTCCTGGTCTAGAAGTTTCGATAAGTAGCATCGTTTTTCCAGATTGGGGAATGTCTACGAGCACATTTATAAAATGTGCTTTCGCTCCACCTGTTACATAAGATTTTTGCCCGTTGATAATCAGCTCTTCGCCGTCTACTTCGGCCCAGGTATGTCGTTGTGCGTCTGCGGGTTCGGTGAAACCGAAACCGCTGTTCATTTCCCCTGCTAGATATGGCATAAGAAAATTACTCCTGAGAGGTTCCTTTACGCTTTCTAGTAATCCTGGAGTTGGGCCTAATAAACCTCTTTCATGGGCGACGTTGAGAGAACCGAATGTTTCGCGGGCGATAGTCAGTTCTAAGGCGGTTCCCTCGCTTCCCCCACATGAGGCTGGTTGGGTTATGTCAAATACTTTTACCAGTTGCGAAAGGCCTCTAATTTGTTGTTCTCGACTATCGGTCGAAAAGGGTTCAGGGTCCAATGCAGCGACTTGATGAGCAAGCGTTGAGCACCTATTCTGCAGGTCTGTTTCTTTTGGCGTCAGAAATTCAGGCAACTTAACTCCGATTGCAATCTAGACACATTAAATTAGATGATATTTTGGTTTTAAGCACATGTTCTCGTGACTCGTGAGTCCTCAGCGTCTAGTTTGCGGTCATGGATTCACTTATAGGAAAAACAGCAGTGGTTACTGGCGCTGCGTCTGGAATGGGCTTGGCTATGAGCCGGCGGTTTGTGGCAGCTGGTATGAATGTAGTGCTATCAGACGTCGATGAGAATAAGTTGACTGAAGCGACTCGGTTGATCGCGGCGAGCGGGGGTAGAGCAATAGGTGTAGTAGCGGACGTAGCCGTAGAAGATGACCATTCGATGCTTCTAGATCGATCAATAGATGAATTCGGAATCGTGAACGTTGTGTGTCTTAACGCCGGTGTGACTGGGTCGATTGGTCGATCGTGGACCTTGACTAAAGAAGACTGGGATTGGACACTTGGGATACTTCTTGATGGAGTCATTAACGGTATTAGAACTTTTGTGCCTCATCTCATAGAACATGGTGACGGACACGTAGTTACTACGGCGTCAATAGCTGGCCATGTTTCATCCCCTTATGGAGGGCCATATAACGTTGGAAAACATGGGGTTGTAACGCTGTCCGAAACTTTACATCATGAGTTGAAAGCCGATGGATCTTCAGTTGGTGTGACCTGTCTATGTCCTGGGTTCGTGCAAACGAACATCGTTCAGGCGACGCGAGAACGAAATAGTGATGAGGCGGGATCGGGTAAGGACGAAAAAGCTGATCGGTGGCTTGAGATATCGGAACGAGTTCTTAGGACAGGGTTAGAGCCTGAGGTAGTGGCGCAACAAGTTCATGACGCAATACTGGCGAACCAATTTTGGCTTTTCACTGACGATAATTGGGATACGCCCATAGCTCGCCGAAGCAAAGAGATTGTGGAAAGAAACGTACCTTCGATTGGCTTACCTGACTTGAAATAAGTGTTTCTGCGGGGAGCATAACAATAAGCGAATTGATCCCAAAACATTCGGCGGCAAATGTTCTGGGGCCTAAGTGTGTCGTAAGTCATAAAGCAGCAGCTATGGGGTGCATGCATTAGCGCCAATAGCCAGAAGGATATAACAATATTCAGGGAGCCGACCGTTCGCATGTTTTGGTATACAAATATGCGCGGATCCTTACTGCTGCATGCAAGATGCTGTAAGACATAGAATATGAGATGTGGTTGGGTTTTCGTGCTATTGGCGGGGTTGGCCCTAGCTTGCAGCGCTTCTGACAAGTCGGACCCAGGGGCTTCAGAGAGAGCAGCAAGAGGAACTGAGATTGACTCGGTGGACCCAACGGCCAGCGCGCTTGGCCCGCTGGTCGAGATTCCCTTAATGAATTGGCAGAGCGGTTCATCTGATTATCTTTACGGTCAAGAGTCGCTGCATACGTTTGAACTCATTATTTCTGATGAGGCCCTAGCTGAGATCAATAACGATCCCAGCGAAGAAGCGTATGTGGAAGGAAGCCTTACCTTTGAAGGTGAAACTATTAGTCCCGTTGGTATTAGATACAAGGGGTCAGTCGGTGCTTGGGTTGGGTGTCTCGCTGGTGGAAGCCTTTTCGAACCTGATGGTGCGAAGACCTGCACCAAGCTTTCGATGAAAGTCAAGATCAACTGGCAAGACAGTACGCAAACTTTTTGGGGAGTGAAAAAGCTTCAATTCCATTCCATGAACCGTGATCCGACTCAAATGCATGACCGACTTGGGTATTGGCTTTTTCGAAAGATGGGAGTTCCGGCCCCGCGAGCAAGTCACGCTCGTTTGCTGATCAACGGTAATTACTCTGGTCTTTACTCCTTCGTTGAACAGATCGACGGGAGGTTTGTCGATCGGCAGTTTGACGATGGAGATGGGAATCTGTACAAGGAAGTCTGGCCTCTGAATCGCGAGGGTTCTGCTCGTGAAGAGTTTGAATTTATAGATGCCCTGAAGACGAATGAAGAAGAGGCGACGGTTGATCACATCCTTAAGTTCTCTAATGAACTTGCTACAGCTGATAAAAATGAATTGCCCCAGATAGTTAAGAAGTGGACGGACATTGATGAGATAATTAGGTGGGCTGTTGTGGATCGAGCTATCCGAAACGATGATGGTCCTTTACATTGGTACTGTTTCGAAAGTTGCGAAAACCATAACTTTTACTGGTACGAGGAGCCCACTACGGGTCGCTTTCATTTGATTCCCTGGGACCTTGATAGCGCGTTCGCGAATATCGTGTCGGATTCCAACCCTGTCACTCCAATCGCTGATGATTGGGGCCAAATCACAAACGACTGCCAGCCGTTCCCGCACGGGGAATGGGGTATTTTTCAGTGGTCAGCATCGTGTGATCGTTTGACTGGTGCATGGGCTACCTTCGCAGACGAAAGCGAAGCAGCTTGGGTTGCGTTTCTGGCTGGTCCTTTTTCGGAGGAAAGCACCGAAACTGTTCTTGAGCTATGGGCAGAGCAGATTAACGAGGCGACCTTAGAAGCCGCTAGTACACATCAAGATGCTCTGAGCGTAGAGAAGTGGAAGGCTGCTCTATCGGAGTTGAAGTCATCACTTGATTTCGTTCGGTCTAAGGGCTTGTCTTCATAACAGTAATCTGTGAACCGGAGGGTTTAAGCTAGGTAAAGATTCAACACCGTAGGTCAAGAGGTTTGTTCGATGAGCCGAGTAGCGTTAATTGGCATAGATCTGGCTGCAGTGCTTGTGTTGGTCTTCTGTCTATATTTTCCGCGTAATCGACGACGAGACATGGTAGTGGCGCTTCTAGGTGTCAATGTCGGCGTGATGGCTATCGCAACTGCTTTCACACAGGTAGAAGCGAATCTTGGGCTTGGCTTAGGTCTCTTTGGAGTGCTATCAATTATTCGCCTTCGGTCCTCGGAATTAGGCCAACCAGAGATTGCCTACTACTTCTGCGCCCTTTCATTAGGTCTCCTAGGGGGGGTTAAGTTTGAACCGGCTTATGTGTCTCCTCTACTAATGGCAGCCGTTCTGGTTACGCTGTGGCTTGGTGACCACCAGGCGTTGCTTCGAGGATATTTAGAGCAAAACATGATTCTCGACAGAGCATATGTCGACACCGCTGAGTTGATTCGGGTTCTTGAGGGCTTGTTGGGTGGAAGTAGCCAAGTTTCAGTGCGTCGAGTCAAGGTACGACGCATTGATCTTGTTAATGACAGCACGAATGTAGATGTTTATTACCGGATGCGTTCATGAGCTTTCAGCTTGATTCATTAGTGGAACGTTTCCCTGCGATCAGCATCGAACGTATGGACAACGTTGCATCTCTCGAACAGCGTTTTGATCGCAAGTACATAGTTAGCGAAGACGAAGCAAAGATTT
>PCCJ01000018.1 GCA_002731665.1 Actinomycetota bacterium | reverse complement strand
GATTAGTGAGCCACCGGCGCCTAGCGAGGCCCTAGAGAGTTCTTCGGTCGCAATGACCATGCCTAGGTAATCAGATTCACTTCCAGTTGCGAATCCTCCGTACTCCTCTGGCACAGAAAGGCCGAAGCATCCAAGCTCTGCTAAGCCTTCAATAATATCTTCGGGTATATCAGCGTCTTCGCGGTGAATATGTTCAGCTTGAGGAGCTATTTTGTCTTCGCCGAATCGTCGAAAAGTATCGGCAACCATTTCAAATTCTTGGTCAAGATGATTTGGTGCCTGAAGTGTGGCAAGCTCAGAAACAAATTCAGGAGAGCGATAAGTGGAAATAAACGTGTGAGCGTTTTGTAATGAATTAACATCAACTCCCCAGGAAGACTCTCGACCGAAAAGTTTTGTATTCAGATCAGCAATTGTGTCAGCGATGAAAGCACAGGCTAAGCGCCCTTCGTTGATTCCTTTGGACCCGTAGTCTAGCAGAGACCTACTAATGTCTATTGCTGAGGCCGCATGAGCTATGTCATACAAAAGACTTTGGTGGTCATCGATATCGGGTAACGAAGCAGCCCTACCAACCGCTTTGTTGATTACGTCAATGCCTAAAGCTAAGGCGTCAGAAGCTGCTTGCATGTCAGGTGCGGTCATCGGGAGTCCTTCACCGAGTATTGAGATGGGATAAATGAAAGGCTATGTGAGAAGTTCACTAGTAACCACTTTTGATTTCATAAGTAACACTAGTTTATTAGCAACTAATCTGATTTATTGCAGATGGATATCGGTAGTTAGGGAGCTTAGCTTCGTGAAAATTTCTGACAATCGAGAAGAAGCTCTCACCCGATGGTCGTCAAGAGAGCGGCGACTGTTGCCTTGGAGGGCGACTCGGGATCCATGGAAAATATTACTGTCAGAAGTGATGTTGCAACAGACTCAGGTTGAACGTGTTGTGCCCAAATACGATTATTTTGTCGCTTCTTGGCCAGATATCAATGATTTTGCAGAGACACCCTTAGAGGTGATTCTTAATGCATGGAGTGGTCTTGGTTTCCCGAGACGAGCGGTCAACCTTCACAGGACTGCGCGTTTAGTTGTGACTGAACATGGTTCGGTAATACCCAGAGACCTCAAAACACTCCTGACTCTGCCTGGAGTTGGTCCGTATACAGCTAGGGCTGTTCTTTGTTTCGCATATGAAATTGATATTGGCGTGGTTGATACAAACGTTGGAAGAATTCTTGCACGCTGGTCGGGTTCGCGACTTACAAATAAAACTGCTCAATCTATAGCAGACAGCTTAATTCCTTCGGGGCGGACCTGGGAATGGAATCAAGGCCTTTTCGATTTAGGCGCCCTTATCTGCAGAAAACATGAACCTAAATGTTCTCAATGTCCAGTTTTTGAATGGTGCTCATGGCAGGGAGTGGGACCAGACCCGTCTATTGGAAGCGCCGGAGTGAGCTCGTCACAGAAACCGTTTAGCGGTAGCGACCGGCAAGCACGAGGCAAGTTATTAAAAGCGTTGTCTGATGGTCCAGTATCTTATGCAAACGCAGAATGGGTAATGGGAATAGCTAAAGAAACTACTAGGGCTGACAAGCTAGTGGCAGCCCTAGTAGCGGATGGACTAATTTACTTGGCGCTTAACGGCCAAGAATTACGGTTGGGTAATAGCTTCGATTAACTCATCAATGGCTTTGTCTGCGATGATGATCATTTCATCGTCAGTGCGATCCTGAATCGGATGTTCTACCCAAACAGCAGCTGGGTCAAAGCCAAGGGCTCGTCCCTGGACTTCAGCACCGTCAATGAATTGTGTAGTAGCTACGAAAACTCCGGGGATGCCTCGTCGCTCTAAATCGGTGATGTCATGCACACTGCATGACGTGCAACTGCCTCAATCAGCTAGTGCTTCAATTACAACGTCACACTTTGTCGATATTTCGTGACGTAAATCTACGGGTGCTGGTTTAGTGAAAGTCGGTTTTTTGAAACGCTCAACTTTTATGCCTTGTTCAGTAAGGCGCTCTTCGATACGATCTAAAAATCGGTTACCGCGAGGTTTGCTGATGTCAAGTAAGCCGACTGTTAATCCCTTTAAAGAAGCTGGTCGCTCAACGCGCGGAATCTCAGTTGGTTTAGTTTCGTTCGTTGGATCGAGAACTTTAGTCATTTATGTCTCCTAAGTTATGGAGTGATTTCTACACATACTGGTGTTGAGCCCATGTCTCCGTTTACCCACCCTCCAATTATCGCTGAAAACAAGCCTGCTCCGCCACCACAATGCACAATATGTAAACCACCTTGGCGGAACTTTGGTAACTCAAGCTCTTGAAAATCTGCTGAGACACCCTCAGCAATTCCATTTGCGCCTCGAACTAGATCTTTCCCCGGCCGGATAGTTAATTCGACAATTCGATCTGTCAGACGCTCTCGCGACCAATCTGCCTCTGCGAAAATTCTTGAATGATCAGGTGTTACCGCCAGAATCGCGTCGAAACCCAAAACCAGTTTTGTATGTTGTATGCCTAATAGATTGACGGCGAAAGTGCGAGCCAAGGATTCTGGATCTCTAGAAATTTGGTCAGTTATGTTGTGGGGAGATTCTCCGGGAAAAGCTAAGACAGTGTTAGTTCCTTTGGGGAAACCATACATGGTAGATATGGGTTCCCAAGGAGAATCCGCCTCTCGCTCGGCGAAACAGAAACCAACTTTGGCTGGTGAACCGAGAGCTGCTCTGTCAACTCCGCCAGGTCGACCGCCCCCTACGTTCCTTACAACTAGTTGAACCGCTCTGCCGATTGTGCTGTTGGCTCTATTCCCTTGCCCGAATGCGTTGCCTCCAGCATTCATTCCGATTTGTTCTGCGATAGGGCCATTAACAACTAGCACAGGAGCGTGAGGCATCGTGGTGGCTAAAAGTCCATGCATGTTAAAAGTTTCGGTGCATATTGCTTCTACCGCAGCTATTACAATCGGTAAATATTCTGGCTTACACCCAGCCATTACAGCGTTGACTGCTATTTTTTCAACCGTGCATGCGGCGAGATCTGGAGGGACCGAAGCGATGACTTCACTTGGAAGTCTTTTGGTCCCAGCGAGCATGGCTAATACTCTTTCCTCAGTCGGAGCGATTACCGGTAAACCGTCAGTCCAACCACGGTTGAACATTGCTTCGTGAGGATCTTCTAATGCCGCAAATTCGATTCGACGACCAATTAGTGATGAGCCGCTGAACTTTGCTTCTAAGGAACTAGCTAAATTAGGGTCTACTGAAAGAGAACCGCATCCAGGTCTAAAGGAAGCGATGTCGGAGCCTAAATTTTGTAGCCCTGTGAACTCTTCCCAAATATCCCGGTCCCATCCGACAACGCGGCTTGTCTCGCCACCGGAGGCAACTTTTAGCAGTGTTGGAACAGTTTCAATCTCGTGATGCCAAGAAAAGAAAAGGTCGTTGTCGTCTACTAAGTTATTGAGACCAGCTGGAAAATTAGGATCATCCTGCGTGTATACTGTAATGTTTGCGCGGTTAGCAATGTCTGCAAGTACGCCTTCGACGAGCTCGCAAGTGGGGCAGTCGCGCTTTACAAAAGCCACAAGTCCTTCAGGTAGTGGAGGAGCTCCAAGTCGAGTCATGAGACAATGTTAGTCGACACCTAAACGGAGAATGCAAAGATTTGAAGTGATGTTAGGCGTGCAAAGCTGTTAATAATAAGAATCTATGACTGAATTTGATTCACGTGATTTTAGAAACATTTTGGGACAATTCGCCACAGGTGTTACTGCAGTAACCGCAGTCAATGAAGGAACGCCTGTTGGAATGGCAATAGGTTCTTTTACATCTGTTTCCTTAGATCCGCCGCTTGTGGCTTTTCTTCCGAGTAAAGATTCTAGTTCTTGGCTAGCGATTAAAGAGGCCGGTGTTTTTTGTGTAAACGTCATGGCCTTAGACCAGCTCGAGGTCTGTGGGGTAATGGCGAGTCGTTCTGAGAACAAATTCGAAGGAGTGAACTGGCGCCCAGGACCCACCGGGTCGCCAATAATTGAGGGTTCGGTTGCCTATATAGACTGTGAAATTGAGACTATTCATGATGGTGGTGACCATGACATCGTCATAGGTCGAGTCATCGAGATAGCAGCTGGCGAAGACAAAGAGCCGCTTTTATTTTTTAAAGGTGGATACGGAACGTTTAAGTAGCTACTAACAGTGTTTGAGTCATCGTTCTCTTTGGGTCTCATTAGTCGAGTAGCGTTTGGGCTAATATTTCTAAGCTCGGGAACCCTTAAATTGCGAGACAAAAAATGGCCAATGGCGGCTGAATTGTTGCGAGTACCGCGATTAGTGACTCCTATTGTTGCTCCCCTTGAAATAGTAGTGGGGGCTTTTCTGGTAGTTGGATTTCAATCCACTCTGTTCATATGGGCGGGGTTAGTGGCTCTGATTGTTTTCTCTGCTGTGCTGATTAAGGCACTGAGTTTTCCTAAAGATGAAAGACCTGTATGCGCTTGTTTCGGAGGTCTGGCAGCTAAACCAGTTGGCGCGTGGTCTCTGCTAAGGAACGGAGCTTTCATGCTTTGCGCGATCGGTGCCTTAACTTTTTGAAGGCCTTGACGTATCAAGACAGTCGAGAATGAATGAGAACACAAAGGCCTCGTCTCGCCAGGCGTTGTAACGCCCCGATGGTCCGCCGTGACCAGCACCCATTTCTGTTTTAAGCATTAAAATATTGGAAGATGTGTTTGCCGTTCGAAGTTTTGCCACCCATTTGGCTGGTTCCCAATACTGAACTCTCGGATCGTTTAATCCGGCCGTGATTAGCATGGGAGGGTAGTTCTGAGAAATTACGTTTTCGTATGGTGAGTAAGCACACATCCACTGAAATGCATCAAAACTATTGGGATCCCCCCATTCGTCGTATTCAGTTACCGTAAGCGGAATACTTGGATCCAGCATTGTGTTGACGTTGTCCACGAAAGGCACTTCAGCCACTATTCCAGCGAAAAGTTCAGGTTCTTGGTTTGCGATTACGCCCATAAGAAGGCCGCCTGCACTTCCTCCTCGTGCGATAATTTGGTCTTCTGCAGAAAAACTGCTGTTTACAAGATGTCTTACACATATAGCGAAATCGGTGAATGTATTTTGTTTATTTGCAAGACGCCCGCCGTCATACCAATCCCTGCCTAACTCACCGCCGCCACGGACATGAGTCATGGCGAAGATTATTCCTCGATCAAGCAGAGACAGTCTCGCTGATGAGAATGAGGCTGGCATAACAGCTTCGTAAGAGCCATACCCATAAACGACCGTCGGGGCAGGCCCATCTACGCGATCTGGACGCCATACAAGACTAATGGGTATTTGCTTTCCATCTGCCGCAGTGGCCCAGGTGCGTTCTGTTTGATAATTAGCCAGATTCACGTCACCGGTGATGGGTTGTTGCTTAAGTAGCTCTCGTTCAAGAGTGTCTAGATTAAGTTGATAAGTGGAATTAGGAGTCACCATCGACGTGTAGCCATATCTAAATTGACGTGTCCGGTATTCTGCGTTCGCGCCAGCAGCAGCGTCGTAGATTTCTTCATCCATTTCTATTTGGAAATTTCGATCAAGTAAGTGATCGATCACTAGCAATACCGGAACTGCGTCTCGTCGTTGAGATACAACCGTAAAGGTTTCAAAAGTATCAACATCTTCGAGACGAGTGCCTGCGTGATGTGAAATCAACTCCGTCCAGTTGTTTCGCTCAGGAGCGTTGACAGGGGCCTGCACTAGCCGAAAATCTGAAGCACCGTCGTTAGTAAGTATCAAAAGGTAGTCTTCTCGGTGGGTGATGCGGTATTCGTGGCCATCTGACCTTGGCTCAACTATTCGAGGCATCGAATCCGGGTTATCGGCATCAATGAGCCAGTACTCAGAAGTATTTTTGGACTCAGACCCCAAGACCACATATTTTTCGCTTCGTGTGTTACCTATGCCAACCCAGAATCTTTCATCAGGTTCTTCGAAAACAATGGTGTCCTCGTCTGGGTGGGAACCAACTTTGTGACGAATGACTCGACTAGGGCGACTTGCTTCGTCGCTGCGCACAAGAAATAAAGTGTGCGCATCATTTGCCCAAACCAAACCATATGAAAGAGCTTTAAGACCTGCATCAACGATCTGCTTCGATTCGAGATTGATGACGACGAGTTCGTACTCCTCGTTGCCTGAAGTGTCAAAGGTATAAGCCAGCATTCGATGGTCATGGCTAATTGCAAGATCTCCTAGAGCAAAATAGTCATGCTTGTCAGCTAGAGCGTTTTCGTCGAGCAGCACCTGTTCTTCTGTCGGTTTGCCTATAGGCCATCGAACGTGAACAGGATAAGAATGACCTTCTATGGTGCGAACCTGGTAGGCCCAATCTCCCTTAGGAACGGGAACAGACTGGTCGGTCTCCAACACCCGTGACTTCATCTCATTGAATAAAGTGGTCTGCAGGGCTTCAAGCGGCGCGGTTATTTCTTCAGCATATTTGTTTTCGGCTTCGAGATACATCAATGTGTCGGGGTCATCGCGATTCCTTAGCCAATACCATGGATCTTCCTGGCTGATACCATGCACTGTTCGTACGTGTGGTTTGAGTGGAGCTATTGGTGCTGGGTTTTCCGGCGCTATCACTCTGCAAACGCTACCGGTTGAGGCGCAAAGCCAGGCTAAGTTACAATAGTTGTCCAATATCGTTTATTTTTAAGGTGCTCAAATGCCCATTTATGCTCTTGGTGATCAAGAACCATCGATACATCCTTCAGCCTTCGTTATGCCAGAAGCTGTGATTATTGGGAGAGTGAAAATCGGCGCTGGCGCGACTATTTGGTCAGGGGCAGTGCTGAGAGCCGATGACAATGACATTTTTATTGGCGAGGAAACGTCAGTGCAAGATAATGCTGTACTCCACGTAACGGCGCAGTTTCCGACGATAGTTGGAAAACGATGCACGATAGGGCACCTGGCTCATCTCGAGGGCTGTCGCGTTGACGATGAAGCTCTGATTGGGACTGGCTCTATTGTGCTTCATGACGCAGTTGTCGAAAGCCGAGCCCTTGTTGGAGCAGGAGCGGTGGTCCCTGGAAAAATGAGAGTTCCCGCGGGAACCATGGCGCTTGGGATGCCAGCAAAGATTCGTGAAGAAGTCGATACTGCCCCATTGATCCTTCGTGGAGTTTCTCATTACGTTGAACGAGGTGAAATCTTTCGCAAACAGTTACGTCGCGTTGGCTGAAAATAGTTAAAACTGTTAGTGATTGACGAGCAAGCGGAGAAACAAGGGCCTAAATTTGCGACATGGCATCGAGGCGAACTGATCTTGGAAAAATTGGAATCTGGACAAATGTTCTAGATCAGGTTTCATCGGCGACTGGGATTGAGTACTGCCAGGAAGCGCAAGCCCTCGGCTATGGGGCCGTTTGGATTCCCGAGGCGGTAGGTCGAGATCCGTTCGTTACGGCCTGTCGAATGTTGGGTGGCACTGAGTCACTTGTCCTGGCTACAGGAATAGCAAATATTTATGCTCGAGATGCCATGACAATGGCCAATACCCTCCGCTCAATTGAAGAAGCGTTTCCTGCACGTTTTCTTTTGGGGCTCGGAGTGAGCCACCACCATTTAGTTGAATGGGTGCGAAAGCATGATTACTCGAAGCCTTTAAGTTTTATGTCCTCCTATTTGAAGCTGATGGGTAAAGCTAAATTTTTAGCGGTTGGTCCTGAAGAGTTACCAGAAGTAGTCTTGGCGGCACTAGGTCCGAAAATGTTGCAACTAGCGGCTACCGAAACTGGTGGAGCCCACCCTTATTTCGTTCCACCGGAACATACCGCAATGGCCCGTCAAACGATGGGGCCTGAAGCTGCACTATATCCCGAGCAAATGGTAGTACTTGAAGAAGACCCTCAGGTTGCTCGTGCAATAGCCCGGAAGCATATGGAACGATATTGTGGTCTGCCGAACTACGCTAACAATCTTGTTCGTTTGGGTTATGACCGTGAAGAGGTCGAAAACATGTCCGATAAAATTGTGGATGCAATAGTGGCGTGGGGCTCTTCCGAAATAATCAAGACAAGAGTTGATGAGCACTTCAGGGCTGGAGCAGATCATGTATGTATTCAAGTGCTAGCGGACACTCCGGACCAGGTGGTTGAAGGCTGGCAGAGACTAGCGCCCTATTTAATCTCTTAGTTTTATGGCGTCTCGGCGGACAGAAGTAACCGAACTAGCAACCGCTGTTGGGATGTTGGGCTTTCTTTCTCCGATGCAAGCCCTAGAGAGAAAACCGAAAGCGTTAACAGAAGTGGAGGCAGTAACCTGGGAACGGTTTGTTGAGAGTGCTGATAAACCACAATTTCGAATCGATTTTGCGGGTGCATATCGTAACGGCCAGGTTTTTATGGCCGCCAAAGATGGGCTCCGGGGTCGACCTCCCTTAATTATAGAATGGAAAGGTAGTCACCGGAGTCCCGGACAAGACCAACTGCCGGTGGACCTTAGAGTTGATCACGTATACCTAGTATCTTGTAAATACGCATCAAAAATTTTATTGAACGCTTCTGCTTCAAGTCTGTTTGGCACAAACACGGAGATTCGTGATTGGTATGATCACGTTGCGCCCAAAGAACACCAGGCGCTTTATGACATTGTGCGCAAGGAACTCGGGCTCAAAGAATTTCTGCCGCCATTTGTGGGAGATCTTGCCCGACACCACAGAGATGAATTAAAAACGGGTCTTGCGAATCGAGACTGGAGCCAAGAATGCTCGGATGCGTATAGCCAACTCGTAGGAGCAGTAGGGAGAGGCACATCTGAAATTTGGAGAGAATCGTTGTGGTCGAAGCGACAAAAAGAAGCGATGCTATGGCGAATGTTGAGGATCGGTTCTGCCCCATATTTTGTTTTAGGGTCATCACGCTCTGGCTCAATTCGATTGCGAGTAACCACTCCGTGGGATTGGCGCCGACGTTTCGAATTCAGAGATATGGAAATATGGGCTGGAGATGCCGGACAACCAACGGTTAATTGGCGAGGAACGGTGAAAGATCACTTGTCATCGGTTGATATAGCGGTAGATGGTCACATAGAAATTCGTTGGAGCCACGGGAGGTTTGCTCAACCCCCAGAAGCTAAAGTTTACCTGGATACGCCTCATGGGGATGTACCCGGATATGTACATCTAAGCGGCACAACTTCAGAACGATTAACCTTATAAGTGCATAGACGTCGTTCTGAGCGTTTAGTCCGACTATCCTTTAATCGAAGCTTACATCTAGCCAGGAAGTGTTTTATGAGTGATATTGACGCCAAAGTGGCCGTTGACCTTGGTAAATACAAGTTGGGGTGGAGCGATAAAGAAGATTACGTCTACAAACCTCAGCGTGGGCTTAGCTCGGACATTATCCGAGAAATGTCGATGATGAAAAAAGAACCGGACTGGATGCTTGATTTTAGGCTTCGTTCGTACGACATATACAAAAAAAAGCCTATGCCTAATTGGGGCGGCGATACTTCAGAGATTTTTTTTGATGATATTTATTACTACATAAAACCTACGAATCACCAAGTAGATGCTTGGGAGGAACTTCCAGACTCGATTAAGGACACATACGAAAAACTTGGGATTCCGGAAGCTGAGCGAAAGTATTTAGCAGGCGTTACTGCTCAGTATGAGTCAGAAGTGGTTTACCACCGTAATCGTGAAGATCTTGAGGCTCAGGGCGTGATATTCACTGACATGGACACGGCTGTAAAAGAGCATCCAGAAGTCGTGCAGAAGTATTTCGCGTCAATTATTCCGCCCGGAGATAACAAATTTTCGGCTTTGAACTCGGCTGTGTGGTCTGGTGGTTCATTTATCTACGTGCCGCCTGGGGTGGAAGTAGAAATGCCTCTGCAGGCGTATTTCAGAATAAATACTGAAAACATGGGCCAGTTCGAACGCACCTTGATTATTGCTGACGAAGGCTCATCAGTGCACTACATCGAAGGTTGTTCTGCTCCTGTGTACAGCTCAGACTCTCTTCATTCTGCTGTAGTTGAACTTTGCGCTTTGCCTGGAGCTCGAATCACTTACACGACTATTCAGAATTGGTCCTCTAACGTTTTCAATCTAGTAACTAAGCGAGCTGCTGCTTACGAAGAGGCGCACGTTGAGTGGATCGACGGAAATATCGGTTCTCGTTTGACCATGAAGTATCCAGCAGTCTACCTAATGGGCCCTAAAGCTTCCGGTGAGGTGCTATCAGTTGCTTATGCTGGAAACGGACAGCACCAAGACGCAGGAGCTAAAATGGTGCATGCCGCTCCTGAAACTACCTCAAAGATTGTATCTAAATCCATTTCGAAAGATGGTGGAAGAACAACCTACAGAGGCCTAGTACGTGTTGAAGAAGGAATGGAAAATTGCAAAAGTCATGTTCAATGTGACGCTTTGCTTTTGGATCAAGAAAGTCGTTCCGACACGTACCCATATCAAGAAATCGGTTCAAGAAGCGCAGAGATAGGGCACGAAGCCACCGTATCTCGAGTTGCTGATGACCAACTATTTTATTTAAT
>PCCJ01000042.1 GCA_002731665.1 Actinomycetota bacterium | reverse complement strand
TCTCACCAATGAGGTAACTACTATTTCTGCCTTTGATCCAGATGTGTTCATTTCGATGACCGCTGGTAACCCATGCTTGTTGGCAATTCAAGAAGTAGAAGCATCTGGTCTCTATGACCGTCTGTCTGCTGCTTTCACTCCTTCAGTATGTAAAGGTATTGCTGCATACTTAGCTCCTGCTGGAGCTGCAGCTAATGGCTACTGGATTGTTGGTGGTGGAGCGAAAGACACCACAGACACAGGGAAGATGGACGAACCTTTCATTAAATTTGCACGTGACCTGATAACTGCTGCTGGTGAAGATCCCGGTATTTCGTTAACAGGCGAAGGTGTCTTCCGTGGCTACGCCTTTACCGAAGCCTTCCGGATTGCTGATGCACTTCCTGGAGGCATGAGCAGAACTAACCTGATGCTTGCCCTCCGTAACTTTAAGATCTATCACCCGGGTCTTTTAGATGGTTTAGTCACCGAACTAAGCGGTAACGCAGACGCTTACTTTATTGAAGGTTCTGAGTACAGCCAGTTTGATGCTGATAACCAAACGTGGGTAATGGTAGGAGATGTTGTTGATGCCAACGGCGGAACTCCTAACTGTGCCTGGGACAAAGCCAATGGTGGTTGTCGCTAAAGGTAAGACATAATCGCATCAGATAAGTAGATGCGAAATTGTTATAAAAATATAGAGAGGGGCCGCTGGATAATGATCCGGTGGCCCCTCCTTCAATTATTTGGTCTCTGCATTTTACCGAAGTAGCTTCTGCTTTAAAGTTTTTCCGTTTTGGCTATCTTCGTGAACTTCGCGGAGGGCTGACTTTGTAGCTGCCGCTGTATTTACTGGTATTACTTTGGTGTGTGACCAAGTTAGAGCCTGTTCGACATGCCAGACTGGATACATAATGAGCGGACTTTGCTAAATGGTTTGTGAGCTCTTCGCATTCGAAACGCAGTTACCGTAGGTAATCCAACAATAGAAAGAGATAAAACCATGAAGCGATATATAGGGCTCTTAATGGGTCTTGCAATGGTCTTGGTTGCCGGCTGTACTAGCCAAGCCGACGTTGTCTCTAGGAATTTATCGACTGCGGCGGAAGAGTTCGAGATCAGTAGACGGATTGTGATGTTCAATGGGATTACCGATAATTATCTTTTGAGTATCGAAGGACGCTGTTCTATTGAGGTTGATGCATTAGATAATCAACTTGAGGTCACCTGCAAAGTTGGACCTAAAGCTTTTGAAAAGCACTTCCTTGGTCTGTCTGACAACGTTTCCTATCTCGTCGAACAGCTTCAACCTGTCGACGCAAATGAGTTTCGGACACGAGTGGTGTTCAGGCCGCAGACAATTCTTCCAGACGTCGACCTGAAAACGTCTTCTAATGATAATAATGATGTCGAGTAAACTTCGTCGTGATGGCGAGCGAGGTGAAGCTGGTGCCGGCGTTGCGAGATTGATCGTTTTTGGTGGTGAACACGGTTCCTTTGTCTACAGACAATTATTGTAAAGTTACAAAGAGAAACCGCTGGAGAACGATCCGGCGGTTTCTCTGTAATTGTTGAGTCTAGCTATTCCCCTGAATAGGTAATGCCCCCATAACAATTATGTTCGTACCACTGTTTTCGGAGCTACAGTACGTCTGCTTTAGTGTGCAGCCACAGCTTGATGAGCTAACTAAGAACAAGCGACCTGTTAGTTCTAGGTCTGTTCGTGTGAAACGAGTAAATAGATCTTTCGTGAGGGTTTTGCGCCGAGTTCTCTGGGACTAATTTGTGGTTGCTGAGCAGCTTATGAAGTTCTCTTGAATCTTTGTGCATCTTGATGACAAATTTGGCTTCTGAGCCCATGCCTTCACCGATAGCAGGCTCTACTGATTCGTTTCAAGTACCTTATTGAGCTTGGTTTAGGTGTTTTCGCCGCGCAGTTCACGTAGACGTTCTTGCAGGTAGGAATCTGCTGTATAGCGGTCAGACAAAATAACCTCCGGATTGGGATGGCAAAACAGCGGGAGGCTGATTCGACCGATGGCCTTGTCGGCACCTTCTGGGTTTACCACGCGATGAGTGGTGGATGGGAAGTAGCCCCCTGAGGCCTCTTGTAACATGTCGCCGGTGTTGACGATCAGGTTGCCGAAGTCACAGGGCACTTCCAACCACGACCCATCCTTTGCTAAAACTTGTAAGCCCGGTTCATTGGATGCGGGCAAAATTGTAATCAGGTTGATGTCTTCATGGCCGGCAGCTCGAATTGCTGCGGGTTCTTCATCACCACTTAACGGAGGGTAATGCAAAATTCGCAGTACGTGTTTTCGGCTGCCCTCAATCATGTCTGACAGTCGCTGGCTGTAGAGGAAAGAGATTTCTGGTGGTGACTCGTCTTCGATCCACTGTAGTAATTCCGCTGCTAGTGTCATAGCGCTCTCGTAGTAGGCTTGCACAGCGGGCCGCAGGTCATCAGGACAGACATCACCGGAGTAGAAGTGAAAAAACTCCTTTAGGTCTTTAATCGTGTTGCCTTTGGCTGTCTCGGACATGGACTGCGGGTAGAAACCGCCGGAGCCATTGTCTGGGACTTTAAAGTCATTTTTACGCTCTTCACTAAAAAAAATACGCCACTGTTCATAGATTGCTTGTACCTGACTCTGATTCAGCGGATGGTTCTTTAAGACACCAAAGCCGGTTTCACGCAAAGAGCGAACAAAATCCTGCTTCGCGTTGGGCGTGGTGTAATCGACTGCGACGAGCGCCGTGATTTTATTCATTGCAGGCTCCCTGATGATAGACCTGAGATATTTTTGAAAATGATTATTCGGCTAGTAAGGCCCTACTAATAACAAGTTTTTGAATCTCACTAGTACCCTCGCCAATAATCATTAATGGAGCGTCACGATAATACCGTTCGACCGGGTACTCACTCGTGAAGCCATTGCCGCCATGGATTCGCATTGCGTCTAACGCAAGCTCACTTGCTGTCTCAGAGGCAAAAAGCTTGGCCATGCCTGCTGCGAGATCAACTCGTTCACCGGCATCAGCTTTACGCGCAGCCTCAAAGGTCAGTAATTTAGCTGCCTCTAATTTAGTAGCCATCTCAGCAAGCTTGAAGGCTATAGCTTGATGTTGAGAAATTGGTCGTCCAAAAGCTTCTCGCTCTTTCGCATAGGAGAGCGCAGCATCGTACGCGGCTTGCGCAACACCTACCCCGCGTGCAGCAACGTTAATTCGGCCTAACTCGAGAGCGGAAAGCGCCCACCTAAGACCGTTTCCAATACCATTTTGCCCACCAAGTAATTCCGTTGCAGAAATTCTGTGATCTGTATAAGACATCTCTACAGTTTCAAGCCCGCGGTAGCCTAACTTCTTGATTTTTTTGCTAATAGAGATACCACCGCTTTTCTCACCCGGTGTTTTTTCAACAATGAAACAAGTAATTCCGCCAGCGCCCTCATCGTCTGCTGGAACCCTCGCGAGCAACGCAACTACTCCCGCTTTTTCCCCATTAGTTACCCACATTTTTGTCCCGTTGATAATCCACTCATCACCATCAGGTTTTGCCTGACAGCGCAAAGCTGCTGCATCAGAACCACTATCTGGCTCAGACAATGAGAAGCAACCGCGCAAATCACCTGTTGCCATTGCTGGTAGCCATCGCTGCTTCTGAATGTCGGTGCCGAACTGTGCAATTAATTTCGCGCAAATTAAGTGACTATTGATTACTCCCGCAAGCGACATCCAGCCTCGAGACAGTTCCGCTATCACTCGAACGTAGGTTGAATTATCCAGTTCAAGCCCACCGTATTCCTCAGGAATCGTAGCCCCGAAAAGACCAAACTGAGCCATTTGCAAGACCATATCGGTCGGGTAGATGTCGGGCAGTTCAAACTCGGATGCATGGGGTATGACTTCGCTATCAATCCAAGTTCTCAATGTCGATATCATCTCATCTGCTAAACCAACTTCGGTCATTTTCTACCTCCAGCATGACAGATCTCTATTCTGTATCTATGATTCTAATGAGCAAATACCGAACGTCTCGATTGGAAGAAGTCTAAATGAAAATTTCTATGGCAATTGGTGCAGGGGCTAGTCTTAATCCTCAGAGTTTGGCGAAGACAGTACAAGATCTAGAGAGCGCTGGAGTGGACTTACTTTGGGGCGGAGAAATTTATGGATACGACTTAGTATCGACCCTCGCTTTTATTGCAGGTAAAACAAAATCTATGGAATTGATGACAGGAATTTTGCCTGTCTATTCGCGAACTCCATCTTTGATAGCGCAGACAGCTATTACGATTGACACATTATCTGAAGGCCGTTTTGTTCTTGGTTTAGGTACCTCCGGGCCGCAAGTAATCGAAGGTTGGCACGGTGTTCCTTACAGCAAACCTCTTGGGCTAACTCGGGACGTTATTAATATTTGTCGAAAAGTTTGGTCAGGAGAAAAAGTAGAACACGAAGGTCGTGCATACAACCTTCCACTATCAGAAGGTGAAGGAACAGGCTTAGGTAAAGCTCTTAGGCTTATGTGTAAGCCACTAAGACAAGATATTCCCATCGCTGTAGCGGCTATCGGCCCAAAAAACGTAGAAATGACTGCTGAGCTTGCCAACGTATGGCAACCAATACATTTCCTTCCTGAAAAATTTCATGAGGTATGGGGTGAATCATTACATGCGGGAAAAGCGAAGAGAGCGAGTGATTTGGGTGAACTGAAAATTATTGCCGGTGGTACTGTTGCGCTCGGCAAAGGCCCCGGCGTAGAGTCAGCTCGAAAAGCGGTGAGAGATAACGTTGGATTTTATGTTGGGGGTATGGGTGCTCGAGACAAAAATTTTTACAATGACCTTTTTAAGAGGTACGGATATGAAGAGGAAGCAGCATCAATTCAGGATTTGTTCTTAAGCGGTAAACGTGAGGAGGCTTTTGCAGCAGTTCCAGATGAATACGTTGATAGAGCAAGTCTCACGGGTGATGAAGGACATGTTCGTGAAAGAATTCAGGTTTACAAGGATGTTGGCGTCACTTACCTAGATATCAGTATTCCCTCTGATACTGAGAATCCCCTTGAAGTAATCGAAAAAGTGAAAGCGTGGGCCGAATAGAGCGCATGGCACAAAGGATGGGCGCGAATATTCGGTTCCTCCAAGCTGCTAGGGCGGCAGGTCTAGAACCGGTTATCCAAGATTTGGCTACAGACACGAGAACGGCTTATGAGGCGGCTTCTGTTTTGGGGTGTCAACTCCAACAAATAGTGAAGTCTTTAGTTTTTGTTTGTGGTAAAGAATTCTTGTTAGTGCTTACCGCCGGTTCTAACAAAGTTAATCAAGATAAGTTGAGTAAAATAATGGGCGAGCTAACGGAGCGAGCTTCACCAGCCCAAGTGAGGGAAGCAACCGGTTATGCCATCGGAGGAGTGCCTCCGATAGGGCACACTAGAGAGCTTAAATGTTTATTCGACCCAGTACTGCTAGCTAACGAAACCGTTTATGGAGCCGCCGGAACACCGTCAAGTGTTTTTTCTGTTTTGAGTTCAACGTTGCTTGATCTAACGGCTGGATCAATCGAGCAATTCACAGAGTGATCAAAATTATCGAAATGCAAAGCTTTGAAAAATGAGAAAAATAAGAAACCCTAGGTCGCGTTATCACCTTCGGGTTGTTGAGTTTTTTTTAGCTCCCGATGGAAAGCTTTATGAAGGATGGAAAACTGTCTTAGCCTCTGCGGCAGTAGTTTTTTTTGCAGTTAGTTCAGTTGTGTACGGTTTAGGCGTCATTTTTGAACCGTTAAGAAATGAATTGGGCTGGAGTACATTGGTTGTTTCTATTGGCTTCTCCCTTAGATCAGAAGTTGGAGGTGTAGCCGCTCCGTTCGTTGGTGCTGCTCTTGACCGGTACGGTGTTCTTCCGGTGGTCCGATTAGGGATAGGAACATCGGCAGTCGGTGTTTTGCTACTTTCGTATGCTCACTCCCATTGGGTTTTTTTTACGGCCGTGACCTTACTAGCTGTAGGCACGACGGCAGCAGGTGGACAAGTCGGCCATTTTGCAACAGCGAGTTGGTTTCGTGCACGTCGGGCTAGAGCCATGTCTTTGATGACGCTAGGAGGGGCGTTAGGCGGTGTTTTTTCGTTCTTAATGGCATTAGGAGTGGAAGCAGCCGGTTGGAGGAACACATTGCGAGGTTTGGCCCTTGTAATTCTTCTTTTCGGCATTCCACTATCGAGACGGGTTCGCTCTCGGCCTGAAGGCCACCATCAGCCGATAGATGGGATATCGGTATACGACACTAAACGAAAAGCAGATAAACGGGAGTGGAACATTCCTTATCGGCGCGCAATTAAATCGAGCTCATTCAAGTACCTAGTTTGTTGGAACTTATTCATAGATTTCGGACGGTTAGCGTATCTAACACATCTTGTCGCCTTCATAGACCGAGATTTGGGTGCGGCACCAATCATGGCAGGTTTATCATTAACAGTTTCGACCGGATCCTCTCTCATCGGCAGACTCGCTGCTGGACACTTTGCAGACCGGTGTGCAATGAATGTGGTGTCGGCTTTCACAACAATTCCGTTTGTTGCGGGAGTAGTAATTTTAGCTCTAGCAGTTGACCCTTGGCATGCTTATGTTGGTTCAGTATTCGGTGGGATAGGATTCGGCGCGTCGATTCCGGTTCGACCTGCTATGTACGTAGATTATTTTGGTATGCAAGCATTCGGTCGAATTATGGGTGCAGGGAGGTTCGTTTCGACAACAGGAGGCTTTCTCGGCGCCACGATGCTCGGCTTAACCGTTGACCTCAACGATGGCTCATACAGCGTGGGCTGGTGGATTGTTGCTGCGTTAGTAGTCATAAGTATCCCTTTGATCCTGATGGCTAAACCACCACTTGAGCTTCAAAAAGAATTCGAAAAATAACGGTGATAGGGAAACTTTTACGCAGGTGAACAAAGTTGCGTAATGATTAATAGCTTTCGCTTATAACGACTATTTTGCATTTCTTGGTTCTAATGTCGCGTCATGCCCATTCATTCGACATCAATCGTTCCTCGTTTCGGAGAACTCGATCCTTATAACCACGTAAACCATGCGGCTTACATCGCATATTTTGAAGCTGCTCGATGTGTAGCTCTGTCTGATATTGGTATGGGTTTGCCGGACTTGAGTGATCGCGGAATCCAAATCGTTGTTACTAACCTAGAAGTTAAATTTCGTGTAGCCGCAACGGCTCGTGATTCCTTGAAGGTCTATACCGAGGTTAAAGAAATGCGACGTGCAAGTTCGATCTGGTTGCATCGGTTGGTTCGAGAGTCAGATGAAAAACTTTTAGTGGAATCAACTATTACCCTAGGGGTATGCGACTCGGCTGGACGGCCTACTAGACCACCGGGTGATTTGAATCTGGCGCTAAAGTTATTGTCTGCTTAAGGAAAGGCTCTCTAAATGGAAAAGCGGCGTTTAGGTCGAACGGGCCATGAAAGTTCTCTAGTGATTCTAGGAGGAGCGGCATTTGCTGCTTGCTCAACTGGCGAGGCCGAGACTGCTTTTTATGGAGCCCTTGAGATGGGCGTAAATCATCTTGATATCGCTCCGCGCTATGGTGATGCAGAAAAAATTGTGGGCCCTTTCATACCATCAGTGAGAAAAAATTTGTTTGTTGGATGTAAAACCGCAGAGATAACGGCTGATGCTGTTAGGTCTGATTTAGAAACATCTTTAACTCGGTTGGGTTGTGATTACCTAAATCTCTATCAAGCGCATGGCGTAACCGATCTCGAGGATCTTGACAATAGAGCAGATGCGCTAGAGACAATTATCAAAATGAAAGAAGAGGGGATCACCCAGTATGCAGGAATCACTGGTCATGATGTAGGTGCACCGAGAGCTCATCTTGAGGCCCTTAAGAGGTATGACCTAGACACGGTCATGTTCCCGATTTATCCGAGGTTATGGTCGGATCAGAATTATCGCCAAGACGCTGAAAAACTGCTTAGCTATTGCGAAAAAAATGATGTTGGAGTCCAGATAATTAAATCGATAGCGCGGGAGCCATGGGGAGCGAACATTCCATCACATCGTTGTTGGTATAAGCCTGAAACAGAAGAGCGTCTTATAGACCAAGGTGTGCGCTTCGCTCTCTCCACTCCAGGAGTCACGGCAATAGCGTCTGTCGGAGATTTGATGTTATTGCCATCTGTGTTGAAGGCAGCAGAAAATTTTTCGCCAATGAACGAAAATGAACGTAGAAAAGCCATAGAACAATCTAGTGACAACCAAATTATTTTTCCCATTTCAGAACATTTCAGACGTGACTGATAGGCACATCTAATCAGACAACCGGTGTAAGGCCGCCGTCTATGTTTATGCTTGTGCCCGTTACATAAGAAGCAGCATCGCTTGCTAAGAATAATGCCAGGTTGGCGAATTCTTGAGGATCTCCCATCCGACCAGCTGGAATTCCGCTTCCCATTTGTTTAATAAATTGTTCGAAAGATTGATTGCCGTGAAGATTACTCCAACGTGTACGCCACTGGTCACTGACAATTAGGCCAGTGTTTAGTGCATTAATCAACACTCCGTCGGACGCAAATTCTGTTGCGAGGGCTTTAGTAAGAGCCATGCCTGCTGCTCTACTGACGGAGGTAGGGCAGGTTTTGGCACCAGGTGCTTTAGCAGCAGAATTCAATGTGTTTATGACGCGGCCCCACTGACGCTCCTGCATATCGGGAATGCATAGTCGGCATAGTCGGACTGCGGAAAAAAATTTTAAGTCAAAGTCTGACCGCCAGTCATCTTCGGTCACATCTAAAAAAGGTTTAGCATTAGAAGTTCCAGCGTTGTTCACTAAAATATCTATAACTCCATGTGTCTGTTTAGACTCTTCGTACGCCTCAGTTAAAGCGTTCGCTTGGCCTACATCAGCGGAGATAGCGACATGGTTCCCTGACGGATTAGCAGTTCGAAGGGCTGAAAGCGTCTGGTCTAGGGCAAATTGATCTCGAGCTATTACGGAGACATTCGCTCCAGCTAAAGCAAATGTCTCGGCCATAGCTCGACCAAGACCCTTACTACCCCCGGTTATTAATGCGCTGCGACCATCTAGACGAAGTTCCATGTTGCAACGATACATTTGATACGCGCTGAGCTCATCCAAAATCCCATCTCATTAACCCTTCCTGCATGCATGAAGCGATAAGTAAACCTTCGTGATTGAAAAATTTGCCGGTGGCAAGGCCTCGAGCGCCGCTTGTGGATTCAACAGATTGTTTGTACAGAAGCCATGTGTCGGCTTTAGGAACTTGGTGAAACCACATTGCATGATCGAGACTAGTGCCGGTCAAACGCTCATCTTGCCAACGTTTTCCGTGAGGCAACGTCACGTGATCGATAAGGGTTGCATCAGCCATGTAAGCGAGGGCACATTCATGCGTCTGTTGATTTTCGCCAATCGGTTCGCTCATGCGCATCCACATGAGCTGAGGCTCGGTTATAGGAATATTCTCTGGAAGCATCGGAGGATTTATGTAACGAATTTCTATTGGTCGTATGCGGCCATGCCATTTGCCGGCAACTAAGCCAAGTTGTGATTCCCAATAGTCGGAATAGGTAATTAAGTCATCATCAGGCCCAGGAAGATCTTCTAACGCTTCAGGCTGCCAAGTAAAGCCAGTTTCTGGGATGTGGAAAGACAAAAGTGTACGAAATACTTCTACATTTCCTTGGATCGCGGTTACTTGTCTGCTGCTAAAAGATCGTCCGTCTTTTATTCGTTCGACCCTAAGAGTCGTTTCTTTGTCGACATCACCGGGCCTAAGGAAATATGAGTGTGAGGAATGAACAAATTTAGGAGCTTCAACCGTTAATTGTGCGGCTTTCAAGCTGTGACACAAAAATTGGCCACCAAATGTTCTTTGGCCACCTTCGGGAGATGGGGGCGCTAAATAGGTGTCAGCTGAAAGTGGTTCAAATTTTAAGAGTTTCTCGAATACTTCTGTCACATAAATAAAGATACTGAGCCGGCGGGCCACAAAGAGTTCTAGGATCAAGGAGTCGCAGAGCAGGGAGTGAAAATGAGCTGGGAACCCGAAATAGAAGAATTACACCAACGAGAGGCATTTGCTGATCAACTCGGGGGAGTAGAAAAAGTTGAACGTCAACACTTTTATGGAAAACTCACCATTAGAGAAAGAATTAGTGCGGTGGCTGACTCATCTTCTTTTCATGAAATAGGGAAGATTGCAGGCGTCAGTCAATATGACGATGATGGAAATCTCCTGTCATTAACCCCGTCTAATTTTATTTTTGGTTTAGCTCGTATCGACGGCCGCCCAGTCATGATCTCGGGAGATGATTTCACTGTTCGTGGCGGCTCTGCGGACGCTACTTTCCCGGAAAAGCGAAACCGAGCAGAAGGCATGGCCTTAGAACTCAAACTCCCACATATTCGACTCGTTGACGGGATGGGTGGAGGTGGCTCGGTAAAAACAATCGAGACAGCTGGTCGAACTTATATACCCGAACTTCGAGGTTGGGAAACAATAGTCAATCACCTTGCCGTTTCTCCTTCGGTTTCCTTAGCCTTAGGCTCAGTCGCTGGAATAGGTGCCGCTCGAGTAGCAACTTCGCACTACTCTGTAATAGTGCGAGAAACAGCACAGATGATGATCGCTGGTCCTGCATTAGTTGAGCAAGCGCAGCTTGGAGATCACGATAAAGAGGAGCTAGGTCACGCAAACATTCATACCTCAAATGGTGCAATTGATGACGTAGCTGAGACAGAATTAGAGGCTTTCGAGCTAGCTAAAAAATTTCTTTCGTATCTCCCATCAAGTGTCGATGAACTGCCTCCGCGTAGCGCAAGCAATGATGATCCTTCTAGGAGAGATGAATGGTTAATCACTGCAGTGCCTCGCGAGCCGCGCAGGGTATATCAAATGAGAAAGATTGTTGAATCAATTTTTGACAGCGACTCCTTTTTCGAAATTGGTAAGAATTGGGGTAAATCGATAATCACGGGCATGGCTAGGCTCAATGGATTCCCCGTAGCAGTTTTTGCCGAAGACCCGTTCCAATATGGTGGTGGGTGGACGGCTGACGGATGTCGTAAGCTCATACGACTGCTAGATATGGCGTCCACGTTTCACTTACCGGTGGTTCACCTGGAAGATTGTCCAGGCTTTCTTATTGGTAAAGAATCTGAGGAAAATGCAACCATTCGTTATGGATCACAAGCGCTTGCAGCAATTGGCCAGTTAACAACTCCGTTTGCGTGCGTTGTTCTGCGAAAAGCATTTGGTGTAGCAGGCGCGGCTAACAATAAACCAGGTGCTAATAGTTTTCGGTACTCGTGGCCATCTGGTGATTGGGGCTCACTCCCTATAGAAGGAGGCATCGAAGTTGCCTACAAACAAGACTTAGCGGACAGCGATAGCCCTGAAGAACTAATAGAAGAGATCCGAGAGCGTTTAAATAAGCTGCGATCGCCGCTAAGATCTGCTGAATTTTTTGAGATCGAGGAAATTATTGATCCCCGAGACACGCGCGGCCTTTTGTGCGAATGGGCTGAGTTAGCTCAACGTACTCTTGAAACTGGTGCATCAAAGTTTAGTTACCGACCGTAATGAATTGACGCTGTGGCTGAATTGTGCGAGTTTCAAAGCATATTAAATATTCTTTCATGCTGTAGCAGTGGTATACCGACGTAAGGAAAACTGTGGACCCGACATATAGCCCTGAGGCCGATACTTATCGACAAAAAATACAAGCTTTTCTTTCAGAACATCTTCCTACCGATTGGAAAGGCATCGGAGCTTTGAACGGAGATGCACGGGAAACTTTTGTAGACGAATGGCGGTCACTTCTAGCCGAAAACAAGCTTCTGGCTGTTTCATGGCCAACAGAATATGGAGGAGCTGGCCTAAGTGAAGTTGAGAGAATCGTCTTAGCTGAGGAGTTTGCAAAGGCAGGGGTTCCTGAGGGAAATGACAATGATGCGTTCTCAATAACTATGGTTGGCAATGCAATTATTCAGTGTGGGTCCGAGGAACAAAAACGATATTTCTTGCCTCGCATTATCAGTGGCATTGATAAATGGTGTCAAGGGTACAGCGAGCCTGATAGCGGTTCAGACCTAGCTAACTTGGGTACCAGAGCGGCTTTGGATGGAGATGAATGGCGTATCAATGGACAAAAAGTTTGGACATCTAGTGGCCATACAGCGAATTGGATCTTCGTTTTGTGTCGCACCGACCCTGAATCACCAAAACATAAAGGAATTAGTTTCATTCTTGTTCCAATGGAACAAGAAGGCGTTGAGATACGTCCAATAATAAATATTAATAAACGGCACGATTTTAATGAAGTTTTCTTTAGCAATGCAAAAGCACCTAAAGAAAATGTTGTTGGTGATGTACACGACGGTTGGCGTGTTGCAAACGTTTTACTTGGCTTCGAAAGAGGACATGGAGCTACGACTGACGCCATACGATTTCGAGAAGAACTTGATCGGGTATCTCTGATAGCTCAAGAAAACGGTGTAGCTGAAGACCCTAATATGCGGCAAGATTTAGCGCGCGCCCACAGCAAGGTTGAAATTATGCGTTGGATGGGACAGAGGGCGGTGACGGAAGCCTTAGCGGGAAATCCTCCCGGTCCAGAGTCGTCGCTTCATAAGTTGATATGGAGCGAGTACCATAATTGGTTTACTGAAAAAACCATGCATATTCTGGGAGCCGAAGCGATGGCGCCATCAGGACACGGTGCAGTGAATGGGATAGGGACCGATGCCATTGGAGTACAATTCTCCTCAAAGAGTTGGGTTCAAACGATGCTTGGCGCTCGCCCTGGAACTATCTATGCAGGAACTTCGGAAGTGCAACGAAACATTGTAGGGGATCGTGTCTTAGGGCTACCGAGGGAACCGCGAGCTGATAGTGGACCATGGAATGAAATTGGCAAAAAATAATAGTAAAGGGAGTTCGTTAGTATGACATTTGATCTTGAAGGGAAAACGGCGCTGGTTACAGGTGGGTCGGCAGGCATTGGCAAAGGTATAGCTAAAGCCCTAGCCGGAGCTGGAGCGCAGGTCATGATTACCAGCAGAAAAGCTGAGAAATGTGAAGCAGCGATAGCCGAAATAGGAGGCGAGTCTGATTACATTACCTCTCACATTGGAATCCTCGAAGAAGCGGAACGCGTTGTGGACGCGACTTTAGAACGATTCGGATCTGTTGATATTTTGGTTAATAACGCAGCAACCAATCCTTGGGCAGGACCAATGATTGACTGTGACGTACCGCGGCTCGATAAGACCTACGAAGTTAATCTTAGGGCTCCTCTGCAATGGACTCAGACCGCATGGACTAAGTGGATGCAAGAAAATGGTGGATCTATAATTAATATCGCTTCGGTAGGTGGCTTCACTACTAGCGAAGCGCTGGGGGTCTACTGCATGTTTAAAGATGCGCTAATGCATATGACTAGGCAACTAGCTGCAGAGATGGGTCCAAAAGTACGAGTGAATTGCATTGCCCCTGGTTTAATCAAAACAGACTTCGCAAAAGTTTTGTGGGACGGACCACGCGGGAAACAGATAGCGGACATGCTTCCGTTAGGCCGTCTCGGCGAACCTGAAGACATAGGAGAAGCGGCACTTTATCTGGCAGCCGGAGCCAGCTGGATGACAGGGAATACACTGACAATCGATGGAGGAGAACTCATTCGAATTACCGGTGAACTTCCGATAGAAGAGTGAAAGTTGGCCGAGGTAAGTGGCTTCCCTTGGTTATCTGGACATTACTGTTGTGGACGTCTCGGATAAAAAATATTCTTGAGAATAGTGATTTGACTTATATAGCCGTTGCCATTCGAGTTCTGGTGGCATTAATTTTTTTGCTGCTCGCGCTATTAACCCTTCGCTCGTTTCTAAGAAAGAAAGAAAGCCAAGTTTGGTTGACTACGCTCTGCGTTTGGTCGCTTGTCTACTGGCCAGTAAGAGGGGGACTCATTGTAATAGACTCTAACTACTCATTTGGGTTTAAGGCAGTTCACAGTGGGTTAATGATAGTGACACTTGGTCTTGTTGGTGTAGCGTTGCCTTCTAAAAAACTAGCTCAATTTAGAAGCAAATTTTAAGAACCAGTTCCAGACAAGATGTGGATCTTCAACCATCGGGTTGTGCCCGAGCCCTTCAAAAACGACAGGAGTTTCAATAGGCAGTAGCTTATGATCTTCGACGGTGGCTACCGGATCTGCACTCCCGAGAGCCATAGCCATCGGTATTTTCATTTCTGTAATTGATCCCAGACTTTCCAGAAAGTGTCGCGGTGCTGTGTGAAACGAAGATGGGTCTTGTGACACCGTCCAACCGTCTTCAATTTGCCTAATGCCACGTTCTACAAGCGAAGAAGTAGGGTCAACGATTCCTATGAGACCGGATAATTTAAGAAACCAATCGATTGCTTCACTGCGAGTTTTAAAAATTTTCGGTGGCTTAGATGCCATTTTCGGAATGCGAATTAGATCTTCTTCCGACCAAATAATTTTTAGTCCAAGAACGGCGAGGCCAAGTGGTGGATTGCCAAAAAAACCAGACCCTAGGGCTAAACCGACGCCGCCCCCCATTGAATGACCCAGAACGATGTAACGCTCGTCATGATCTAATAGGTCAATGACATCTGAGGCTAGAGAGCCAAGCGTGTATCGTTTGTGCCACTCAGCTGCGCCGTGGCCGCGAAAATCTGGTGCGATTATACGCCCAGGCCAATCGGAGGCTGCGATTAGCGGTTCCCAGACTTGTGCGGTAGCTCCCATTCCATGCAGAAGAACGAGAGTTGGGTTCTTTTCATTCACCTAAACGAGATTACAGAAGGAATTTACATTCGGTCGCGCGTAGATACATATCTGTCTGAGTTTTTTAATTCTTATTAAATGAAGAGCAGGTTCGAGTCAACGAATGAGATCAATGGCTAACGGAAATTTCTGATTGAGGGTATTGAGGCCAGAACTCACGTTACTGTTCTGAAATTAAAGTAATAATCGTTACTTTAATGATTTCTGGAGAGCAGATAGCACTCAGCTAAGGCAGGATGGCTTAGTGCGAAAATCTCGACCGAAGTTCAGAGGCTGGAAAGTCGTCGGCGCTGGAGTTTTGATTCAAGGCATGCAGAGTGCCCTGATAATGCAATCAATGGGTAGCTACATGGTGGTGCTCGAAAAACAGTTTGGGTGGAGTAAGTCTGTTCTTTCAGCTGCTTTTTCAGTTAATCGATTTGAATCTGCGTTGCTTGGCCCCCTTCAGGGCTGGCTTTTGGACCGGGTCGGACCGAAGAGAATTGCTAGAGTAGGCGCAATATTTTTATTAGTTGGGTTTCTTTGGTTTAGCCAAATTAATTCATTATGGGAATTTTTTACTTCTTTTTTTCTAGTAGCAGTTGGAGCTGGACTTAGCGGATTTTTGACAGTTACTGTATCAATCGTTCGTTGGTTCGAACGGCGCAGAGCTCGAGCGCTCGCTACTGGCAGTATGGGTTTTGCTATGGGTGGCTTAGCGGTCCCACTAGTGGTTTGGTCTATTAACTCCTACGGTTGGAGACCAACAGCAGCATTTTCGGGAGTGTTAGCTAGTGTTGCTATTTTCTACTTTGCAAAATTTTTAGATGGGTCTCCAGAGGACTACGGCCAACAACTAGACGGTTTAGAGCCGGAAGAAGTGAAGTCAGAGCCAACTGCCGAAGGTCTTGCCTCGATCCACTTCACAGCCAGCGAGGCCGTCCGTACAAGAGCGTTCTGGATGATCTCGCTCGGACATATGAGTGCCCTTTTCGTAGTGGGTGCGGTAATGGCGCACTTGGCGCTTTACCTCACATCAGAGCGTGGTTATTCGTTGCAGCAAGCTAGCTTCGTTGGAGCTGCGTTGCCTTTAATGCAAATGGTGGGAATGGCTATAGGAGGTTTTCTTGGTGACCGAATTAATAAAAGAGTAATTGCATCATTAGCTATGGTTGGACACGCAGGCGGCATACTCATCTTGGCGTATGCAACTCAGGCGTTAACTATTAGCTTGTTTGTTATTCTTCATGGACTAGCTTGGGGTGCTCGTGGCCCATTGATGCAGGCTCTGCGAGCTGATTACTTTGGATCGTCTTCATTTGGCTCGATCATGGGTTTAAGTTCGGTAATCGTCATGCTTGGAACTGTGTTTGGCCCAATTATCGCCGGGGTTCTAGCAGATGTAACTGGGAGCTACCGGTTAGGTTTCATTGTCTTAGCGGTGCTATCTGCGTTAGGGATGGTTTTTTTCATTTTCGCTACCCCGCCAGATCCGCCTGTTAGGTCTGCGGACCCAAGCTTCAGCGAGAACTGACTCGGCTTCAGCTGCTAGGAGCATTGCGCACGCAGAAATGTATAACCAAACTAGAAGTACGGCAACTGCTCCCAGGGAACCAAAAGTTGCTTGCAATTGATCTGCGTTGGAAGCAACTGATGCCATCCCAAAAGTTCCTCCGACCCATATCAATCCACCTATACCTACTGCCACTACACGCGCTCGGGTTCTTGAAGATGGTCCAATTACCATTCGGTAGACCCATGCCAAAGAGAGTGAAGTAAATAACAAGACCACCGGCCACCTGACCCAATTAATCCAACTTTTTGGGTCGTTAGCGAACCAAGCTGTCTCAATTGTTCGCGGTAGAGCAACAACTACCCAAATCAAAATTGTTGTGACGACCAAGCCCATGGCGCTTAGCTTCAGAGCAAAAATTCTTCCTTGAAGCCAATTGTGGGGACTCCGGCGAGCGTGAGCAATTCGAATAGCCATAACAGAAGAATTGAAAGCATTGGAAACCAGCCAGAGAAGCCCGAACAAGCCAATAGCTAAGCTCAACCCAACCTCACCGTTCCCTATAGCGGTCACGCTTCTGAGTTGAGCAACTACTAGATTTGCTGCTTCTTGGGGCAAAGCGTTGGTTAAGGGTTCGAGTTGAACTGCTACTTCGTCTGGTTCAGCAATAAGGCCGTAAATGGAAACTATCGATACGACAGCTGGTACGAGCGCCAACGCAAAATAATAAGCAACTCCGGCAGCGGCTAACAAGGTGTGGTGCGCAGAAACGTTTTTGATGAAGTCCTTCGTCAGGCGAAGGAGGCCCTGAGGTGAGCTAGATATAGAGCTCTCAGATGTGTGATCGGCCATAGTCATAGGGTGCCAGGATTATAGTGCGGGAACGCGCGACCGCTAAATAGTGATAGAAATTTCTGTTGTGGACACTGATACGTTATTTGACCCTCGAACCTATAAAACTGGCGTTCCATACGATTTGATAGCTGAAATGCGTCAAGAATCTGCAATTCATTGGGTGGAGGAGCCAGCTTTGCTGGGCTGGGAAAAGGGGCCAGGGTTTTGGGCCGTTCTAACTCATGATCTCGTAAACAAAGTATTGCGTGACCCAAATAATTTCTCCTCGTACATAGGGGGAACGCAGATAAGGGACCCGTCATCGGCATCGATGTTGTCATTTGTTCAACGTATGATGCTGAATCAAGACCCTCCTGAACATTCTCGGTTGCGAAGATTACTAGTAAAATCTTTTACCCCTCGCGCTGTCGCACGTCTAGAAGAAAATATTAAGTCGAGCGCGTTTTCGATAGTAGCTAACGTTCAAAAAAATGCTCAAGCAGACTTCGTGACAGAAATCGCAACCGATCTACCACTACTCACACTTGCCTCCATAATGGGTATTCCGGAAGAAGATCGGATGCTGCTTTATGACTGGAGCAACCGTGTTATTGGATACCAAGATGACGAATATGCTGCGTCAGATTCCTTTGACCCGAAAAAGGGAACTGAGATGGCGAAACGGGCATTAAAAATCCGTGCTGGTATCAAGGCAGATGAATCTGGCCGCCTTCCTGATCCTAGATCTCGGGAAGGATTAGCTGACATGTACGCGTACGCAAGTGACTTAGCAAACTATCGACTATCAAACCCTGGCGAAGATATTGTGTCAACTCTATTGAACGCAGATGACGACCAAGGTCCAATTACGGTCGAAGAATTTGAAACGATGTTCTTCTTGTTCGCAGTAGCGGGTAATGAGACTTTGAGAAATGGCATCCCCGGTGGATTGCTAGCGCTGCTAACACACCCCGAACAGCTAACGCAATTAGTGAATGATCCATCATTGCTAGATGGAGCGATCGAAGAGATGCTGCGATACGCACCGCCGGTTGTTCACTTTCGTAGAACTGCTACTTGTGATCTTGAGCTCGGAGGCAGATCAGTTGAGGCTGGCGAAAAAATAGTTGTCTATCACGCTGCAGCCAATCGAGACCCTAAGGTATTTGAAAATCCGGATCGATTCGATATTTTGAGAAGTCCAAATGACCACTTAACCTTTGGTGCCGGTCCTCATTTTTGTCTAGGATCTCGTCTCGCTCGCGTGCAGATGAGGGCTTTGTTCCAAGAAATTATTACGAAGTTGCCGAATTTGGAGATGGCTGGTGAACCGGAACACCTCGTCTCTAATTTCCAAAATGGGTTGAAACACTTACCAATCCGGTGGAGCACGTGAAAATAACAGAGCATCTGAAACACAAGACGAACGCTAGTTATGAGGATGTTGTTTACCTAGAACATAAGAATGGGGAATTATTCGCACGCATTTGGAGATCGTTAAGGGGCGGGCCTTTACAAGGGATCGGAATAATTGACGTTCACGGAGGGGCGTGGTCCTCGTTGGACAGAACTTCTGGTGATTTTTATAACCAATTTTTGTGTTCGATGGGTGCCACAGTAATTTCACTGGATTTCCGATGTGGACCAAAATATCATCACCCTACGGCGGTAAGAGATGTTTGTGCTGGAGTGCGTTGGGTACGCATGCACGCTTCAAGTTTGAAGATCGAAGAAACACAAATATTTAGCATAGGTAGCTCAAGCGGTGGCCACCTAGCACTTTTGGCAGCATTAAACCCAGCATTATCGGTTGACCCAACTATTAAATTAAATGGATTCGACAGTATTGAAGATATTGACAAAGTAGATGCTTCAGTTAGCGGTGTCGGGGTTTTTTGGGCTCCGGTAGACCCATTGAAAAGATTTTTGTACGCGAAAAGCCTCAGAACAGAGCACGGCAATCGGTTAACTAGAAATACGGAAGCATATTTTGTCAGTAAAGAAGTAATGAAAGAAGCAAGCATTCCGAGATTAATAAGCAAGGGTGCCTACACGAACCTTCCACCTATTTTTTTTGCAGAAGCTGAACACGATCGAAATGTCCCATCGTCGATAGTTGATGATTTGTGCGACGCGTTCGCAAATGCGAATGGGCTCGTCAGTCGTAAACTCTATGGTGGCGCTCAGCATGGTTTTGGTCAGCAAGAGGGAATTCAGGCACGGGAGTTTCTTCTAGACCTAGCTATGTGGATGAGCAAGACCTCTAACTCTACTTCACACCTAGATGATTAAGGATCTAAGGTTTATGTATGCCTGTAAAACTAAAATTTTGGGATGAACAAACTGCGACTAAGTTTGCCGGCTTTGTACCCAAGAAAGGTATCGATGGATTTCTCGGAATCACAATCGATTCTTTTGAACCAGGTCAATTAGTTGCTTCCTTCAAAGTGTTGCCCGACATGGTGACAATGATTGGCAATATACACGGAGGCTGCATATCAGCTTTCTGCGACCATGTCCTAGGTGTAGTTCTTTATCCCGCTATGCCAAAAGGCTCTTGGGCAGCTACGACGGAATTTAAAATTAACCTTCTTCGCCCTGTGAGCGAAGGCGTATGTACTGCTAGCGCCGAAGTAATTGCTATGAGTAAATCTACAGCGGTTGTGCGAATCGATGTGACAAATAAAGAACGTCTTGTTGCCGCTGCTCAGGGCACTTGCTTAATTATGGGGCCTCAATCATGAAACCTAATATTCGAGTTGGGGTAACACCAGCGCTTGACCTTTGGAGCCGGCCTTGGGAGGAACGAAAAAAGGCTCTGCAACGTGTAGTAGATTTTGGTATTGACCATGTTTTTTTTGCAGATCACGTAAGTTTCAGGTTTGGCCATGGACATGATGGGATGGTTAGTGCTGCGGCGCTAGCGAATTTACATCCAGAAATTGGGATCTATTTAGGGGTATATTTGCTGCCGCTTCGACATCCTGTTCCGGTGGCGAGACAGCTCGCAAATCTGGCGGAGATGGCTCCCGGACGCATATCGTTTGGAATTGGCGTAGGGGGAGATGATAGGCACGAAGTAGAAGTTTGTGGAGTTGATCCTCGCACTCGTGGACAGCGCACTGATGAATCGCTCGAGATTGTCCAAGGCCTTTTACGAGGTGAAACGTTGAGCTATAGCGGGAAATTCTTTGAAATTGATAGGGCCCGAATTGTTCCGGTGCCGAAACCTGCGATACCTGTGTACGTCGGGGGAAGAGCAGACGCTGCGCTTCGAAGGGCAGGGAAATTTGCTGATGGATGGTTAGGGATTTGGTGTTCGCCAGAACGTTATAGGAAGGCTTTGAACATCTTTGATGAGGCTGCAGACGAAGCTAAACGAACCTTTACTCCTGACCACGGTATCCAGCTTTGGGTAGGAATTGGGGATAGTAAAGATGAAGCAGCGGGCTATGTTGGCCCTGAGATGGAAAATTTCTATCAAGTCCCATTTGAAAAATTTTCTAAATATACGCCTCATGGAACAGTTGATGATGTTGTCGAATTTCTTGCGCCCTATCTAGAGGCAGGGTGTCGTCACTTTAATTTAACTCCTTGTGCCGTAAGTACAGAAAAAGCGACCGAGGCTATTGGACTTGTGGGGGAACGTCTGCGTGCCCTTGATGGAAAGTCCTAGTCAGTTGAAGTCCTCGTCAGATAATAATCAAGCTTTAACGATCCGACCTATATCTGGTGCTTTGGGAGCTGAAATCTCCGACATAAATTTGGCGAAGTGCGCTAATAGTATTGACCAAATCAAATCAGCTTTTTTGAAGTACCATGTTCTAGTATTTCGTGAACAAACTTTGAACCCGATTGAAATAAAAAACTTTGCAAAATATTTTGGACCATTAGAGACCCACCCCTACATAAAGGGCTTAGATGAACATCCCGAAGTAGCGCCCATTATTAAAGAAGCGAATGAAAAAATAAATTTCGGTGGTGGCTGGCATACCGATATGTCATTTCTTTCTCGACCTCCTTTGGGATCATTGCTATACGCCATAGACACTCCAGAATTTGGGGGAGATACCCTGTTTGCTAATCAGCACGCAGCATACGAGAGCCTTTCTGATTATATGAAGGAGTTCGTGGGTCAACTTAAAGGTCTTCATTCTGCAGCGAGCCAGTACGGACTCAATGGTGATTCTGAAAAGCGTTTAGAAGCTCGAAAGTCTATGTCACTTGGGATATCAGAAAAAGCTCATGCTCAAGTGTCACACCCAGTTGTCCGAACTCATCCAGAGAGTGGCTTACGTGCACTGTACATAAACCGACCGTTTACTGAGCGGCTGGAAGGACTTCGTTCAAGCGAGAGCAACGCACTTTTGTCTTTTCTTTTGAGTCACTGTGAAGAGCCAAAATTTACGTGCCGGGTGAGATGGGAGCCGGGTACTGTAACGTTATGGGATAACAGAATTGTTCAGCATTATGCCTTAAACGATTATGATGGTGAAAGACGAGAAATGCACCGGGTAACTATTAGAGGCGACCGGCCAATTTACGACTGAGTATTGTCGGATACAAAAAGTCGTTGAAGCATCATTGTTCGCATTGGGTCTGAGTAGTTCTGGAAATTATCGGGTCTTTTGTAGAGAATACAGTCGTTCTAATTGTATTAGCTTCCGACGCGCCCTCATCTAAACCTTAGTTGCTGGTACCGGTCATCTATTTGATTATCGATAGTGTTTTATAGGTCAATTGCGTTGGCCTTTAGATCGCTCAACGAAACCCATTCCAGAGTCAGGAGGTGAGTTGCCCGGAGTCGAACTAGGGGAGCCCGACCGGCTTCAAAAGCTTCTTGCCAACGAGGTGCACAAAGGCACCAGTTGTCTCCATCGCTGAGACCTTTAAATCCGAATTCGGGGCGTGAGGTGCTCAAATCATTGCCTGCTGCTTTTGAAAAATTTAAAAAGTCGTCAGTCATTATTGCACAGACGGTGTGAACACCTAAATCCCCTGCGCCCGTATTGCAACAATTGTCTCGGTAGAAACCAGTGACTGGGTCACTTCCGCACACTTCGAGTTCAGTTCCTATTACGTTCATCACCATGGTTAATAGCAACGTTAGGCGAATCAGAGGTTAAAGGTGTTGCTTAATGCAAAGTTTGGGGTGCGCCAGTTCCGGATGCGCGCGAGACTTCGACTGGTGTGCCATAAAGGAGAAACAAATGCGACCGCTTGCAGGAATCAAAGTTCTAGATATGAGTCGGGTGTTGGCGGGACCTTTCGCTGGGAGAATTCTCAGTGACTTAGGGGCGGAAGTAGTTAAATTAGAACCGCCAGAGGGTGATGTGACGCGTAGCTGGGGCACTGTTCGAGCTGGATTGGCAGGCTATTACACGCAACAAAATGTTGGGAAACGAAATGTCTGCATCGATCTCCGATTAGAAGGCGGAGCTGAATTAGTTAAGGAACTAGCTAAAACCGCTGACGTCTTGGTAGAAAATTTTCGCCCAGGGGTAATGAAAAAGTACGGTCTCGATTACGAAGCTTTAGAGAAATTGAATCCGAAGTTAGTGATGTTGTCGATATCAGGTTTTGGACAAGAAGGGCCAGAATCTGGTAGAGCAGCCTATGCGCCGATATTACATGGCGAGTCAGGCTGGCTTCAGCGCGTGTCAGCATGGAATGACCAACCAATTATTGACTTAAACCTTTCCGCAGCTGACACGAATGCTTCACTCCATGGGACAATAGGGCTGTTAGCAGCTTTGCGTGTGGCTGAAGCGAGTGGACAGGGACAGCACATTGACATGTGTATGCTCGACGCGTTTTTAGCGACTGATGACGCTAGTCATGTGGGTTTAGACGGTGGAAAATATGCAGCAGCGGGCGGGCTGGTGTGGGAAGCAGTGGGCGGACCGATTCTTACCGCGGGCGATTTTCGGTGGGTGTGGAAGCGTCTCAGCGAGGTTCATGGACTAGAAGACTCTTCTCCTCCAGGTACTGAAGTGCAAGCTAAACGATTAGCTCGTACGACTATTATTCAGGAGTTCCTTTGCTCTTTTGCAAGTCGTGAAGAGATGTTGGCGGCTTTAGATAAGTGCAACTTGGCTTGGGGCCATATCAACACAACCAATGAAGCCTATGACTCGCCTACGTCTGTTCATCGGGCTAACTCGATAGAAATCGATGCGAGAGATGGTGGAAAAAGAAAAGTTTCTCAGACCCCATATAAGTTTTCGCAAAGTAAATCCGGTTTAGAAAATAATGCAGTTGCGCCATACCGAGGTGAACACAATCATGCGGTTCTTGCTGAATGGTTAGGGGCAGGAGAACAGGAAATCAGAGCGCTGTCTAGCTCTGGTATCTTGTTGTCAGAAAATTATGTAATGGAGGAGAAATAGATGGGGCGTTTAGATGACCGAGTGGCAGTTATAACTGGTGCTGGAAGTGGGATGGGAGCAGAAACCGCCCGTTTGTTTGCCAAAGAAGGCGCTCAAGTGCTCGTGACAGATATGAATGAAGCAAAAGGGCAAGCAGTAGCGGATGAGCTTGGAACGAAGGGTGCTTTTTTGCGGGTAGATGTATCGCGCGAAGAGGATGTATCAAATGCAGTGTCTGAAGCGGTTGACTTGTGGGGACACCTAGACATCATGTTTAATAACGCAGGCTTTGGTGGCGCTCGTGGCCCAATCGAAACTATTAGCGAAAGCGACTTTGACATTACCGTCGATGTTTTACTTAAAGGTGTTTTTTTTGGTATGAAACACTGTGCGCCAGTTATGAAGAGTCAAAAATTTGGTTCGATTATTTCGACAGCTTCAGTAGCTGGTTTGCAAGCCGGAGAATCTCCCCACCTGTATACAGCTACGAAAGCCGCAGTTATTCATTTAACGAAGTCGGTTGCGTTGGAACTTGGGCAAGATGGAGTCCGAGTTAATTCAATATGTCCTGGGGTAGTAGCTACACCGCTCGCCCATGGACCAATTAGCGAAGATCGTCGAGAAAAATTTAAGTCACGATTCGGACGACATCAACCAATTGGCCGTGTTGGAGTTCCAGACGATATAGCACAGGCAGCACTCTTCTTAGCTTCGGATGACTCAACATTTATTACCGGAGCAGAACTAGTTGTTGATGGTGGTGCTAATGCAGGTCGCCCTTGGAGCCGGCAAAGCGAGTTGATGACTGGGGAAGGTCCAATTAAATTGTATCGACCCGAGGGTCGTTGATATCGAAGGTTCGAAGCAGTGCTAACACCGACTGGTAACAGAAAATTCGATCTGGCAGAGGACGTATCCGGAAGAACATACGCCGGTAGCTTGAAAAATAATTTAAAGAGGTCATGGTGGGAAAAAATCCTACCCATTCAAAAAAGTTTAAAACTGCGCCTGCAACATGTGATATTCGCGCGCAAAAACCACTTGACTTTGACAGATTTTATGCTCAACACAGAGATCGACTAGCTACGGCAATCAGTCTTACTTTAAGAGATATTGACCTAGGGACAGAGGCAACTGATGAAGCTTTCGTTCGCGCATGCCAACGGTGGGAACAAATTCGTGAATATTCGAATCCGCAAGGCTGGGTCTACAGGGTAGCCATGAATTGGGCTCGATCTTGGTTGCGTAGGAGACGCAGAGAAATAGAAAAAAGACCTCTACTGAACTTTGACTCATCCTTTGTTGACGAGCTTATCGATGTTGATTTGGAACGTGCCTTGGACACTCTCTCGCCTCAGAGTCGAGCAGTTGTAGTTGCAAGGTTTTTTATGGATTGGTCTATAGACGAAACTGCAGATGCCTTAGGAATTCGCCCAGGCACAGTAAAAAGTCGTTTGAATCGGGCCTTAAAGCAGTTGGAAGTTCGGCTCGACAGTCAGAGTGGGAACAAGAACGTAAGCAAAGGAGCGAATCATGGGCTTCGATGATGATATCCGACGTCATCTTCAAGATACCGGTGAGCAGGTCGAGTTGAGCACAGGAATGCTTGAGGAAATTCGAAAAAAAGCTACGAAAAGAACTCGACTGAAAAAGCAGTTTATGAAAGGTATTATTAGTTTTGCTGGCGTTGCACTCATCGTAGTTGGAACATACGCCTTTCTATCTTCCCCAAGTGGGTCTGAAAGTTTTGAAACCTCGTCTGCAAATAACTTAATTGGCGAAACAGGTGCTTTGGAGAAAGGAGAAAAAGAGCTTTCAGATGCAGATGCTTCTGAGGTGGAAGATGAACTACCAAATATTATCGCATCAGAAAATCTTGATCAGAGTCGAACTGATAATCAGCTTTTGACTCAAAAGGAGTTAAGCGAGACGAGGAGCTGGATGCAAGTAACGGCTCCTATCCCTGGTTCTATGACGAAGTACTCATTCAGCGGAAATAACGTTGCCGCTCACGCGAATGATCTTTGGTTTACGTTACAAGGTGATGATTGGGTGGAACTAAAGTTCCCGGCTGGTATCCAAGTAGTAGGAGTGCAGCTAGACACAATGGGAAATTGGTCTTCCGTGCTGGGGTGGTCGGGGTCTAACATATGTGACCGAGTTTTGGTAATAAAAGATAAGTATCAACATCCATCGCGCGAGTACAAAGATTCGCTTTATTTGGCTAGTGGTAGTGTCAGGCAGATTGAAGCAGCAGCTTTGCGAGTCACGGAAAACGAGATGACGATTTCAACTATGGAAAGAGTTGTGACGGACCCGTTGTGTTTGCTTAGAAGCCAAGGTCTAGATGCAGTAGAGGCACGCATAGATGGTGAGTACCTATATGCGACCGACCCGATAGAAGGTAAAGTTGTTTATTCACTGAAGGCGCTTGGTGTTGAAACAGGGGAAGCTGTGCTCAGAGAATCAGAAAAAATGTATGTAGCTTTGACGCGTTCAATGAATGGAGAAGGTTGGGTACGGCAGAAAATCTTCGGTGAAGAGTTGCTGAACATAGGGATAGTTGCAGACAAAATTGAAATTGAAACAGCGAATCAGATAGTTCGGGATGGTCAAATTGTTAATCGTAATGGTATTTTCGATTCGCTAAATGAAGAGCAACGTAATTTAGATGCTCTGATAGATGGAGACACGGTGATAAAACTGGTTGTTCGAGGCGAACGTACTTTGTTGGATATGGAAGACTCTGAGTTAGGACTGTTTGATTTGAGTGGGGGGGCTGCTAAGTGGGGCACACTAGATTGGGTCGGCACAAAAGTTGGAGTAATCGTTAATGCGGGTGGTAGCGAAACGTTATTCCTGTCGGGAAAGTAATTCAGAAATTCGAAGAAGGAGTTGGGCATGACTGATCTTGGGCTGATGTCTACGACGGAACAAATTGAGTTGATTCGAAAACGTGAGGTTACGAGTAGTGAGCTAACAGCTCACTACATAGAGCGTATTGAGAGGCTCGACCATGAAATTAATGCAGTCGTTACGCGTGATTTCGAGCGGGCTTTGAGTGAATCTGAGCTAGCAGATGAGAAGACAAGCAGAGGAGAAACCTTAGGGCCGCTCCACGGTATCCCGATAACTGTGAAAGATGCGTTAGCTACCGAGGGGCTCCGGTCAACCGGTGGAGCGGTAGAGCTTTCAGAATATGTGCCAGATGGAGATGCCGCAGTTGTCCAAGCTGTTCGTGATGCTGGGGCTATTGTTATGGGCAAAACAAATTTGCCGAGGTGGTCTGGCGATATTCAGGCGTACAACGAAATGTTTGGTACTACAAATAATCCTTGGGATCTAGAGCGTGTTCCAGGAGGTTCATCTGGAGGTGCGGCAGCGGCAGTGGCAATGGGCTTCACTTCGTTTGAAATAGGCACTGATATAGGTGGCTCGATTCGGTTCCCAGCTGCCTTTAATGGAGTCTGGGGCCATAAGCCGAGTTTTGGTTTAATACCAACAACTGGCTACCTAGACTACGAAAATGGTGGCTTAAATGAGGCAGATATAAATGTGTTTGGACCAATAGCTCGGAGCGCTTCCGATCTGGATCTTCTACTGAGCCTTATGGTTCGCAGCAAGAAACCCTGGGTAGTTCAGCTATCTGACCCCCCGGCCGACATACGGAAATTAAAAATCGGTGCCTGGCTTGATGATGAGTTCTGTCCGGTTGACGCTGAAGTTCTCGAAACTGTCGATATAGCCGTTTCGGCCTTAGAAGCCGATGGCTTCCAGATAGACCGTGAAGCTCGGCCAGCTATAGACCCTGATGAAGCAGCAATGCTGGGTTTGTGGTTAGTGCAACGTGCCACTTCTCAAAGCACTCAAAGTAATGGTCCTGGGCATCGTATTTGGCTGGACCATCATGTTCGGCGGGAAGAAATTCGAAAAGCCTGGGAATATTTCTTCTCTTCGTACGATGCGATAATCCTTCCTGTATCTTTCGTGCCACCGTTCCACCATCAACAAACTGGCGATTGGTCGAAGCGGACACTCATATGTAACGGGGAGGACAGACCCTATCGAGATGTAGCTAAATGGACGACGATGGTTGGCATGGCATATTTGCCATCTACGGTACCGCCAATAGGAATTGGTGCGTCAGGTGTTCCAATCGGATGTCAAGTAGTTGGGGCATATGGTCATGACCGCCTGACGATTTCTCTTGCCTCCCATATAGGTGATTTAATGGGCGGTTTCATTGCCCCTCCACGCGCTTTGTAAGAAGCTCAACATCTGCAATTGCTAGGTGTAGGTCATTGACTCGTTCGACTCTAGCTGGCTCTCCGTCCGAAGAAAGAAACACAAATTTCATTTCTTTGACTTGCTGTCCGGTTGTTGCCTCCACCGCAAAAGCATAAGCGGCGCCCTGAAGGCGGTATTGTGAAACTTTGTCTTCAGCCGTCAAATCAGTGATTTGATCTGTTTTGTAGTCGATAAGAATTAAGTCGTTAGCGTCATCTTCTTGGTACATCAGATCGATGTAACCCTCGAGAACAAGTCCATTGACTGGAGCAGCAACATAGAGCTCTCGCCAGTGGCGTTTCCTAGCAGCGGATTTGATTATTTCTGTTTCTAGAGCGGAAGTGACGAAAGCCTGTACCAGTTGAGATTGGTGGCTTATTGATTCTGCGCCAGCTTGAGAAGCTGATAGTGCTGCAATGTTTGTTCCCGTAGACAGATTTATGGTTTGCAGCACTCCATGTACGGCTCGACCTAAGGCGCTGCCATATCGGCCCTTTCTCCAGGGTATTTCCGACAAATCTTGACTGTGTTTATTAAGCCCTTCTTCGTTTTGAGTAGTTGGATGTTTTCTAGCTAGTCGAGTTATACCCGTAGGGCTAATCGAACGGAGGTGGTTTGGTAGGCTCAGCGCTATTGTTCTGCGTGCCTCCCAATCTTTGTGGCCAGGGCGGTGTGTCTGAATTTTTTCACGCTGTTTGATGACTGGTTGTGATGGTAACGGTGGAACAGTAAAAGTTGTGTCTGTGGGGCCGAGGCACCCATCGCAAATTAATTCTGCCGCATTCATTTCGCCACGAAGTATTTTTGTATTACTTCGGTCGCGTCTATGGACAGAGATTATTAGGTGGTCCGATGCTCGAGTGCAAGCTACGTATAGGAGCCGAATCCTCTCAGCTTGCTCAAGAGAACTTTTGTTTTTGAGCCAGTCAGAAAATCCTGATGATTCAACTCCTGCCTTGCAGCGAATCAGTGGGCTAGATGCCTCAGGGTTAAAACCGACCTGCAAGCCTCGGGATCTGTTGCTCGCTCCGGCTAGGCCTGCCACTATTGTTATAGGAAATTCGAGGCCTTTTGCAGCGTGAATAGTCATTATTCTTACTGAGTCATTATCGGATTCAGGAAGCACACTTTCCACTGCTCTACTGTTTTTGTCTGCTTGTGAACTTGCCCAACGCAAAAATCTATGAAGAGTGCCGCCTGTTGCATCACTCCAGGCTCTGGCTTGGTCGACAACGTAACGGAGTCGGCGCAAACTGTCGCGAGGTCTGTGACTAATCACTGCCTGCTCATAGAGTTGACGGTCACTAATTAATTTCTCGATTAGCTCTGAAGGTGAGAGTAAAGTTCGAAGAGAATAGAGAGAAGCTAAATGTTTAAGCCCCTTTAAGGCTATGTCTGCGGCGTCATCGGTTGGGTTTTCTGGGAGTTCAGCGAAATTCCAGCTTCCATGACCATTGACTCGGTATTGGTAAAGATCATCGTCTCCGCAACCATAGATAGGTGAACGCAAGGCGCTAATGGTGGCGAGAGAATCCGTTGGATCGTTAATTGCTCGCAAACACATGATTAGGTTCCGAATTTCTCGACTTCGCCAAATAAAACTCGCTGACTCTAGTTGGTACGGAATACCGTATTTTGTAAAGGCTTTCTCTAGCGAAGGTACAGAACTTTTACTTGGAACAAGTACTGCCATGTCATTGAACTTCGCTGGAGCCCATTCATTATCTCGTTGAACTGACCAGCCCTCTTGCTTTGCAGCAAGAATGGTGGCGCTAATATCCGTAGCCTCTGCGGCTCGAATGGTATCGATCTTTTCTTTTTTGTGGTGAGCCGATTGTCCGATCAAGCCGACACCTGGACCAGATGGCGCCGGATCTCTGAAAGGTACAAGGCCTTTGTATTCTGGCTGAGAACCAGCCTCATATTGGATCAAGTTATTGAATACTGAGTTAACCCATTCAATAATCGGTGTGACGCTGCGGAAGTTCGTAGATAATTCGGTGGCTTCAGTCGTGAACTTGTTACGTGCTTCAAGAAAAAGACTGATATCCGCTCGACGAAATCGGTAGATAGATTGTTTCGGATCACCGACAAAAAAGAGTCTGCCAGGTTCCACAGAAAGGCTCTGCCATGAGCGTGATGAATCGCTGGTAGGTGAAGAAGCTATGAGAACTGCTAATTCTATTTGAATGGGATCGGTGTCTTGGAACTCATCGAGAAGGAGGCGTTGATATTTTGAGTGTAAGACGGAACGAACATTAGCTCCATGTAGCGGGTCACGAAGAGTATTTCGAGCTAACACGAGTAGGTCATGAAATTCGAGACAACCATTTACTCGCCGGTCGATAGCTGAGCGAAGAGTAAAGTCTGTGAGATAGGACAAAAATCGGTTTAAAATTGCGTCAACAAATTGCTGGTGTTGTTGCTGGAGGAGAATCCGAAACTCAGAGTATTCGGTTCGAACGGCGTGAATGTTATGCCAATTAGCCTGTGAGCCTACCCTATCGACTTTTTGAGTTAAGGGGGAAGAGCCGGTTACTGCCTTATGTAAAATTTCGAGGCTGCTGGTGACATCGAAGGCATTCTCTAAAGAATGGACAAGCTGGCTAACTTTGGTTAGTAACTTAACCATTGAATCCTTAGCTGTGTCTCCAAAGCAGTCATTGATTTGATTTATAATGGCATGACCTCGGATTATGAGCTCCGAAAAATCGTCTGTGGGTAAGTTCGGACAAGGAAATGGAGTGAGTCGGTCCCAGTTGGAATTCAGAGCCATTGCTATGTCAGTTAAATGCTGTATGGGTTTGAACTCGATAGCGTCCGCAAACAGAAGCGTTTCAGCCCAGTCCTCGTCGGCAAATAAGTCATCCAGAAGTCCTTCCATGCGGTATTGAAATGCGACTTGACTATTGATCTCATCAACTGTTTCAAAGCGCGGCGGCAAGTTCGCTTCGACCGGGAACTCGGCAAGAATTCGACGAGCAAACCCATGAACTGTCGAGATAGCAGCTCCATCTAAGTCATTGAGCGCGTTTTCAAAACAATCAAAGCTTTCATCGTTGGCGTTGGATCGAAGTTCTTCGAGTTGGATGCGAATTCGATGTTTAAGTTCTGTTGCTGCTTTCTCGGTGAAAGTTATAGCCGCAATGTTTCGGAGTGGAATGTTGCTTGGCGATGATACTAACGAGATAATTCTTTTGACTAATGAATGAGTTTTTCCAGAGCCGGCTCCCGCCTCAACGAAGAGAGTCTCATCAAGAGAACTATCTATCTGGTTTCTTTGGGCATCATCAAAAAGAGCGGCGGTATCAGTCATTGTTTCCTTCAACTAGCCTGAGATAGTCAATTAGCTCGATTGCTGAAGATTTAGTCTCCCACTGTTTCTGAAGATCACCGGTTCCGTAACCATCAGGATCGCAGTAAGCGCAGTCTATAAATTCGCCGTATGAAGTTACGTTGGATGGTCTAGGGGGAAAAACGCCTGACTCAATTCCGGTCACAATGGTTTCGATTACCGCATCAAATGTCTCGAGAAGCGTGTCGGTTATTTTGTACCCAATTTCTTTCCACTTACCTTTTGCCTCGCTAGTAAACCAGTAGCTGACATCTGTCATCGTTTGTGGGTTAGGGAATATCTCACGAGCCGCTAACCCATAGATAGGCAATTGAAGTTTAGTTCCTCTTAGAGTTGGATCTTGTTGGCTGAGACCCTTGAAATCGTTCGGTTTACCAGTTTTGTAGTCAATGACAATTAGATTCCCGTCTGGTTTTTGTTCGACCCGATCGGCGCTTCCGCGAAATGACACTTTTTTGCCTGAAGGCAGAAGCCGGTGGATTGGACGGCCTTCGCCGAACTTAAATTCTGACGCGATGATGGTTCCAATCTGGCTTCTTTTTGTATCGTTTTTTAGAAGTTTTTGGAGGTCGTTAAGTATTGCTTCTCTATCGCGTGGCCAAAAAACTGGCCTTCCAGTAAGTCCTTTATCTTCTAGATCCTGAGCTGCTTGACTACCAATTTGACGCATTCGCGTAAACTCTGAATCTGAAAAATTATGGTGAGTGAGGCTGGGAGAGTTCTGATTGATGAGTTCTTGGAAAAAAGAATCAGCGGCCTCGTGAATTAGAGCCCCGCGATCCAATGCCGTAATGCGCAGTTCTGTTTCTGGGTGGGTAGTTTCTGTTATTCCGAGGATGTGGCGCAAAAAATAACTATGAGGACATTTTGCCCAAGCTTCGAGACGAGTTGCAGAGATTATGTCGACACGAACTCCTTCTGGAGTAACTACGCCAGAGAGATTGCCGTCAAATCGAGTGAATTGGGCAGATTCGCGAGCCACCGTCAATCGTCGGCTTTTTTCAAAAGGACTAAGCAGCCCTAAATTGTGAGCATCTACGTCACCGGTCTCTTGTTTTAACGACAGAAGCTCTGCAAGATTGTGCTCATTTACTGTGGCTGGAAAAGTTGAATTTTGTATGCCAGATATAAAAGAAGGTATGAACTCTGCCCAATTTTCTGAATCTTCCGTAAAGGCTAGGTCCAGATTCGAGTTACCGAGCTGAAGAGCTGAATCAATTACCCATCTCGATGGGTGCCGTTCGCCGTTACGGCGAAGGTCACCTCTAGGGAAAGAGAGACTGCGGTATGGAGCAGTTGCTAAGCACGAAAGGAAATTTCGATGATCTTTATGCAAGTCTTGGCTTCGCATCGGGAGAGCCTCGCCCAACAACTGTCTTTGCTGGTCGGCGAGCAAACCTTCGGTGCCTTGATTTGTCGGGAATACGCCTTCAGCCATTCCGAGCACGTGAACATAATCAAAATCGAAGCCTAGAGTTTGGTTAATTTTGCCGACAAAGACGCCATCGCCCATTGTTCCCACACGAGTAGTCGTCTGATCTAGTTCGAGCTCTAAAGTTCTCTGGAAAACGTCTCGAGTGACTGATGTTTCGATATTTTCTAAATCGCGAAGCCTAGAAAGAATACCGTATATCAATTCAGCAGAACGGAGTTCAGTTTCCGGTAACTGAGTGACGCCGTACGGACCTATATAACGGTCTAAAAGTTGTTGAAGCCAGATACACGCTGAGCGCCAACCTGGAACTAATGTCTTAAAGTTAGTTTGATCTGAGAGTTCAAGAATGAATTGGAGTAAGGCATCAGCTTCGTTAGCCGCAGTCTGGTTCTCTTCCACAATCGGATTTTCGGAGTCTCTATTTTTGAGGCGTTCTGATCTTTTTAGGGCTTCGTCACGATGGCTAGCCAAAGCGGCAGTCCAATTATGAATGCCTGCGACTACTCCCGCTGCCCTTGCCCTGCGTGCCCAAGCGACATCTGGAATTAGTTCCGACGAATCTAGATTTAGCCGAATTGGAGCGCTTGAAAGGAGATCGAGAATGTCGTCTCGTCGAAACTCGTGATCTGAAATAGAAAGAAGACCAAGAGTGAATTTTCCAATCACGGATTCACTTAACCGTCGGGAACTAGACCCATTCCATCGAATCCCTGTCAGATCGAAGCGTTCATGAAGTAGCCGGCGGTAAGGCTCTTCATGCGGGTAAACCACGGCTATTCGGTCAGGCGGTATTCCTTGATCCAATTGAGCAAGGACGGTTCGGACCACAAATCGAGTCTCATCGTCTGGATCGGTAGTAGAGATAATGTGTTGAGCAACAGGAGGAGTTGTGGAAATGTTGGGGAGTTCAATTTCGAGCAAACCGCAAGTTCGTCTTGCGTCTCTGTCAGCTTTGTGAGCGCCAGTCATTCCGATTAGTACAGAGACTTTAGATCGTGAGCCAAGCGACTTAATTAGACCTGCAGCTAAGGTGCCGAGTTCTTGAGGTAGAAAAACTATTATCTCTCCATCAAGATCAGCCTCGTCACTATTTACCAAGTGGCTGGCAGTTGTAAGTAGATCAAACTCGTCGTACCACTCTTGGCAAAGAGAAGCAGCCACTAGTCTATGTAATTTTACTATTTCGGAAGTTCGAAGGTTTGAGGCGGCTAACTTGTCGAGTTGATTGGAGTCAAGATCTCGCAGCTCGCGATGAATATTTACCAAAGCACTTTCTGTCGCACTGTGTTGTGTGACACTAGCGAACATTCCGGGCTGATTAGCTAGTGCGTTGCGCACAGCAGCAGCAACTATCGCATTGCTTACGGGTTTACGTCCGCTAGAAGTGAGAGATGCTGAGGCCAATCTTTCGGCGAAATGAAATGGTGTTAAAAAATCTACAGCAATGATACCGGCACCGAGCTTGTAAGTCGGACCATGTTGGCCAGCGGCAAGCTGACGGCGTATAGAAACTGACGCGTAGTTGCTAGGAACTAAAACAGTAACTGAAGTGAGCGGGTCAAGTTGTTTAGCTTCGGCAATACATTTTGCCAGTTGCTCTGAAGCATGTTTGCCGAAGGGAACAACTTGAACTGTAATCACGTTTGAAAGATTAGCCTCGGGGGTGACCAGTTAGAAGGAATCTGATTTATAACCTTGCACATAGAAGGCCCAATTCCTGACCCAGGTTGTAGCTGTCTTATTCGGTGAGCCACTTATGTCCCCGCAAGGCGCTC
>PCCJ01000041.1 GCA_002731665.1 Actinomycetota bacterium | reverse complement strand
TCTATCGGTCCGTAAAGAAATTAACAGAGCTGATCAGCGTTTCTTACACCCAGCCCGCGGCAGGCCCCGAAGGTTGGACCTTTGGCGAACCCGAGCACTTGCTGGGTGCAAGACACATGCACGAGGTCTATTCTGCGGCAGACGCACAGTTCTCTGGGCGGTGCACGGTCCCCGTGCTCTGGGACAAGCATACGCATACCATTGTCAACAACGAGTCAGCAGATATTATCCGGATGCTGAACTCTGCCTTTGATGGGGTCTCGGGAGTGTCGGAGACGGATTATTACCCCGAACCCCTGCGTAAAAGAATTGATTTGTTGAACGAGAGCATCTACACGAATATTAATAATGGTGTCTACCGGTGCGGATTTTCCCAATCTCAGGAAGCTTACGATAGGGCATTTCTAGATTTATTTAAAACATTAGATGGGCTGGACGAGTTGCTGGATTCCCAGAGATATCTTTGCGGCGCGACAATCACCGAGGCCGACTGGCGACTCTTTGCTACGCTCGTTCGATTCGACTTAGCCTATCACGGCCAGTTTAAATGCAATCGCCAGCAATTGAAGGAATACGCGAACCTTTGGCCGTATTGCCGAGATCTCTACCAGACGCCGGGCGTCGCCGAGACGGTCGATATAGAAGCGATTAAAGGCATCTATTACGGTGGTCGCCCGCCGGGAGTTCTGCCGAGGGGGCCGTCAGTAGATTTTGAAGAGCCCCATGGGCGGACTTGATTGAGGGCCCTCCCATTTCGGATTCCCCCATCAAACACTAATCTCCGTGCGCCTTATTAAGCACTTCACAAGAAATTACTCGGGTACCCCCGCATCCAGCGCCAGGAGGAATCGCCAGAGGCCCTCCTTGACACCGGCTGCTTTCATGGCGGCCTGGGCATTCTTGATTACTTTTCCTGTCTCGGTTTCATCGCGATACCACCGGTATCCTGCCCACGCGGCTGGGGTGTGTCCGGCTATCTCCATCGCCGCCATCTCATAGTATCCTCGGATGTCTTGGGCGACTCTTGCGGGAATGCCAGGTATTCCCGCTTCTTTCCAGGGTGTTCCCTCAGAAATTCTGACGAAGGCCTCTATTGCTTCGGGTATATCTTCAGCATGAATAGTCCGGGCAGCGCCTGCTCGGTTGCCGAGTTTTTCAACGGATCGGTCGTAAGCTTGCTTTAGACCTCGAGCTTCGTCTACGGCAGGATGCAGCTTGGCGTCAAATCTCGGCGGCAAACTGCAAACAAAGTTTTCTTCGGTGTTGTCAGCTATTGCCTCTGCGAAATCTTTTATAACCTGATCAGGGGACTGCAGAAGATTCAAGGCCCTATCGAGTACTTTATGTTGGAATTGCGCGTCGTTTGGTTTGCCGATCGGACGTCCCAGAGGAAAGTCACAGAACAAACCCCGGGGCGGGGCGGTGTTGTATAGCTGTTCGCGAATGGATCCTATCGTGACCGTGGCGATGCCTGCCGATTCCAACACGTGCGCTAGCGTACTGACCGTACGCGTGCAGAGGGGTCAGACTGGCGTGAGCAGAACGACGTCGACTTCGTGTTGGTTGAGCAGCGCGGCGGCGGCCGGGCCTCCGTCCAGTCGAATGCCAGAAAGGTCGAATTGATTTCCGGCTACCGAGATGTGCACCTCTGAGACACTTCCTATTTTGCCTTGTTCTTCTAGCTCTTTTAGTCTGTCGATTGGAAATACTACGTTGAGGTCAGCGCTCACTCCGGAAGCATCGAAATTGGGGCTCCAGTGACCGACCACAATATCTTGACGATCTTTTTTGAGAACTCGAAAACCTGTGTCGGTCGGAGCGAAGTCGTCGTCGTCTTCGTGATGCAAGGAAGCGGATGTTACGATTGCCACCTTAGCTTCGTTTAGAGGTTTCGGCGTGACGAAGGCTGGGCTATCTGGCGTCCAGCACTCGACCGTCGAGGCGCCTGTCTTAATCATTGTGTCCGTCAATTTTTTCTCCGCTGTTGTTAGGTTGTTGTTTATTTGCAAGGAGGCTAATTCAAATATCTGTCTTTTTTAGGTCCAGAAAATATTTCAGTTGATCAGAGTTGGCGGTCTTCTGATCCTGCCGGTTTAGCTGTCGTCTACGATTTAGCATTTTCCGTGATCCGATAGGTGCTGCTCATGTATTCTTTAAAACCTCGCTCTCCGACGACTTGATCAAAGGCGCTGGAGAGTTCTGAGAATTCCGAATCGGAGATGTTAATGTCTACCGCGCTGCAGTTACTCTGGATGTTTCGGACTTTGGTTGTCCCTGGGATCGGCACAACGTCGACGCCCAGTCTTTCTCCTTGCGCCCATAGCCAGGCCAGCGCGAGTTGAGCTGTGTGACACCCCTTTTCTTTTGCAATCTTTTCCACTGTTTTACGCAGCAATTTGTTTGCTTCGAAGGCCTCTCCTTTCAAACGCGGAAACATTTGTCTGGCGTCGTTAGACGGCGCGGTCATATCGTCGCTCAGAAAGCCCCGCCCCAGAGGAGAGTAAGGCACGATCCCGATACCTAATTCTCGGCAGACAGGGACGATATCCTCTTCGAGGTCCCTGGTATACAAAGACCACTCTTGTTGTACGCAGGCGATCGGGTGGACGGCTTGGGCTCGCCGGATCACCTCTGGAGAGGCTTCACTAAGACCGATGTACCTCACGGAGCCTTCTAGAACGAGATCGGCCATCGTCGCGACCGTTTCCTCGATCGGTACGTTAGGATCGACACGGTGCAAGTAGTACATGTCTATATGATCGGTTTGGAGTCGTTTTAGCGCAGCGTGACAGGCTCCTCTCATGTGCTCGCCCTTTGCGGGGCCGGTCATGGCAGACCTTCCTCCAAACTTTGTCCCGATCTCTATGCGCTCGCGCCCAATGTTTGCGGCTGCTTTGCCCATGATCTCTTCATTCCAGAGGAGCTTTTTCGTTATCGGGTCTTCTGCCACGTAGGCCTCTGCCGTATCAAAGAAGGTGCAGCCGGCATCGACGGCCTCACCGATTAGGTGGATCGCCTCATCGTCGGGGATAGGATCACCGTAGAAGGCCGTGATGCTCATGACCCCCATGCCGCATTGCGATACCTCGAGCCCATCTGGCCCGCCCAGTTTTATGCGTTTCATACTTGTCCTCCCAAATAACCATGAACTAGTCGACTCGCTTCGCCGCTATTCTGCCTTTTGCGGAGTGAAAATCCGTTTGCGAAGTGCCTTTTAGTCTGACGGGTTTTCTCTATAAATCAATTCATGATGCGGGAGAGGGAACCGCGTTTTTATATGGCCTTCGTGTTTTGGATTTATTCTTCCGATAGTTCCGAGATGATTTCTTGATTGTGCTCGCCCATCCGCTCAATCGCGCCATTTATCTAACAATACGGCCAGAATGATCACCAACCCGGTCATCAAACGTTTAAAAGGCTCGGACACGCCCAGCTGGGCGAGTCCGTTTTGGAGAACACAGATTATCAAAACCCCCAAAAAAGCTCCGACTATGGAACCGCGCCCGCCCATTAAACTGGTTCCGCCTATCACAGCCGCCGCGATGGCTGATAGCTCCAGGCCCAAAGCCGCATTTGGGTCTGCAGCGCCGAGATAGGCGGTGTTCATCACACCTCCTAGTCCGGCCAAGACACCCGAGATAACCAGGGCGCTTGCGAGAATCGGTTCGGGCTTGATACCAGATATTCTGGCTGCCTGCTCGTTGGTTCCGATCGCAATCAGAAATTGACCGAAAACGGTCCGAGTAACAGCAAAGTGAGCCAAGATAACCAAGGTTATGGCCACAAGAAACGAAGACGATAGTCCCAGTCCGTCGATAGGTAAAGCAAATGCCTGGATGCTCGGGCCGATGTAGACAGTTTGCGAGTCGCTAATTAAATATGCTGCTCCTCTTGCAGCTTCCAGCATCCCAAGGGTCACGATGAAAACAGGCAGTTTTAAATGGCTGCCCAATATGCCGTTAACAAATCCAGCCAAACCTGCGGCCGCTACGGCTAGAATACCAGCTAATATTAGGGGCGCTTCGAGTGAGCTCGCAGCGAAGCCGACGACCGCACCGCTAAGTGCGGCGACTGATCCAACGGACAGGTCGATACCGCCGCCGATTAGGACCAAAGTCATTCCTATTGTTATAACGGTGAGCGCGGGTAACTGCGATAAAATAGAAAATAAAGTCGTGGACGATAGAAAATTATCGGCTGCTAATCCAAAAACAGCGATCAAAAGAAGAAGCGCTAACAGTATGAAAACTTCTTCGAATTTGTCTTTGATATTGAGGATGAATTTAAATTTATCGGTAAGTTCCGCCATATCAATTGGTCTTTGTCATATTGGTGCCCACGGATTGGTGCTCACTTTTTTCCAATAGATTGAACGCGGCGTCGAGGATCTTGCGTTTACTCCACTGGTCGGGGTGTAACATAGATGTGAACTTTTTTTTCGATAGGACCAGGATCCGATCGCAGATTTTCATCAACTCGTCCAAGTCGCTGGAGGCGACGATCATAGCTTTGCCTGTCCCTGCGAGTTCCTTAAGTTGGTTGTGAAGGGAAACTTTCGATCCGACATCTACTCCGCGGGTTGGCTCATCTAAAAGCCAAACCCGAGCGTCCGTGTTTAGCCATCTCGCCACCAGCATTTTTTGTTGGTTGCCCCCGCTGAGCTCATCAATTTTTTGAGAGGGCTTTTCGAATTTGACGTTCAATTTATTGAGTAGGCTTCGAGTTTTTTCATGTTCGTTTTTTGGGAGCAACCTTGAAAATAAAGAATGTGATTTTGCCATCCCAGAAATGAGCGTGTTGAGTGTTAGCGGGCGCCTGGACAGTATGCCCTGGCGGCTTCGATCTTCTGGAATCATTGCTAGGCCCTCGGCCACGGCAACGCTGGCATCTTCAATGGAAACATCTTGGCCCTCCTTCTTCAGGACTACCTCGCCAGATCGATTTTCCGTCAAACCAAAAATAGTGCGCAAGAGCTCTGTTCGGCCGCTACCGCTTAGGCCCGCGATACCCAAAATCTCGCCTTGATATAAGTCGAGGGAGATCGGGTTTGGGAACTCGTCACTCGATACACTGGTTATTTTTAGAATAGGAGGACCGATCGTTTTTTCGACCCGTTCACCGGATTGTTGGAAGGTTGAACCTGACATGGCCGAGACTAACTTGGATTCGGTTAGAGAGTCGTTGTCTTCCGATAATACTACTCGGCCGTCTTTGAGTACTGTGATTTGGTCGCACATTTTTAGGATGTGCTCTAAGTTGTGGGAGACATAGAGAATGCTAGCTCCTGACTGGGCTTTTTCACTGATTATGTTGTGCATCCGATCTACTTGTGTCGCGGATAAAGCGGAGGTGGGCTCATCCAGGATCAGAAGTTTTTGTTTGTCTTTGGCCGTCGCAAGGGCCTTGGCAAACTCAACAAGCTGTTTTTCTCCTAAAGCTAATGAGGAAAGCTTGTCTGATGGATTTATTTGATTTAAGCCGACCTGATCGAGTAGAGCTTCAGCGCGCCTGAGGGTCGACTTTCGATTTAGTTTAAAGGATCTGGGGGGAAGCGAGCTGATGACGATATTATCTGCCACGGACAGCGTATCGATCAGGCTCAGTTCCTGTGAAACTAGCGCGATACCGCTGTCCAGCGCTTGTCTCCTCGATCGAGGCCAAAAGTTGATGCCCGATAGTTCGAGGGTTCCTGTGTCTGCCTCAAGTAATCCGCTCAGGATTCTTATGAGCGTGGTCTTGCCGGCCCCATTTTCTCCGACCAGGCCGTGTATTGAACCTTTTTTGATGGCAAAGCTGACGCCGTTTAATACTTTTGATGCGAAGCTCTTGTGAATGTTACTTACAGCTATCGGTTCTGACATTTAGTGTATCTACGGCTAACCGTTTTCCAGAGTTTCTTTTGTGATCAGTTCCAAGGGCGTCTGTTTGTCTTGTTGAGATTGACCGGTTGTCAGTGCTTCGATGGCGTATTCGATACCAAAGACCGCTAGCTGGTCACCAAACTGGTCCACGGTGCCGATGACTTTGTTGTCTAGGATCAGTTGGTGGATAGCGTCAATGTTATCGAATCCGGCGACCGTGATTTTTCCTGTCTGCCCCGCCATGCCGATCGCTGATGCCGCTCCGATGGCCATGTTATCGTTGGCGGCGAGAATCGCGCCCAGATTCGGAAATTGAGAGAGGATGCCTGCGGTCACCTGCGCGGCCTTAGTCTGATCCCAATCTCCGCTTTGGACGGTCACCACATTCATTTTTTCTTTGCGAGCTGCCTGTTTGAAGCCCTCCCGTCTCTCAATGGAATTGAAGGCCGAGGGTATGCCTTCCAGCACTGCGATCTCGGTGCCCGCCTCTAGATTTTGTAGTGCAAAGCGTCCGATCATCTCTGCGCCTTCCCGGTTGCTGGGCCCTATGAACGGAATATTCAACCCGTAGTCTTTGAGGATGCTGGGTTCTAGACGATTGTCTATGTTGATGACGATGATGCTGGCTTGGTCTGCCCGAGACAGGGCGGGGACGAGCGCCTTAGAGTCTGCAGGCGCGATTACGATTGCGTCGACTTGGGCGCTGATCATTTGATCGACTAGCGCGACCTGCTGCGCCAAGTCGCTTTCGGTTTTGATGCCGTTGACGATTAACTCGTAGGCATCAGTATTTTTTTCGTTGTGGTCGCGGGCGCCGGCCGCCATCGATACAAAGAACTCGTTGGCTAGCGATTTCATGATCAGTGCGATGCGCGGCTTTTCGCTGCTGCGGTCTTCTGATTTATTGGCTTCTTGGATTTGACCGTCGCCGCACGCTGCCAGGACAAGGGCCAAGACGGCTAGAATAATGGTTTGTCTGAGTATCACGATCGGTCCCTAAATTGGATTTATCAAAAATATCATGTTTGAGTCTGATCTACTTCCACAAAACACCATCTTAGAATGAATAGAGTGTAAGAAATCCAATAGGGATCTAGGAGTCGTTAATATTTTTGTTTTTTGTTTAGTGGTTTCAGTATTATTGCTTGATTGTTATAAGGGAGCGGCGAAATGCCTATTGGGGAGGGTACGAAACGAGTTTTGTTGAGTGCGATTATATGTGGTGTGATGTCGATGGCAGGCGCTGCATGGACGCAGGATTCGGTCGAGATATCGAGGGAGACCCTGCAAGATAAGATAAGGGGAGCGTGGGCGGCACAGACTATCGGGGTGACCTACGGCTTTCCTGTCGAGTTTAAATTCAACAGCGTTCGGGTCCCAGACGATCACGAGTTGCCCTGGCACGAAGATTACCTGTTTGAGATGTTCACTCAAAAACCAAATATTTACGATGACATATACATGGATCTGTCTTTTGTGCAGGTATTTGAAGATGAGGGCCTTGACGCTTCAGCAGAATCCTTGGCAAGTTCTTTTGCTAATGCGGGTTACGCTCTTTGGTTTGCCAATCAGGTCGCTCGATATAATGTGTTGAATGGTTTATCGCCTCCGGAATCTGGTCATTGGATAAACAACCCGGCCGCAGACGATATAGATTTTCAGATTGAAGCAGACTTTATTGGTCTTATGGCGCCGGGTTTGCCGTCGACCGCTGTTGAGGTGAGCGACAGGGTCGGTCATATCATGAATTATGGAGATGGCTGGTATGGCGGTGTTTTTATCGCTGTAATGTATTCTCTGGCCTTTACGACTGACGATATCGAGCAGATCGTCGAGCAAGCGATCTCCGTCATCCCGGAGGAGAGCGACTTTCACCAAATCATTTCAGATGTAATCGCACTTCATGAGCAAAACCCTGATGACTGGAAGTTTGCCTGGGAAGGAATAAATAAAAAATGGTCGAGCTCTGACTTAGGCCCGATCGGTCTTCTCGCCCCCTTTAATATCGACGCAAAAATTAATGCGGCCTGGGTCGTCTTGGGTTTGCTCTATGGTGACGGCGACTTTGCAAGGACCATAGATATCGCGACTAGGGCCGGTGATGACGCGGATTGTAACCCGGCTTCGGCGGCAGGAATTCTCGGTACGATATACGGTTACCAAGGGATCCCAGATTATTGGAAACAAGGGTTGTCAAAAATTGAGAATCTTGATTTCGCGCACACGACCATCTCTCTTAACAAAGCTTACGATTTGTCCTACCGGCATGCGTTGCAAAGTATAGAGCGGGCTGGCGGTTCTGTTGACGAGACTCGGGTCTCGATTCCTTCCCAAAAGCTGTTCGTCGTTCCTTTTGAAGAGTCTTTCCCTTTTCACCAACCAAAGGAAAAGCGGTGCGTTGGGAGTGGTAGCGATGATCCGCAAAATTGTAATCCTTTTCAAAGTAAGCCCTTGAAGGTGGACGGGTCCTATGCGTTTGAGTTTGAGGGTAATGGTTTTGCGGTGATCGGAGCGGTAGCAGCCACAGGCAAGCAGCAGCAGGTTGTCGAGGCGCAGCTTTACGTGGACGGCAAGCTGGTAGAGGAAGCTATGCTGCCTACCAACTATATTAAGAGGCGGTTTTATTTGTTCTGGAGATACGCTTTAGAGCAGGGTGATCACAGTGTGGAGATCAAGATAGCGAACCCTTCGGATGAAGCTGATTTTCTGATCAATAGTCTAGCTATCTACGAAAGGCCGTCTAAAGTTCGGGATGGCAAAT
>PCCJ01000040.1 GCA_002731665.1 Actinomycetota bacterium | reverse complement strand
TATAACCCACAGCCAGGCGGGCAGCAATCTTTGCTATTGGGAAACCTGTGGCTTTAGACGCTAGGGCTGAGCTGCGACTGACGCGTGGATTCATTTCGATAACTATTTGCTGTCCGGTTTCGGGGTGCACTGCAAATTGAACGTTTGAACCGCCAGTCTCCACCCCCACGCGGCGAATGCAAGCGAAGGCAGAGTCTCTCATTGTTTGATACTCGACATCAGAAAGCGTTTGAGCGGGTGCAACAGTGATCGAGTCACCTGTATGAACACCCATCGCGTCGACGTTTTCGATCGAGCAGATAACTACGCAGTTATCTTCATGATCGCGCATCACTTCAAGCTCGAATTCTTTCCAGCCCTTAATGGATTGCTCGATCAAAATCTCAGAGATAGGGCTCGCCTCTAGTCCCAACGCTGCTACTTTCTCATATTCTTCTAACGTGTATGCGAACGCAGTTCCTTTACCTCCGAGAATGTAAGCCGGTCGAATAATGACTGGAAGACCAATTTCTTTTAGCGCTGCGCGCGCTTCTTCTATATTGTGAGCTATCTCAGACCGAGCGCATTCAATCCCAATTTCAGCCATTGCTCTGCGGAAAAGATCACGGTCTTCCGCAGTCTTAATAGCGTCATTGCTCGCACCAATCATCTCAACGTTATGTTTGTCTAGGACACCTGCGTTGGCGAGCTCTGTCGCTAGGTTGAGAGCCGTCTGTCCACCAAGAGTTGGCAATACTGCGTCCGGACGCTCTTTTTCGATAATCGCAGTTAGCACAGCGACGTCTAACGGCTCTATGTAAGTCGCGTCAGCAAATTCAGGATCAGTCATAATTGTCGCTGGATTCGAGTTAGCGAGGATCACTCGGTAACCCTCGTCTCTCAACACTCGACACGCTTGTGTCCCTGAGTAGTCAAATTCACAAGCTTGACCAATTACGATCGGGCCAGAGCCGATTATCAGAATGCTTTCAATATCATCTCTACGCGGCATTAACTTTGATCTCCATGGAATGAACTCATAAGCTCTGCGAATTGATCGAATAAATATCTGGAATCATGAGGGCCTGGGCTTGCCTCCGGATGGTATTGAACGCTAAACGCTGGGATATCTTGACATCGAAGCCCTTCAAGAGTGCCGTCGTTGAGACAAAAATGGGTTTCCACGACTCCCGGTACCGATCCCGACTCAATTGCAAAGTTGTGGTTTTGGCTTGTTATCTCAACCTTGCCTGTAAGTTCATTCCGAACGGGAACATTCCCACCGTGGTGGCCGAACTTCATTTTAAATGAGCGGCCTCCAAGTGCCAAAGATAACACTTGGTGCCCGAGACAAATACCAAACACAGGAATTACCCCTAGGAACTGTTTTATCGCCGAAACAACAGCGCCCGCCATTTCTGGGTCGCCGGGCCCGTTTGACAAAAAAACGCCGTGCGGATTTCGCCTAATGACTTCTTCCGGTTTTGTATCTGCTGGAACGACCTCAATTGTCGCAATTCTCCCGAGCTGTTCAAGAATCGACTGCTTAACTCCAAGGTCATACACCACTACTCGCCATGGTCCATTACCCACTGTGTATGGAGATTTCGTACTGACCTGACTGACTAAATCGATGCCACTCGTTCCGAGTTCAGCAGCAGCAACCTCACCCAATTTTTTTTCGTTCAGTTCGCCAAAGGCCCCAGACATTGATCCATGATTTCTGATGTGACGTGTCAGCCGGCGAGTATCGATACCAGCGATACCGGGAACTCCTTCAAGTTTCAAGTACGAATCAAGATCGTCTTCGCTTCTCCAATTCGAGTGTCGCCGAGCTAAGTCGCGAATAATAATCCCTCGGCAATGAGAACGCTTACTTTCAACATCGTTGCTGTTAACTCCGTAGTTGCCGATGTGAGGGTAGGTAAAGTTTATTATCTGACCTGCGTACGACGGGTCAGTGATAACTTCTTGGTATCCACTCATAGAAGTATTAAATACGACTTCCCCCGAAGCCACCTCACGCTCTGCCCCTATGAGTTCACCTTCGAAAACACTTCCATCTGCAAGGACTAAACAACCATATCTAATCGCACTCATACAACGACCTCACTATCAGTAACCACTAGCTCTCCTCGATATATCGTGTGGATCACGCGACCCGTAAGTATTTTTTCAAAATAAGGATTGTTTCGACCTCGGGAAACTTGCTCGCTAGCTTGAAACTTCCATGAGGCCTTTGGGTTCAACACAGTCAAATTGGCGACATTCCCCGGACGAACTAGATTGCCATGGTTTACGAAACCAGCGACTTTTGCCGGGCGCCAAGATAAAGCATCTAAAACTACTTCAAGTTCTAAGCCACAGGAGCCCATTAAGAGAGCTGCAGTAGCTTCAATTCCTGCTGCGCCTTTTGCTGATTTATCAAAGGGGAGTTCTTTTGCTTCAGCAGTGGCTGGGCGGTGGTCGCTCACCACGATATCGATAGTTCTATCTTCAACTCCTAAAATAAGTGCTTTTCGATCTTCGTCAGAACGGTACGGAGGCTCAGCTCGGTACATAGGGTCATAGGCGGCGCAATCTGAATCTGTGAACATTAGGTGCTGGATGGTCACAGAAGAAGTTATTTCAACGCCGTTCCGTTTGGCTTCTCGGAGTAGCTGAACGGACTCAGCTGCACTAATCCGATCTAGATGAACACGGGCTCCGGTAACGTGTGCGAGGTCAATAATGGCCGCAACTTCTGATGTCTCACTAACGCTTGGCTCCCCAGGAAGACCTAATATTGCTGACCACTTTCCCTCGTGCATTGCCCCATTAACATTTAGAGATCCAGATCGGGGACGAACTGAGATGACAGAACCACTTAAGGAATATTCCATTGCGTTACGCAACAAACTTTTATTTTCTATAGCTCCGCGATCGCTGAACCAGCGGACACCTTTAGTGCTTAGCTCCCGCAATGGAGCCAAACTTAACCCCTTGCCTCCGACTGTAATAGTGGCGCTCGCTCTCATCTCACAAATGCTCTTAGCAAAGAGCAATTCAGCTTCAGCTAGCATCGATGGGCAGTCAAGAACAGGGAAGGTATCTGAGCTATTTAGAACTGCAGTAAACCCGCCTCTTGCCGCCGCTCTGGAACCACTATCAACACACTCAACATCCTCGAAACCCGGCTCACCGAAGTTCACTGAAAGATCTACCAATCCAGCGGACATAACACACCCACTGATATCTATTTCTATGGCATCATCAGTTGGTTGTTTGACAATCATTCCATCTGAAACAGCCACATCTTCATAACGCCGACCACTCTGATCTACTACTTCTCCACCTTTGAAGAAATACGAAAGCAGTCGACTAGACAAGTTCTGCTCCGGATCCAAGTAAGAGGAAAAGCACAGCCATTCGAACAGCAACACCATTTGACACTTGACGATTTTTGAGAACTCTCGGATACTCATCAAGAACTGATCCAGTTACCTCCACTCCGCGCACAACGGGGCCCGGATGAGTGATGACAGCAGTGTCTGATAATAGTTTTACACGCCTTTGGGTTAGGCTGAATTCTTCGATGTATTCACGCATCGAACCAATTGATCCTTCCGCCATCCGTTCTCTTTGCACTCTGAGAAGACCCAAAACGTCTAACGTCGGAAGAACTTGATCAAGGTCTTGGCTTACCCGAACTGGCCAGGTCGAAATATCTGCTGGCAGCAACGTAGGTGGTGCTATCAGCGTGACCGTGGCTCCTAAAGCCGTATATGCCTGAATATCGCTTCGAGCGACCCGGCTATGCAAAATATCTCCGACTAAACCAACATGTAGTCCCTGCAAGGAAGCTGCCGGACCAGCCGGTCCCCTGAAATGCTCGCACACTGTGTAGGCATCGAGGAGCCCCTGTGTAGGGTGCGCATGCCATCCATCGCCTGCGTTTATGACCGAAATGCCTTCATTCACCCATCGACTTATCTGTTGAGGAACTCCAGAGGAGCTGTGCCTCACGACTATTGCATTAATTCCCATTGCTTCGAGCGTTTCAACGCTATCTCGAATCGACTCACCTTTGTTCAATGAGGAAGAGCTCGCAGAAAAAGTCAGGACATCCGCAGATAGTCGCTTCGCAGCGACGTCAAATGAGAGCCGGGTGCGAGTCGAGTCTTCAAAAAACATGTTGGCTACAGTTTTTCCTCGTAGAGCCGGCACTTTCGGAATTGCCCTTTCCCCTACCTCGACGAATCGATCTGTGAGCTGAAGAATTGCTTGAATACCTTCGAGGTCAAGCTCTTCAAGCTCGAGAAGATGTTTCATCATTTTCTCATCACCCCAAGGAGTACTCCTTCAGGGTTTACATCAACTACTTCTTCGCGCCGTGTCGGAAGATTTTTGCCAACAAAGTCTGGCCGTATAGGCAGTTCCCTATGGCCTCGGTCTATGACTACCGCAAGTTGTACAGCTCGAGGTCTACCGAAATCATTTAACGCGTCTAATGCAGCGCGAATTGTTCTTCCGGTGAACAGAACATCGTCTACAAGCACCACGGTCTTAGCGGTGAGGTCCACTGGGATCGTAGTCTCTGCCTCCGGCATCACTGGACGAAGACCAATGTCATCTCGATAAAGGGCGACATCGATTGTTCCTGTAGGTACATCAACGCCTTCAATTTCAAACAGTAGCTGTGCAATGTGCTCGGCTACCTGAACTCCGCCAGTTTGAAGGGCAACAAGAACAATATTGTCTAACCCACGGTTTTTTTCTATTATCTCGTGACTAATACGCGTTAGCGCTCTATGAACTTGGGCTTGATCTAAAATAGTTGACGTGGCAACAAAAACGCCCCCGAATGGGGGCGTCATTCTTCTTTCGCGATCTGCCACGCGCATTCCTCCAGCCGTTTGAGCCTCACAGGACTCACTTCACGGTCAGAATCGCATGCTAGTCGCAGTTACCGAAGTTTCCGCTCATGGTATCTCACCTATTCAATAAAATTATTGTTGGTTTACCTGAGCCGCCAATAATCCATTCACGAATCTTCCGCTTTCATCAGTCGCCCCATATTGATGGGCTAGTTCGACTGCTTCGTTGATGATGACAGCTGCAGGCACCTCGGCATTATTCATCTCATAGATTCCGAGCCTCAGAATCCAACGGTCGAGTTTGCCTAAACGCTCCAATGACCAACCTTCGTGCAACAGCGCTTCAATTTGTTGATCGAGATTTGAAATATTTTCGTAGACGCCTACAGCGAGTCGAATCGCAAACGCGTCAGGTACGACAATCTGACTGTCTATTACGTCTGAAATATTACCCTCTTTGAAATCAGCCTCGTAAAGCATTTCTATTACTCGCTCCCGAGCTTCTCGGCGTTGCGTAGCTAGATCACCGGCAAACGGATCGCCTTCGAATTCTGTCACCCGTTGTCTCGTTCTATGTATTCTCCGCTACGCGTATCAATGCGAAGCCGTTCTCCGATTTCGATAAATAATGGAACCTGAACAGTTAAACCTGTTTCCATTGTCGCTGATTTTCGTGCACCGGACACTCGATCTCCTTGAAGTCCAGGCTCAGTTTGAGTTACTGCAAGTACAACAGCAGCAGGCAAGTCCGTGCCTACTATTTCTGTGCCATACATCTGTAGCACGACACCATTTCCTTCGACTAAATAATCCGGTGCATTACCTAGGGATGATTTCTCCACCTCGAGTTGTTCATAAGTTTCTATATCCATAAAAACCAGATCAGAGCCATCGTTGTATAAGAATTGCATCTCTCGCTTATCGATGATGGCTCGTTCCATTTTTTCACCTGATCGAAAGGTGCGCTCTACAACTGCTCCAGTCCTAACGTTGCGAAGCGTAGTGCGAACGAAAGCGCCGCCTTTTCCCGGTTTCACATGTTGAAACTCAGATATTTGAAACAAACCCTCACTAAGGTCAATGGTTATTCCATTTTTGAAGTCACTAGTCGATATCGACATACGGATTCCTTTATTGTTAGCGCTTATGCGATAACTGGGTCTTTGGGCGCAAGTGTTAACAGCCGGCCACCCTCCTGGGTAACCAAAATGGTGTCCTCTATACGAACACCTCCAAACCCGGGACGGTACACCCCTGGCTCCACAGTCACTACATGCCCGGCTTGAAGTTTTGTTTCATTTCTGGAATTCAACCATGGCGCCTCATGGATCAAGAGGCCCACTCCATGTCCGGTGCCATGAACAAACAGTTCTTCAAGCCCACAGTCAGCGAGTTTATTTCTACAAGCTGCATCGATTGCCGCGCACTCTGCGCTAGGGCGTACAGCCACAACTCCAGCGTCTTGAGCTTTAGCTACTGCGTCAAGCAGAAGCTGGGATTCTGAGCTTGGGTCACCTATGCAGTAAGTCCTGCTCATATCTGAATGGTAACCATCTATCACCGCACCAAAATCTAGAACTACTAAATCACCAGTTTTGATAGTTCTACCCGAAGGTCTCGCGTGCGGAAGCGCACTATTTGGGCCGCTAGCGCATATTGTCTCAAAAGAAAGAGCATCCGCTCCTTGGTTAAACATGGTCTGATCCAGCAATCTTGCAAACTCAACTTCTGTAGGGTTATTAGCCAGTTCTTGTTTAACAGCAGCTAAAGCAGCGTCTGCAATCGTTGCTGCAGCCTTAATCCGTTCTATTTCTGCATCATCTTTTACAGTTCTTAGGCCTTCCACTATCCCAACAGTTGGAATCACTTTCTTGTCGTCAAGAAGTTCTAAATACTTTCTAGCTTCAGTCCAGCTAAGGCTGTCAGACTCAAACCCAACGCTGCGGCAAGATTTCATATCAGTAACTAAAACGAGTTCTTGCTGTGGGCCACTTCCAATATCAACATCGAAAACTTTGCTACTGATCTCAGCGCTGACTTGCTCCTCGTAGCGTTTGTCCGTATAGATTTTGGCTTCATGTTCGTTGATAAACAGTCGAGCAGAGGATCCCGTGAATCCGGTCAGATAAAAGATGTTGACCATATCATTGATCATTAGTCCATCAATTTTGGAATCCTTCAGCAGCGTTCGAAGCCGTTTGACTCTTTGATGTCTGCTAGGAGTTATTTTTAGCACCGGCACCCTCGATGGCTCCTACTGCTATCTCAACGGCTCGAGCGTAACCGGGTCCGCCCTCGCCAGACACAGTAGCTATCGACACTGGTTCCACTACTGAGACATGTCTCCAAGCTTCCCTCTTTTTAGGGTTGGATAGATGCAGCTCGACAACTGGACCATCGAAGGCCGCTAACGCATCGTGAATTGACCAAGCGTAGTGAGTGAATGCTCCCGGGTTTATAATTATCGCCGCAGCAGTACCGCGAGCAGCTTGAATGGCTTCTACTAGAACTCCTTCAAAGTTAGTTTGCAGATGCTCAACGTCATAACCAGCCATATTGGCTTGCGTACGAGCAATCTGAACGTGGTCTTCGAGAGTTGATGTTCCATAAATTTCAGGCTCTCGCGTTCCAAGTAGGTTTAAATTTACTCCGGATAAGAGAAGTAGAACTGGATTAGACACACTCATAGATTGCCAGACATTTGGCCATTAGGCGACACCCGGTCAAGTCATTCACTGATTTCCATGAGTTTAAGGGCAGAAAGTAACGCTTCTCGCGGTATCCCAGAGACGACTTCTAGGCCAGCGGAGCTATCTAAAACGAATGTGAAACCATCGAAAGCTTTTTTGTCTTTGCTGCACAAATCAACTAGGTCTTCATGATTGACTTCCGGCGGCAGAACTGACGACAAGGAATAGGCATCAAGCACCGCCTGATGTTCGGCGACTCGATTCTCATCTATACGACCCAAAGTGAGAGCTAGCAACGCTGCATACTTAAGGCCAATTGCAACAGCTTCGCCATGTCTGAGATCGAAGCTGCCAGCAATTTCCAGAGCGTGCCCAAGCGTGTGACCATAGTTCAGTAGCGCTCGACCGGCGCCTTCTCTCTCGTCCGCGGCAACTACATCAGCCTTGATTTGTATGCAGGCGGCAATTCGTTGATCTAGAGGCAATTTATTTAGCTGTCTGCCACCCAAAAAATGGTATTTTGCTAGTTCACCCATTGCTGCCACCATCTCACGTTCCGGGAGATTATCTAGGACGGAAGTGTCGCAGATGACTCCAGATGGTTGCCAAAACGTTCCTACTAAATTTTTTCCTTCGGGAAGGTTAACTCCCGTTTTGCCACCGATAGCGGCATCAATTTGAGCTAAAAGAGTCGTAGCAACGTGAATTACTCTCACTCCTCGGTGATACACCGACGCAGCGAATCCGGCGACGTCGGTTACGACACCGCCTCCGACCCCAATAATAATATCTCGACGAGTTATCCCAAACTTTGCAAACGATGAACACAAATTCCCCACTGTTGTAAGAATTTTGGCTTCTTCCCCATCTGGAATATGCGCTACTTGGTATGGAATCCTCGGGTCAACGGTGACACCTACTCCTGCCTGAGTAATTACGAATGCTCTTTCAGCATCTTCAGGTATCAGCGAACTCAGCTGATTAACCGCTCCGGGGCCTACTAAAACCGAGTAGGAACGATCACCCAACGGGACCTCGACCTCTATCACTGCGTCACGCTCACACACACATCGTACAGATTTTTAGTGTCTTACCCGGCTTCAGCTTCCAAGCTTCAATTCCAAAGACCTACTCGCCTGTATTCTGAGCGAACTTAAGACCGACAGCAGCCGCCATAACGTTAAGGGGAGGCTCTTCTCCCGTCCAAATACGAAATTGTTCTCCAGCTTGATGTAGCAACATTCCAACTCCGTTGGCAATCTGAGCACCATGCGCTGCGGCGGCTGCTGCAATTGGTGTGCGCTCGGGGTGGTATATCAGATCAACCAACGTTTGACCTTTTCCGATTAGATTTGGGTCGAACGGTAATGGGTCGTCATTACGCATACCCAATGAAGTCGCTTGTACTACTAGGTCAGCGTCGCTGATCGATTCGAATCCAGTTGTAGAAACATTTTCCATGGCCATCTGGCCAACTATTTTTTCTGCTTTGTCTTTGGTTCTGTTAACCACAGCGATGGTCGCCCCAGCTTCAGCCAGCGCTAAAGTCACCGCACGGGCAGCACCTCCAGCGCCAACCACCACCACGTTACTTCTCTCAGGTTCAACACCCAGCCCGGAGCGAACCGATTCAACGAATCCCTTGCCGTCCGTATTCTCTCCGATTAGCACTTCGCCGCTCCTGCGCACGCAGTTAACAGCTCCTAATTTCCTAGCAACGGGAGAGAGTTGGTCAACTACCGCCGCAACCATTTCCTTGTGAGGAGTCGTTACTGATAGCCCCACAATGTCGAGGGCACGGATTCCGTCGATCGCAGCTCTACTCGAACCTAGCTTTACTGGCAAGGCAACATAGAGCCAGTCCATGCCCAAAGCCCGGAATGCAGAGTTAAACATCACTGGGCTTAATGAATGACGAACGGGGTCTCCTATCACTGCCAGTAACTTCGTTTTAGCTGTGGGTAACGCAAATTCGTTCATCCGCAAAGGTTTCTCTCTACACATTTTGCTTTGTCTCGCTGAAAATCTTGATTATTGGTTGAGAAGGAATGACGACCATCTTCTGAAACAAGTACATAATACAGCCACGGCCCGGGAGCAGGCTCAATAGCAGCTTCTAAAGCAGCTCTTCCGGGTGAGCTTATGGGCCCTGGAGGCAGACCACGAACAAGTCGAGAGTTGTACGGAGAATCCACTCTGAGGTCAGCAGCGGACAAATTGTTATTACCAGTCACATATACGATTGTGGCGTCAATTCCAAGAAACCAATTTGAAGCGACACGGTTGTGGATCACGCGCGAAACCTTTCCGCGTTCTTCTGGGATTCGAGCTTCTCGCTCAATCAAACTTGCGATAGTGAGAACCTCGTAAGCGCTTAGACCCACGCTCTCGGTAGCTTCCGAATAGCCGAGTTCCAAAAGTACTTGATCAAAACGGGAGATCATTTGCACAACCAGATCTTCTGCAGAAGATTCTTCAGTTAGGAAATAAGTATCTGGAAACAGTAGTCCCTCATATGGCTCGATGACTCCTTCAGCGACCATCGCTTGGTCTGATAAAACGCCTGAGCTGTTATACCCAACGCGTAATTCGTTTTCGAAATCGAACCCGCTAAAAGCCAAACCAGGAGTGTTGTTTATTAAATCTATTATTCGCGAAACTGTGAACCCTTCTGGGATTGTTAGTCGAAGCTGCTCCGCCTGTTCCGGAGTGTTAGGACCAGCACTCAAAACTTCCAAGGCTTGAGATATCGAAGAGTTACTGTGGAATGTGTATGAGCCAGCTTGAAATTCAGGACCACCTTTTAGTCGGATGTACCACTCGTAGGCGCTTGCGCTGGGAATGATCTCGAGATCAGCCAATGTTTCGGAGATGCCCGACGTAGTTGCGCCTGGCGGGAGAGTCAGATTGATTGCTGCACCCCGATCACCTGGTGGATCAATCAACTCTTTCGCCCAATTTATGGTCCTATTCAAAAAGAAAAGACTAGCCATTAGCACCATGAGTAGAAGAACTAATGAGAGCAGAGTTCCTCGATTTTTTCTAATAAAAATAGTTTCATAATCAACTCCTTCCTTGCCGGAAGATTTTGATGTCAGATCGCTCGAGCTAGTTTTCGAGGCCGTCATAGCGGTTCGTGATAGAGGTAAGGAACAATGTTTTTTGTCTTTCTCTTACTGCCCATCTAACCACGCCTGCAGCAAAACAGTAGCAGCTACTTTGTCAATTATTTTCCGTCGCTGGACAGCGTTCAGATCTTGCTCTTTGAGAGATCTTTCCGCCTCCACCGTCGTGTATCGCTCGTCATGCATCACTACCGGAATATCGAGGTCTTTTTTGATTTCGTCAGCCTCATGTCGCGCACCTTGGGCTGCTCTTCCTTCCTCGCCATTAAGAGATAACGGCAACCCGACGACTAATATCTCTGCTTCCACTTCTAAAATAATACTCTGAATCCTACGATGATCTTGTTCGCGATCCCCAGATCGTTTCACCACCTCATATGGCGTGGCCACGATTCCGTCGCTATCTGAAATAGCTATACCTATTCGTTTCGACCCTAGATCAACACCAACAGCTCTCATCGTTGCCAACTAATCTTGCGGTAGCCCTGCGGCCCGGCGAGCATGTTGCAAAGCATCATCGATTCCGGCAATATTTTTACCACCAGCTAGAATTATCGAGGGTTCTCCCTTACGACCAAACCCCCCTTGCAC
>PCCJ01000039.1 GCA_002731665.1 Actinomycetota bacterium | reverse complement strand
TGTTAATGAGAACCTAAGTCTAAAAACGCTTCCGCCTGAGCCAGTTGGCGCTGTTTTCGATGCTGAAGAACAAGCTAAGTATAGAGAGTTTAAAGAAGCCCGGCGTGGCGCAGCTGACTACATGGCTATGGAGGGGGATTTCAGCAAATATTTAGAAGATGTCTATTCTGAGGCACCAGTTGAACGAGATACGTTGACTGACGAATGCGAAATCTTAGTAATCGGCGCTGGGTTCGCTGGCTTATTGCTTTGGCATAAGCTCCGTGAAGCCGGATTTGAAGATGTCCGTTTTTGTGAAAAAGGCGGTGACGTAGGCGGTACTTGGTATTGGAACCGTTACCCCGGAATTGCTTGTGACGTAGAGTCATACAGTTACCTGCCGCTGCTAGAGGAAATGAATTATTTCCCAACGATGAAGTTCGCTTCAGGCTTTGAGATTCTTGAATACTGCCAAAAAATGGCTGAAACATTTGGCTTCTATGACCGGGCTTTATTTCATACAACTGTTGAGTCCACCGAATGGGATGAGGACACAGAGCGTTGGACTGTGAAAACGGATCGAGGCGACGCTATGCGCGCCCGTTATGTCATTTTGGCGAATGGCATCCTGACTAGCCCTAAACTAGCTCGGATTAAAGGCATGGAAACCTTTGCCGGAGATTCATTTCATACCTCTCGATGGAACTACCATGTAGATCTAAAAGGAAAAAGAGTTGGCATCATCGGAACCGGCGCAACTGCTGTGCAAGCAATTCCGGAGTTAGCGAAAACAGTTGGTAGCCTGTGCGTGTTTCAAAGAACTCCATCCTCGATAGATGTTAGAGATCAGCGAGCAACTACTGAAGAAGAAATGACCGAATGGGCTGCCGAACCCGGCTGGGCTAAAGCTAGGCGAGCCAGATTCGCTCGAATTTCTGCCGGGCGAACAGCGATTAAAGCAAATGATGACTATCTAGCCGGCAAAGTAGATGATTTCAAAGAACGCAAAACGCATTCTGAGAGATTGAGCCAAGAAGAAATGATTCAAAGGCAACTCGACTCCAACTTCCGGATTATGGAGCAGATCCGAGCCAGAGTAGATGCCATAGTCGAAGATCCAAAAACAGCCGAGGCTCTAAAGCCTTATTATCCCTATGGCTGTAAACGCCCGACATTTCACGATGAGTATCTTCCGACGTTTAACCTGCCAAATGTGACGCTAGTAGATACAGCCCCTCTAGGAGTTAGCGAAATCAACGAGCGCGGAGTGGTGCATGATGGAGTTGAGTACCCCCTAGATGTGTTGATCTATGCCACAGGCTTTCAGTGGATGGCAACATCAACGTTCAACATGATCAAAGGGCGCGAAGGCGTCACGTTGAGCGATAAATGGAAATCAAAAGGAACAAGAACATTCTTAGGGCTCCATAGCAAAGGATTTCCTAATTTGTTTATTGTGTCAGGTCCACAAGGTGGTGGCGGGAGTTTTAATTTCACTGATGCAATTGAGCAACATGGTGACTACATAATATGGATGCTCACAGCCATGCGAGACAAAGCAATTCAGGTAGTTGATGTTACGGAAGAATCAGAAGAGACATATGCCGAGCATTGCCGAGTAGCGGATATCGGAACCGCTCCATTAAGGGACTGTATTTCGTATTACAACGGGCATGGTGACGCTGAGCCGGGCAGTTTGGCCTACTACGGTGGCGGGAATTGGCATAAGTACCGCATAGCCGCTCAAGATTCGCTTAAACCGTACATATTTCAATAAGCAATTACAGAGCTAGCTAAGGCGTCTCAGTTGTGTTCGTCCAGGGAACTATAAGTAGGCAATTAGTTGAGTCCGCCTGCAACTAGTTAAATTAGTTAGCTAAGGTCTGTCATCACGTTCTCTATAAAAAGGTCAAGAGTTTGCTGAGCATAGAAGCCTGATATGTTGCCCCATGATGGGCAAATAGTCACATATGCACCGGGGATGTTTTCTGAGATATCGGCAAAGTGCTCCTTGATTTTTTTAGGAGACCCGCAGATCAACGAATCTGTGGCTATCGCTTGATCAAAATCTCCCAGAAAGCTAGGTACATGCGGAGGCCAAAGGTCGTAACGTCGGAAAAGTTTTGTGAGGTTGGCATCAAACGTGGCCCAACCCGCACGGGCTATATCTTCTGCTTTCTTGTCAGTCGGAGCGATCACCACCCTCCGCAAAAGAGACAATATCGGTTGTTGGGCAGGACAAAGCCCAGGTTCCACAAGTTGCTGATGCTCACTGATTTTTTTTATGACGACTGATACTGGTCCTGGAACGATTGTGCTCACCCCAAGTTTGGCTGCGGTCGAGAGAGTCCCGGGACGCCATAGAGGAGGGTGAGGTGTTTGGTAGGGGTTGACCTCAAGAGGTGCATCTAAGTAAGTCCAGAAATTGCCTTCAAAGCTGAATAATGTTCCGAGTCCTTCGGTTTCTACTTGGTGCATTGCTTTTAAGATAATTTGGAGTGATTCTTCTGTTCTTGCATCAACCTCTGCTCGATCTATGTTCCACAAAAGATGCTCCGGGGGACTCACTCCTTTGCCAAATCCAAACTCGAGTCGGCCTGTAGACAATTGGTCCAACATGCACAGTTCCTCGTACAAGCGCATCGGTTCGTAGAAGGGAAGAAGATGAACAAGTGATACCAACTTAATGCGTGAAGTGACTTGACTGAGCGCAGCGAGGAAGATGCCTACGCTAGGAGCTGCATCAAGAGGTACATGGTGATGCTCTGATTTGAAATAATGCTCGAACCCTGCCGAGTCGGCTGTGACGGCTAGAGCAATGTGGTCACGATAAATATCGGCGATTGAGCCTGAACCGGGATGCTCTACCTGGTCGAATATTCCAAAACGCAGCGGCGGATTCAAAGTTACCTAGCCTGGTTTAAAGGTTTATGGTGGAGACACAGTTGCCGAGCTGCATGGTTCCGAGGACGACCCAGGAGAGTCTGAGCTCGCCAGTGTGGAAACTTTATGATCATTGGTTCAAGACTAACCGACTTTAAAATTAGTGGTCCTAAAAATGATGCACATGTACCCGTTATAAAGAATTTAATTTGATATCTCTTAAAAGTGTTTGTTCAACGACTGATCTAGATGAGACAGTGTCCTTAAGACGATATGGCAAACTCATTAAACGCAGAGGGGGATTGAAGTGTTGAAGCGTTATCGAGTTTTAGACCTGACAGATGATCGCGGGCACCTATGTGGAATGATTCTGGCGCAAATGGGTGCCGAAGTTATAGCTGTTGAACCGCCAGAAGGCAGTCGGTCCCGCAACCACGGGCCCTATGCCGACGACGGGCCGAGAGAAGAACGTTCATTGACGCATGCCGCCTATAGCCGCGGCAAAAAGTCGATCATTGTTGACTTAAGCACTGATGTGGGTAAAGAAACATTGGAGTTTTTAGCCGCTGGTGCTGATGTGTTGATCGAAAGCGGAGCTCAAAAAATTGATATTGATGGGCTGTGTAAACGACATCCACACTTAGTAACCGCTTCCATCTCACCATATGGATCTAGTGGTCCGAAAGCTAGTTGGGCCGGAACTGACATAACGAATACTGCCGCATCGGGGACTATGGGTTTAACTGGTGACCGAGATCGTGCGCCTGTTCGGCTGTCGTTGCCTCAGACGTGGCATTTTGCGGCGGGAGATGCGCTATGCGCTGTTCTTCTTGCTCTCAGGGAGAGAGATCGCTCGGGTGTCGGCCAGCAAGCTGACATCTCAGCTCAGCAAAGTTATTTAAGCGCCACACAATTTCAAACGCTATACCCCTTTGTTGATGCGCCTTCGACGAAACGGCTATCAGGAGGTATGGAAATAGGCCCAATAACGCTGCGGACAGTCTACAAAGCCAAAGACGGGTTTGTGAATCTCGTCTTTCTAGTAGGCCCGACGGTAGGCCCTTACACGATTAGACTTTTTAAGTGGGTTGAAGAAGAGGGTATGTGTCCCGAGGAATTGCGCGATATCGACTGGATTGGTTTTGGAGCTCAGCTGACTTCTGACCCTAAAGCGCCAGAACTGCTTAATCGGGGAGGAGAGGTGCTCCAGGACTTCATCGCTACAAAAACGAAAGCTGAGTTGCTGGCCGGAGCGTTGAGTCGAAATTTAATCCTAGTTCCGGTGATGGAGACCGATGAGTTACTTAATTTAGATCATTTTCTTGAACGTAATTACTGGACCGATATCGAAGGTCTAAAATATCCGGGACCGGTATCGCGTCCAGCAAGGACTCCAATGATTACCGATGTAGGCCCCCCTCGATTGAATCAGCATGCTACCGAAATTTTGCAATCAGCTGAAAATCGAGTACCGGCTATCTCTGCCAGTGCATCCAAAAGTTGGTCGGGAGCGCCGCTGCAAGGTGTCAAAGTACTTGACCTTACATGGGCAATAGCTGGTCCTTACACAGCGAGAATGATGGCCGATTTCGGCGCTGAAGTTATCCGAATTGAGTCTGAAACTAAGCCATGCATTATGCGCGGCGCTGGGCCATTCATGAATGGTGAGCCGGGAGCTGAAAATTCTTTGAGCTACCACAGCATCAATGCTTCAAAGATGTCTTTAGCTATTGATCTTAGACGGCCAGAATCTAAAGAAATTATGGAAGGTCTTGTAAAGTGGGCTGATGTTTTAATCGAGTCCTACTCAGTCGGAGTTATAGATCGCATAGGACTTGGTTACGATAATCTAAAAAAAATAAATGACAAATTGATTATGGTCTCTACTTCTTTGATGGGTCAGACTGGAGCGTTACGAAATATTTCTGGTTTTGGAAATATTGGCGCATCGGTCGCAGGGTTCTACCCATTTGGCGGTTGGCCGGATCGAGCGCCGTGTGGGCCATTTGCTGCTTACTCTGACTTTATTTCTCCCCGGTTCACTGCAGCTGCAATCCTTGGAGCGCTTGATCATCGAGACCAAACCGGAGAAGGTCAGTACATTGACTACTCGCAGATGGAAGGAGCGGTTCACTTACTATCTCCTGCGTTCTTAGATCAACAAGTCAACGGTGTTCGAGGAACCCGAATTGGAAATCGTGATGCAAACATGGCGCCGCATGGGGCTTATTCAGTCGTGGGAGAAGATAGGTGGTTAGTGCTTGCTTGCGAGGATGATAAACAATGGAGGTCATTAGTTGAGCTTTTGGGCCGTACCGATTTAGCGGACCTAAGCTTGTCCGAACGCATCGATAGACATGATGAGATCGATTCTATTATCAGTGATTGGACCAGCGGACTAGCTGGCGAAAAAGCTGAACTAGAACTTCAAAAAGTAGGTGTTGCTGCTCATCGTATTTTGTACGCACCCGATGTAGTGAACGACGCCCAGATGAAGCATCGAGGGGCATTCACTCAAGTTGCCCATGAGAAATGGGAACAAACATGGATTGAGGAGAACCCCATACATTTGTCGAGAACCCCAGGCTCGGCGAAGTGGGCAGCACCAACGTTTGGTGAACACTTGTTTCCAATTCTCACCGAAATTTTGGGCCACACTGAGGACGAAGCAGCTGAACTGATCGCTTCAGGCATGTTTATCTAAGAACAGTAAATATTATAAAGAAATCAATAAATATGAACTATCAGTCACCGTCTGGCATGCCGGATAAGAAAGGGCAGCAATGGAATTCTGGGCGCCGCTTCCAAAGGGAACAGCCAAGGAAATAGTTGACAATGCCAAACGTTTAGAGGCAAAAGGCTATACCGGAGCCATAGTTAATCAGGTTTATGGACCTCCCTGGGCAGCACTGGCAGTCGCAGCGGCAAACACGAGTTTGCGAATAGAGTCAGGTATCGCCATGGGTTTCGTAAGATCTCCTTTCGAGACAGCCTGTGCCGCAATTGAATTAGATGAGCTCAGCGAGGGACGCTTTGTGTTAGGACTCGGGACTGCTCCTCAGACATGGAACGAAAAATTTTATGGAGAAAAATTTAGCCCACCGATAGGGCGCATGCGAGAACTGATTCAAGTTGTGAGACAGGTCAACGAAGCAGCGATCACCCAATCGACGACAATCACTCCTTTCAATGGTGAGCACTATTCGTTGTCTTTCGAATCACTTGTTCCCACGTTCAGTCCGAAGGCAACACGAATTCCGGTATGGGTTGCCGCTTTGAGAGAACGTTTGTGCGAGCTTGCCGGCGAAACAGCGGATGGATTGATCGGCCATCCAATTTGGTCTCGAGAGTGGACATTTGATTACGCTCTAAAGGCGCTGTCGAAAGGCGCAAGGCTGGCGAACAGAGACTCATCAGAGATTCACGTGCAGCTTTGGCTTACGGCTTCAATAGACACAAATAGGCGTCAGGCGGCGATGCGAGCTCGTGGGAATGTCGCCTTCTATGCAGGAATTCCGAGCTACCACTCGTATTTCGACCAGCACGGATTTGGCGACATAGCAAAGTCCCTCGTGGAAGCTCGACGGGAAAAGACAGTCCAAGATTGCGTCCATTTGGTTCCACTAGAGATGGCAGAAACTTTTGCACTTTGTGGAACAGCAGACGACGTTGGTCAAGCTTTGCAAGAGCTGGGCCCAAGAGCAGACTCAATGTGCGTCAAACCTCCTACTTGGGCAGTGGACTCAAACGTTATGGCAACGCAACGCCAGTTGATAGATAAAATTCTGTTTACAGATTAGTGATGGCAGATGGCTCACGCAGCTAGGACAAGAAGCAAAGATTCTTTGCTAATTACTTCTCTTTTGAACTTCCCATCATCAGCTCTCAATACCAGTTTCACTTCGTTGATTGACCAATCCTGGTAAATTGCATGAATAGCTAAGACTTCGTCAAAGCTTCGGACTAGATGCTGACCAACCTGTAAATTGGTAGCACGCACAGGAGCCAAATTCTGCTGGTCTACTAAAAGCTGAGTCATGGCCGAGTCTCGATATGGAAGAAATTGTCTGATCGTGTACCGAGAAACTTTTTGGCTAGAGCAGATATTTTCAACATTTTTCTCCTTATGGAATTAATTCTTAATCTAAGGAATGAAGTGTTCCCCGGGTCGCGAACGTGACGGATGACCACTTTGCAATCAAGCGAAACGCCTCTAATTGAACGAATGAATGATTCCGTAACCCAGAAATGCGCGAGGAGCGAGAAAAAGCTTGTATGTGATTCTTAACCCCGAATCAGATCTGTTGCCCTTTTAAGATGAAACAGAACCCAACTTGTCATACCATTGAAGCTCTAGCCCTCAGCGATTGAATTATGAACGAACCATTAGACAAGCCAACATCTTCAAACGAGCACACTTCAAATATCTCCCGCCTCTGTGCTTGCGAAACATGTGTTGCGGCGCGCAACGAACAACCTGAATCAAGCCAGCAAGCCAATGGCGATAAACCGGCTCGGAAGGGGAAAGGGCGACCTTTGGCAGCGACAGCCGCAGTTGTCGCCCTGATAGCAGTGATTGTCGGAGCGTTTTTGTTCTGGCCAGAATCTACCTCTTCGACCGTCGAAGATGAATCTGAGGTAGCTCAAACAATTGCGTCCGACGATGCTGACCCTAAAGCAGCGGCAGCATTAGAAGCTTTTGTAAGTTATCTTCAAAATTCAGATAATGGATCTGGCGGGGGAACTAGTGCCGTTAAGGCAGCGTTAGCTGCTTTTGTCGAGCGAGGGGTCGCTGGCGAAACGGTGGCTGAAACCGAGGATGCGTCAGTTCTGATTGATGCAGAAGCAGAATCAGAACCAGCTAATAGTTGTGCGTTGGCTGCGCCTTTGAGTTCTCGTTTGATTACTCCTGAGGGAGCTACTTCGTTGATTGAGGCTGATCCGGTTGAAGAAGTTGCGTTG
>PCCJ01000038.1 GCA_002731665.1 Actinomycetota bacterium | reverse complement strand
AGGGTGCCCTACACAGCGGGCATATTCCAACAGTTTCAGAGGCAAGCTAAAAAAACCTCCAACGAAAGCTACTGCGCTTTGCTAGCTGTCTAACTAACTAACTTCTTCTCGAGATGCACTGTTTACTGATAGCTAAATGATTGTTTTGAAGATGCTTCTACTTACAGGAGAAATTCCGGAATGTTGCATCACTTTCTGAATTTCCGTATTTGAGTACATCGCTTCGGCAGCACTTTGCAATGCGTCGATATCATCAGTCCACGTCACGGCAACGTGCAAACCCGTTCGGTCTCCCCCAGCAACCATGTCTCCTAACATCTGACCATTTGCTCCAGAACTCATAGCTCCATAAAAAGCATCAGCATTAGATGCGTAAGTAGCATCATCGACCCCAGGCCCAGCAGCCATAAGAACCGAACCAAAGGCACCTTCATCAGATCCTCGTTGTTCTCGAATTTTGACCAAACTGCGTCCAATTAGCTCTACGCCAGCTTCACGAGCACTTGGCCCTGCAGCCGCATTTCCTGCACCTAATGCTGCGACAGAAGCAGAAACCGAATCGAAGTACATGGCAACCCCGATAAGGCCAGAGTCAGCACCACCTATAACAGTTTGGCTTACTCTAATTTTTGTGGCGCCATTGCCTTCAAGCGCCGGACGGGCAAGACTATTAAAAACTTCTAAAAACTTTTCGACGTCCACTGCCCTCAATCGATTAGCTACTACATAACTCATTTCTTTCCCCCTGTTTCACCGTAATCAATTCTTTACATAATGATTTGTAACGTAACAGAAAACAAAAGATCATGTTCTAGCTAACTGAAGGAGCTCTAGCAGTCATATGTCCTGGTCACCTCAGCCATACGACACATGGTTAGCACCACAACCACTTTATTTACGCTGCTGCCACTCCGCTGCACGCCGCTTTGCTACGACGTTTGCTCTATCTATAGCAGCAGCATCTAGATGCGGAATTAACGCGTCAACAACTTCCATTGCCTCAGCAGATTTTGCATCTGAGGTCGCAACAATCGCAAGCGTTAAGACTCCTGCCAATGCTTCTTCGAAATCTGCAGGTTCAGTGTCCATTATTCCTTTAATACGCGCTCATGGTCTCAGCTAATGTCATCATATCCTTCATCACGAGACCAGGTTATTGGTTAAAGCGACCGCACCTGTCAAGTGGCAAACCCAGGAATAGGACTTGTTTGTTGCGCATAGGGAAATTCGTCTACAAATCCTGACAGCATTCGAAACACCTCAGGGTCACAACAATCATCAGCCAGTTCCTGCGGGAAAAGGTTTTTAATATCGTCCTGAGGGAGGACCATGTAATGGCGAAAATAGTTAGCGATAGATAGGCGCATCCCAGGGCTCAATCGCGGAAAAGCTCCATGCCAAGTGGCGCCATGAAACACGATTAGTGATCCAGCAGGGGCTTCCAAAGGTACCGCTAGTTCAACTGCTTCAGGAAAACGCGGGGGCTCCATACGGCGATGTGATCCCGGTACGTAAGCCATGGCTCCATTCTCTTTTGTGTAATCCGTCAGACACCAGTTGGTATTCGCTGTGAGAGCATTACGGCCCCATGGGAGAGGTACCGCCATTTGGTCGCAGTGCAATCCAAGGTTACGTCCGTAACCGAACTCGCCTTGCCATTTGATGAAAGCATTGTGACTGCTGAAACGTGTCGCTTTGTTTCCAATCATGTGCCGAATCAGAGCCAACCCAACCGGATTGATTGCGAGGTCGCGGAATAAACGATCACGGGCACAAAGCTGCTGGACAATAAATTGAGTTGGTTCTCCACTATCTCCACTAAATCGGGCGATAACGTTTTCATCTGGGCTCATAGTGAGTGGAATATCTGGTCCTGCGTTCAAGTCGAATCCGCATCCGACAATTTGTTCGGCTTCGCTCAGGAGATGATCACGAATAGCTTTTATTGTCTCAGGTTGCACACCAGTTCTCTCGGGCGGCACTACGCACAGGCCGTCAACTTCTAGCTGAAGGACAAAACTTTCTAGCCCGAGCTCTTGAACTTCCGAGCTCATACGGGTCTCTAACGCCGCTGCTTTCATAGCCTGAAACTAGTTGATCTGCTTCGAAGGTGCGTTCTTACCTTCATAAAGTCGTTGATTGATCGTCGAAGCTCAGATCGTTAGCCCTCGACTTAAAGCAACTAATCAGTCATCTCAACAACGCATAACTCTTTATTCCCAGGATCTGTGCACGGCGGTCTTCGTAAATCTTGATGAACGCCGTTCAATGGTCTAGCGCTTTCAACTGAGAAAATTATCCCACCCTATTGGTATCGACCCTTTCGGTCCTATGACCACCAACTGGTTACCCTCAGGTGATTTTCCTCGGTCTGCTAAAGCGCGCAACTCCCAACTTCGCCCAACTAATTGAAATACCATCGGGATGCGAGGGGCTTCAGCAAGCCGGACGATGCCTTTTACCCGCTGAATATCTGAGGGTAAGTTCTCTATTAGGGTTTCAAGGTTCTCTCTCAGTATGGGTTGAGCTGATTCGTGAGTTCGTGACTCAAACTTTCCCATATGGCCAACAGTGCTAGCTGTTCGGAGTATTTCTCGACCGAACAAAAGATCAAGATCTGCCTTCGCTTTGTTCGCATAAACCAGAAGAGCATTTGGGTTTAACTCGCTTAATTCGATATTCACACTCGCCAACGTGTCACACAGATCGATTTTGTTAATCACGATTACGTCAGCTGCTCGTATTTGACTCGCAACCGTTTGCCCGATTAGCGGGTCAGCAATTTGTTCAATCAGCCTCTCTGAATCAGCTACTACGACTACAGCGTCAAGAGCTAAACCAGGACTATGTCCATGTGCGGCTATCGCGCTTGGGTCAGCCACCCCACTCGCTTCGATCACCAACCGGGTAGGTCTCGGTGAAAGAGATAGTACTGATTCCAATGCAGCAGCGAAACCGTCAACAAGAGAACAGCAGATACACCCATTCGTCAAACTAATAGTGTTTTCATTACTGGAATCGATCAGAGTTTCATCGATGTTAATTTCTCCGAAGTCGTTAACCATCACAGCGACGCGTTCGGAAGCTTCACGCAAAATATGATTGACAAGTGTGGTTTTGCCCGCTCCAAGATACCCACCGATGACTGACACTTCTATCAAGTCTTCAGAGAGCTTCATTTTGTCTTACTTCGAACTCGCAACGTGTGCAGTTCCTCCTACTACAGTGCCCCAGACCGCAATGTTCTTCAGTTCGTTGGGGCTGACTTCAAAGGGGTCTTTCTCTAGTACCGCAAAGTCAGCGAGTTTACCTGCTTCCAGAGAGCCAATATCGTGGTCTAACTTAAGTTGATGTGCTGCGCCGAGAGTGCATGCTTCAAGAGCTTTAGCAACACTTATCCGCTCTTCAGGGCCTAGTACTCTGCCAGAAGCTGTAAGGCGGTTCACAGCTGACCACGCCGCGTGTAGTTGGCTCATCGGGGTAATCGGAGCGTCGCTGTGGACAGAAAAAACTACTCCTTCGCGTTCAGCAGTCGCGCATGCGTCCATTCGCGCCGCACGTTCTTCACCAACGGTGATAGCTGAGTGCTGGTCACCCCAGTAAAAGATATGGTTGCTAAAAATATTTGCGTTTATTCCGAGCGAGGCCATTTTTTTGTATTGGGCTGTCGTAGTCATCTGAGAGTGTTGGACTGTATGGCGGTGGTCCCACCGAGGGTGTCGTTGAAGAGCTAGGTCTACAGCATCAATGAAAACTTGTGTTGCCTCATCGCCATTGCAGTGACAATGAACTGTAAGGCCAGCTTCGTGGTAACCGCTAACGATGTCGGCGAGTTGTTCGGGGGGAATCAGCCACAATCCATTTCCCGGGTGACCCGGTGGCGGATTAACATAATGAGGCCATGAAATACGGGCAGTAAAACCCTGAATGGACCCATCAAGGACCAGCTTCACTACCCCGAACCTCAGCTTGGCAGTTTCTTCTTCGTCACGCAGCCTCACGGCAAGAGACACTATTGGGTTTGAGTTTTTTTTGTTTGAGTTCGAATCGGAGTGTCCCACGGCTACCACTACTCGCGCAGGATAATTGTTGTCATCAGTAGCTTCACGCCAAGCTTCGATCTGGCCTTCCATTGTCAAACGGGTGGTTCCAAGATCGGCAATAGTTGTGACCCCGCAGTTGCGTGCTTCACGAGCATAGTTCCATTTAGCGTTGGAGGACATCATGGCAACTCCGATAGCTGAGAAACCATCCTGAGCCAGTGACATTGCAGCAGGTTCCTGAAGTTCGCCGTTGGGTTCTCCGTCAGTGTCTCTAGCTACACCTGGCGTTGGAGTATAACGATCTATACTAGATCGGTCCATCATCGCTGAGTTCACTGTTGCTAGATGCCCACTCGCGTGGAACACGAAAATTGGGCGCGTGACCGAAATTCGATCTAAGTGTTTCGCAACAAGACGTTCACCGTCCAGGAATATTGGGTCAAGGCCCCAGGCGACTAATGTCTGTTCAGGATCCTTGAGTTCCCGTTCACACTCAACCAGCCGATCTACCACTGCTGCGATAGTTTGACATCCTGACCAGGTGTGTCCTAGCGGGTCAGGACGGTCATAAAATCCGACGTATGGGAACTCCCAAACAGCGCCCGCCATGACATGGCTATGAGCTTCCACGAACCCTGGCATCAAAACATGATCCTTGAACTGTTCATCCAGTTCGTAATCGCCCCACTGAGCGAGATCTTCGACTGTCCCGACGCCAAGAATTCGGTCACCTTGCACAGCAATTGCCTGGGCGACGGGCACCGCAGGGTTCATAGTGATGATTTTCTTTCCAGTGAAAATCGTGACTTTTGCATCGCTCACAAGCGAGCTCCTAGACCATCGTCGCTACCAATTACGAAGTGTAATAGGAATGTTTAAGTTCACTTGAATACAGCCAATCACAAAAGTTAAAACTAGTGCTCTCGAAAGCATCAGGTTTCGACATGATGACGCAAGTCACTTCTATGCTCTCAGGAATTCTTGATGTAACCAAGCCAAAATATTTCAAATAGTCCCACTTAATCTTTCGGCGCTGCGGGCCATCCTGGGACGCCTTCATCTCTTTGAACGCCGCATGAGTTTAGAAGTCCACTGACTAGTCGATACTGCAGCGCCGAGGCCATGAACTCTAAAATATCTGAAACGGAGAAGTGCCTATTGAGTTGCTCCCATGTGCCGTCTGTTACACAGTCGTCAGCGTATAAGTCATCAACCATCGCCAGTAACGCAACTTCGTTTTCCTCCCAAAGAAAGTTACTAGAAGGTCTCGTTAACCAATAAATTTCGCTCTCAGTAAGCCCAACATCAATCCCAAAGAGGGTGTGTTGACCAAATTCATAGACTGATTGGCAGTTCCACCCCATACGTAGGATCACCATTTCCCGAAGGCGTGGATCTACTGACCCCTTGAAAAGTAGTTGTCGAGAGAATCGTCCCACGCCAGCGGAAACCATTTCGTTATGAGCGAGAGTTGCGGTGACGTTAATCGCGTTAACCACCGAATCCTTCATTACTTCCTTAGCGGCTTCAAGAGCACTAGGCATGGGTTCGACGCGAGGTGTACTGGGGCGAGAGGACATAGAACAATTATTAGCGCACCTGGGGCAGTTCTCTTACAAGATCAACACATTCGCTCTACAAAACTACTCCTAATAGCCTCTAAAGCGATCTATTTCATATGGGAGTCTTTTCTACCACCAGACGTCACTCACCACCCATTTTACTAACTAATCGTTCAGTTAGTTCCAAATTCGTCTAGGGTGGCAAATGGATAAATGAACTTATCCAATTTTTGTAAATAAAAAATCACAGATCTAGGGGGAAAAGTGATTCACAAACGTATTTTGCGCCTATTGGCGTTGCTATTCGCATTCTTACTCGTCGCTGCAGCTTGCGGCGGTGGCAGCAACAATGACGGCAGCGAAGTTAGCAGCGACACTGAAACGGAAGCCGCTCAAAGCGAGGCGGAAGAAGAACAAGAGGACGAAGGTGGCGGGCTATCACAAGACGCCATCGAAAAAGCCGTATCGGGTGGTGACGCGGGAGAAGAAGTAGATGATGATGCTCCTATCTTCGATCGATCCACCCTTGATGGCATCTGGGAAGAAGCCGACTACAACCGACAAGTCATGATCAATGAGATCACCGAGAAAATGAACGATGGCGAATGGGGCGTGGGCAGTGACAATATTCTGCGCGGTCCAGCTGGATATGAGGCTGATCTCAATAGCTGCCCAGCAGACTGGTCAGATACTACTGGTCTTCTTGATGATGAGCTTCGAGTTGGGCAGACGACCGTGCAGTCAGGAAACCTTGCTGCTTACGGCAACATTTCAGTAGGTTGGGAGAACTATTGGAACTGGATTAACAATGAACTCGGTGGCATCGGCGGCAGAGACCTCAAAATGATTATCAAGGATGATGGTTACGTTGCGGCACAAACCATTGAGTTCGTAGACGAACTAATTGAGTCAGCGAACATTTTCGCCCTACACGGTCTTGGTTCACCGAATGGTCTAGCGGTGTATGACAAGATCAACTCAGAATGCGTACCTCACTTGTTTTACGCTTCAGGTCACCCAGCATGGGGCGATCCAGTTAACCATCCATGGACTACCAGTCATCAAATGTCCTATCTGACTGAGGCTGTTTTATGGGGTACTTGGATTAAAAGCAACCTTGCCGATGAGCTACCAGTCAAGGTTGCAGGTTTGGTGATGGATAACGATTTCGGCTTAGCATACGAAAAGGGCTTCGAATATTACGCCGAGAATAACCCTGATGTCATAAGTGAATACCTTCCTGTCCGCCACGATCCGGCTGCGCCGACATTGACTAACGAGGTAACAACTATTGCTGCGTTTGACCCTGACGTATTCATTTCAATGACCGCAGGCAACCCATGCCTGTTGGCAATTCAAGAAGTGGAGGCTTCAGGTCTTCTTGAGCGTCTTTCGGCTGCCTTCACTCCCTCTGTCTGCAAGGCCATCGCTGCATATATGGCTCCGGCTGGAATGGCAGCGGATAGCTGGTGGGTTGTCGGCGGAGGTGTGAAAGACTCAACGGATCCTCAGTACACAGATGAGCCGTTTATAGCGTTCCTTAACGACACTTTGACAGCTGGCGGACTCGATCCATCTATTTCACTTCTGGCAACCGGTTATTTTTTCGCTTATCCATGGACTGAAACGCTTCGTGTAGCGAACGAATTGCCAGGGGGAATGAGCCGAACCAACGTCATGCTAGCTGCTCGCAGCATCGATATTTACCATCCTCTAATGATGGATGGTGTGGCCTACGAGCTTGACGGAGCAAAAGACGCTTTTGCGATCGAGGGCTCCGATTTCAGTAAATTTGATGCGACTGGTCAAACCTGGAACATCGTCGGCGATATTGTGGATGGTAACGGCGGATCCCCCAATTGTGCTTGGGACAAAGAAAATGGCGGTTGCTGATTCACCACCTATCGCGTAAGTGACCAGCATTTGTTGGTAGCTAAAAAATCATGTAGATGAATGACAAGGTCGCTCCCCAGGGGCGGCCTTGTCACATTGTTCCGAGGCTCAGCACACCGACACGCAACACAGTATTAACAGCAAGAAACAAGGTTTTGAGGCCCATTAGCTAACGACCTCCATCACTTCGATACGCAAATTTTCTTAAAGTTTTTGCACCTGAGCACCTGATTCACCACGAGCCTTGGCGGGATCATTTCTCGCCGAGGAATAAGATTGCAGCAGTGGAGAGTCTCCATACATATCTATAAGATCTAAGCCATAAAATATTTTTGGATAGCTTCACGCGCTGGCACATCAGTCATTACTGGCTTGGCTCGCATGTCGCAGACAGCAGCCCAAGCAAGTTGAAACGCAGTAAGTTTCGTGGCGTCATTTGTTTCTACGATCATTGTTCCGGTTCCTTCACCCAGGCAGTGCCAACGCCCAATAAGTTCAACACCGTGGTCGTCCAACAATGATTCGAGTTGTTCTTGGGTGAACGTCCCGAAAGCAGTGAGCGCATCGCTCCTACTGGCTTGAAATACTGAATAGTCAATTTGAAAAAGCATTGGGCTATCTCCTTAATTGAGAAACCAAAGCCATAGGCGACTTCGTTAGAAAATAACTTAGCCCAATACCTAATCAGATATTTTCTTCTTAATGCCCGCTTTAGATATCTCTTGGTTCTAGGTGCGTGAAAGTTGGTGCACCAGCCATGAATGGGCCAATGAGATCAAGCATGCCCGTTTCCATTCTCCATCCTAAATAAGCCTCTTGGTTGGCTCGCGCATCAAACTCTTCCAAAAGGATTATGTCATCGGGGTTATCGGCATCTACATAGACGTCCACTAGCTGAACGCCTTCAAACGCTCTGGTATCCACAAGGGCTTCTTTCAACACGCTCAGAAACTCTTCGCCTTTACCTTCTTTGCAAGGAAATTTCACTACCACATGATGAGACACTGCTATCCACCTATCTGTGAAGGCAAGCCAAACGACTTACCTTCACGAAACTACCTTCAATATTCTGGCTTGCCTAGCCCTTGAGCTACGCGCATAGGCCCAAGACCGCCCGTCATCATCTGATCAGCGTTGTCGGTACTACAGATACATCAACAATTTTCACCTGGTGCTGTAATCAACAATAAGTTGGGCGTATCGACCTTGGAGCTGTTCAGGAGATCGCGCTGGAACCATTACCTGAGTAACACCAACTTCGATAAGTTGCTCTAAATGTTCGCGATCCCCCGTTGAGGTAGTCCACAGCTCGATAGCTGAAGGGTCTCGACCTGCATCGTCGGCGTACTGCTTTACCGCTGAGTAAAGCGCCTCGAGTGTTTCGACTGGTCGTTCCGCCGGGAAGAACACGTCTCCTAACTCTCCGGCTCTTCGCGCAGCCCGATCTGAATGCCCCCCGACCAGTATTGGTATCGCACTTTGACTTGGCTTGGGTTGGCAATACACGGGAGCAAAATCAACGAATTCCCCATGAAATTCAGCTTCTGTATCTGACCAAAGAACACGAAGAGCACGAAGATACTCATCTGTTCGGGCTCCACGGGCTTCAAACGGAACACCTAACGCATCAAATTCTTCTCGTAACCATCCTGACCCAATACCTAGGTCTAATCGCCCATTACTAAGTCGATCGAGGCTTGCAATCTCTTTAGCCGCAACGACAGGGTTGCGTTGAGGAAGAATAAGAATTCCTGTTGCTAGACGAATCTTGGTCGTCACAGCGGCCGCGAAGGCAAGCCAGATCAAAGGATCAGCAATGTCGAGTTGGCTCGAACCTTTAAACAGGCGACCTCCCTCGTCATATGGGTAAGTGGATGCGTATTCAACCGGCACAACTGCATGTTCTGCGACCCAAATAGAATGGAACCCAACCTCTTCAGCAGCACGAGCGATTTCTGCCACCGCAGCCCCTTCAACATTTCCCATTAAATTCGCAGCCATTAAACCGAACTTCATACTGTGCACTTCCCATTGGCTCTGAGTGATTCCTGATTTCAACATACATGATAGAGCTCGCAGCTTCCGGGGGAAGTTTGAGAGCGACAGACGACAACAGCACCGAGGCCTTTCGGCTTTCAAGCCACAGGTCGAAAGATAAGCCCTAGCCATAAGCGTCTACAGCAAGAAAATACTTACTTGGACCTTTTATTATTTCGATACGCATAACTGTGTCAAGACCATCATTAAAGAGCTACTAGCGCCCAGCTTTTGCCGCACCTACCATGAAGGGATCAGGCAATCCCTGGCGACCTTAACTAGGAACGTAGACATTTCAGATTGATAGACGAGATCAACTTAAGCAACACAGCATTACTTAGCTTCCAGTATCATCAACTTCCAGAACTCATGGACGAACAGGCACCAGACCGAGACAAAAACTCCTAACAAAACGAACCATCTGATCTCCTCGAGCATGAGGATGAATCGGTCTGCGAACTCTCCTTCAGGCCGAACAATCTGGACGCACAAATCGACTGTCTGAATCAGCGAGACGGAGCGCTCCATCGCACTGCGACCCCAGCATCTAACTTACGCCCATCTCTGGACTCAAGAACCAAAGGACGACCAGTAATCTGAGCACCACTAGAATTGTGCAACACCCTAGATACCGCTGACACAGCTTCAGTCGAACCAAACCCAGGGGCGTGGCAACTAAACAAAAGAAATCGGCCACTCGGGACCACCAAGTTGACACTCTGGTTTTGAGTGTCGGTAGGCCCTCCAACCGATACCCCGAGTAGTTCACCGCATAGTTCCAATAACGATCCGAGATGCTGCTTAAACTTAAACGGTTGACCATTCGGCCCATGACCATATGTCGGTGGATCAGCAATCACACCATCGTAATAGTTCCCACGCCGGCACTCACGCTCTATGAACTTCATGGCGTCCTCCACAAGCCAACGAATAGGCAGATCCCCAAGTCCCGATGCCTCGGCATTTCGCTTTGCCCACGCCACAGTTGGTCCCGATGAATCGACGTGAGTCACCTCAGCGCCCGCTATCGCAGCGGCGAGGCTGGCGGCGCCTGTGTAGGCAAAGAGATTCAGAACACGAGGGCGGCCGGAAGGCAGCCTGCTGCCGCAATGACTAACCTGTTTCGCAATCCAGTCCCAGTTGCATGCTTGTTCGGGAAACAACCCAATGTTTCCTGAAGCTCCAAGCTGCATCAACAGGTGACTGCCTTCGTGGCGAACTGACCATGGCACCGCTCCGACATCAGCAGGCAAGGTACGAGATGTTCCCTTGCTCCATCGACCCTTGCCACTTCGATCAACGTCAAAGCGGGCCGAAGCTTTCCCCCACAAACTAGGATCTAAGATTGCGACACCATCAGCAGCCGGACTAGGCCGATCCAACAGTTCTGTGCCAAAACGCTCGAGTTTTCTTCCAGCACCGAAATCAATCAACTCGTACTGGCTGGATTCAAACACTGAATACACACTGCCCCTGCTCAAAATGACAATAGACCATGTCAACAGCCATTGTCGGACCGTACTCGCCGGAACGCTTATCTTGCAAGCAGCAGTTGACCAGTTTCAACGTACATCAAGTCCGTTGAGGAACCATTACGGATTCCCGGGGTTGAACCGTTTAGGGGCCGAAGACTCAGTCACTCTATTATTATGCGGACATCAGGTAATTGACTGCCTATAACGTTTCGCACACGCGTTCTCAGTCTTGTACTTTCTTCTCATCTGGCGAGCGCCCTGTATTTTGTTCTTGCTAGAGACCCAAGTAATGTTCAAGGGTTTCATGGAAGTGACGAATCCGACTTTCTTGATATGCCGCCAAAGTCAACGACCCCCGTTTGTTGGCCTGCAGACCTCGCTGAATCCGGATCAAGTTATCTGTGTCTTGGTCGACGACCATTCCCGCACCCCCTAGAACCGGAGCGTTGCTCCATGAATCTTCAAGGGTGAGTTTCACTGTGGGAGGTGGAGGCGGTGGATCACCCTCATCTGGTTTAGCAAACAGCAACATTATTTCCATAATGCAGCTGTGTGGATCATTTCCGTTAGGTCGAAAACGGTAACAAATCGGTACCCCTTGTCCTGCCCATGGAACAAGATTCGGAAACAAGAAGTACTCGATGGCATCAAGAGTTTCAGAGGTTGACAGGTCGCTCATATCTGCTCGAGCCGATGCCCCCAGCTTTTCTCTGGCTCGCTCCGCTAAAAGATCGCGTACACGATCTCCTGTTTGAGGAACGATCTGTTCTCCTCCATGGAACGGAACGTCGCGTTGCATTTTGCGGATGGTTTCCTCAGCGGGAACGCTACCCAAGTTAGGGCTAGGGATTCCTTCCAAAGTGATCATCCGGTTGACGTGACGTGAACCGGGAAAGATGTCATATTGCGTGTTGGCATCAGCAACATAAGCCGCTGTTTGAGGATGCGTTACTCCAATATGGAAACTCTCAATGAACGCTTCGAGTGCAAGTTTCCAATTGCAGGGCATCACCTTTTCAACGTGGGCGGCTTTCCAACGATCTTCAAGTGGGAAGTACTTAAACTCATCGTCAAGGACCTCGATATAGCTATCGAATGGTTCGCAATCCGCATCAAAGTTAATGAAAACAAACCCGCCCCAAAAACCTATTTGCGCCTCTGGAAGACAAAATTCTTGGGGGACAACATCCGGAAAATCCCAGCTATTTGGAACATGCACGAGCTGGCCTTCTAAATCCCATGTAAAGCCATGAAAAGGACACCTAAACCTTTGAACGTTTCCTCCTTCACTACGCAGTTGCGTGCCACGGTGAAGACAGGAATTGATATACGCACGCACATCATGAGCTTCTGCACCGGTTCTGACGACTATGACTGATTCGGTAGCTACTTCGTACACCACATGATCGCCTACGATTTTCAGCTCTTCAAGCCGACAAGCCATCTGCCATACTTTGCGCCAAACATGCTCAACCTCGAGGTCATGCCATTCTTGCGTCAGGTAGCGATCGGCCGATATCTCATGATTGTCTAAATATTTAGGTGGGTATTCACGCAGCAGCACTTCGGGAGGAGCGATTGAATCCGCTCGCAACACCTCCTGAACCGTCTGTCCCGGAGCCCTCCGCCCTGCGGTCTCAGTCATGGCTACACGCTAGTATATTGCCTGTGCCTTTGAGGACGAAAGCGTGAGATGTACCTATTCGCGCCAATCGGGAAACGTCTCGCTACTTTTGCACCTCCTACAGCTAGCCGATTCATTAACCCAACTCAGCACCCGCAAGAGAGTTATTTATTACCGAGTTCCTCCTATTTGCAATAACTATTTCGTTCTGAAGTATCTGCCTATTTAGATCTTTATCGCATCGATAGTTCGACCATCGGCGAGCGCTACCGCTTCGATCTCGAACATAAGCTCAGGATACGCCAGGGCCCGAACCTCACAAATTGTGTCAGCGGGATACGGCTCGCTAAACACCTCTTGACGCAATTCGACCACCTTAGGAAAATGAGACATATCGGTCACGAAAATGGTTACCTTGATCACCTGGTCCAGACTCGATCCCGCTGCGTTCAGAACGCTCGCAAGATTTCGCACGGCCTGGCGGGCCTGGGCAGTGAAGTCTCCGATACCAACAACTTCACCATGTTCGTTTACCGCAGCCTGTCCTGACACGAAGACAAGATCGCCAACCCGAAATCCCTGAGAGATGTGAACTGCTGCGAACCGGTCGGGTTCAGCACTAATGCGATGAGCGTTGGTTCCCATCTCAGGATCCTATTTCAAGTGAGTTGATGTCCGCCTGAATTCTTCCGAGCTGTCACTTTTACAGCCCACTGGGCAGAATTTTAATAACCCGCTGAGAATCTTGTTTTCAAGCAGGTATCGATCGGTTGCACCATTAGACAAACGCGCTGCTTTCACTTCGTGGCTTCTTCTAATCTGAACCGTTCTTAAGAGGCTCTTACAGAATGCTTCCGTTTATACGATTGTGTCACCGCTAGTAGATGGCTATTACTTCAGCCACGACTATTAACGCTATGACAATTGCGCTCACGACCCTAAACGCAGGTAGTGGAACTGCTATGAAACGGCGGCCAATGTGGCTGGCTTTAAAATCTTCGGAACCATCAGAAAGGTCTTTCCCGCAGGCAAAAATATCTTGCATACAGTCGTCAAGGAAGAACAACGTCCAAATCGAAGTAAGGACCGTTACAGCTGTTAATGCAAGTTGGGTTCCCGAGTCTTGCAACCCAGTGCCTGCAAATCCCAACACCACAAGCAGTCCAGTATGGAAGACGGCAAAGAACATGATTATGGCACGAGCGTCTGCTGCTCTCGCTGAGAGAATATCAATATAGTCTTCCGAATCCATTTTCATAGCTAAGCCTTTGGTTGGGTACCAAAAAATTATCTCATAGATTTTTGGGTACCCATAGCCATCTAAACACTCATTTTGCTTTTGGCTTCAAAGCGTCTATTCCATAGGCATAGGTTGATACCTTCAACTGACTCTCGCGGTTCCATCTACAACTCAAAAAAACCAACGATTCTTCGGGTCAATTACTGGATTGATAACTGCCGTCGGGAATGTCGGTTCTTGAGACTGAAACTGAGCCAATACTGGAATTGTGCAATTCGCTCTGTGGTGATCCTTTCGACTTTTTTGATCAGGATCGCTTTTCTTTGACTATGTTTATTTCACAGGTTAACGACTGGGGGGTCGGGTGGCTGAGGATCAAGGAACCCTGATGCTTGATGGTGTCCACGTAGTCGATTTCAGTCAATACCTGGCTGGCGCAGGAGTCAGCCGCATGATGGCTGAGATGGGAGCCGACATAACCAAGATAGAAATCGGTCCTGTTGGTGATGGGGGCCGACTTCTCCCTGTCATGAAAGATGACAGGAGCGGATTTTTTATTCAACATAACCGGGGTAAGAAAAGTGTTGCTCTGAATTGGGAACATAGCGAAGCTATTGACATAGCAAAAGCTCTAGTTAGTAAAGCCGACATCGTTCTGGAAAATTTTGGGACTGCGGATGTCTTGAAGCGTCGTGGCCTGGACTACGACTCAATTCGGGCGCTAAACCCTAGCATCATCTACCTTTCTGTTTCAGCTTTCGGCCGGACAGGGCCCTGGGCAAACAAACCTGGTTTTGATTTTATGGCTCAGGCCGCGTCAGGCCTAATGCACATGACCGGGTCACCCACTGATCCTCCTGGCGTTGTGTGGAGCGCTATTTCAGATAACAATGCGGCTGTTCATGGCTTCGCTGGCCTGGGCTACGCTCTATATCATCGTGAAAAGACAGGACAAGGACAATTCATAGATCTATCTATGGTCGACTGCCTATTTCATCATCACGAAATCGCGCTCGAGGCTTGGCATCTGAGCGAAGGAGATTTCGTACCGAAACGTATGGGGCAGCATCATGAATTAGTTTTCCCGGTCGGGGTATTCCAAGGACCCGAAAGCTGGATTGTGATCATCGCTCTTGATTTCCAGTGGGAAAATATGTGCAAAGCGATGGAACGACCGGATTTGATCGATGATCCCCGTTACGCCGATATGTCAGATCGCGCCAGCCGCCGCGATGAACTAATCCTACTTATCGAAGACTGGATGTCGGCGTTCACAAACGATGAGGCTCTACTAGACCATCTAGAAAAACATCGAGTTCCTGCAAGCCCAATACTCAGTCCGATAGATGCCATTGATCACCCACATTTCAAAGCCCGAGACATGGTCAGATGGGTTGATGACCCAATTATTGGTTCTGTGCCTATCCCAGGTTTTCCCTGGAAGTTCAGCATTCAAGGTGAATTACCTGAGCTAGCGGCACCATTACTTGGAGAACACAATCGTCAAGTATTGCAAAGCAAACTCGGTTACGACGCCGAGCAAATAAGAAATCTCGAGCTATCTGGGGTTCTGATCGAAGGTCTCACATAACGGAATTGCAATGCCGCGATCACGATTCCACACTTCGTGCTATATCGAAACAAGGCTTTTTATTTCAAAAGAGAACTGTTATCTGCCCTACAGCGACAAGAGTTACTAACGCAAAGTTAGTGATTCGAAATAACGTAAACGGAGCCTTCTCGGCATCTCTACCAATTTGAGTATCAGCTATTTCGCTAGGCATACTCGCTCGCAGTCCAAGTCCATTTTGCATCCCGAACTCAAATGACATGATTCCATACATTGCAGTTCCGACTACCATTATGAACAAGGGAAACTGCAGCGGGTCAGTGTCAGCAAATGCAATAATCGCCATGAGAGCTGAACTGGCTAGCAGGTACGCTAACCCACTTATACGAATTGAAGCATTATTAGATTCACTCATCGCTACCCAAGTACTAGTTTCCATAGTTCAATTCTCTTCCTATTCGTTTGATCTGCCGAAGCTCGGTCTCAGAAAAAGAGTAGACGCCATTTAGCTGATCAAGGATGATCCAGTGAGATTTTAGAAACTCCTCGATCTCGAAGATGTGGACCCTTCATCGAATTCAAACCGAATAATCGTGCATGAAAATTAATCAGTCGCTAGCTACACCGGCTGCCTCGATGCTCTCATCGCAGTTTCATTAAAAATTTTTACAATCCATAGCAGCAGGTCTAATAGCTCAAGCGAATGCACACCTAGTAGGCGATCTCTTCTCCCGCGAAGTTCCTTGGGACTAACAGTCAGTATCGCGAACCTCTAACATGTGAGTATCAATTTACTTGCGTGCGATTTGCTCTCTAACCAAAAGCCTAAGCGGGTCACGATAGCCATGCGCTAGTTTTCAGATCCCCACGTATCAAAATGGCTTAGATTTCTGAGGCAGACGCAACAGAAACCATTCATCATCGCGAACGAACCAACCAACGCCCACAAAGGAAAGCCTGGTAGCCGCAACCGATTAGATGATTGCGGCAACTATTTTCAAGATGCCTGAGCTTCAATCTCAGCTAACATGCCTTATGGCCAGCTTTCAAACAAACGATGCAGAAATCCATTACGACGAATACGGAACCGGATTCCCGATCTTGCTGATAGCGCCGGGAGGCATGAAATCAGAGGCCACTTTTTGGAACTCAACACCCTGGAATCCGATTTCACAACTTAGCGAAAAGTTTCGAGTTATTGCAATGGACCAGCGTAACGCTGGCCGTTCCACGGGGACCATCACAGCAGACGACAGCTGGCATACCTATACCAATGATCAGCTCGCCTTATGCGATCATCTTGACATCGACCGTTTTATTGTCGCCGGAATGTGCATCGGCGGTCCATATGTAATGGGATTAATCGAATCTGCGCCCGAACGGGTAGCAGCAGGAGTGCTATTTCAGACCATCGGTTTAAGCGAAAACCGGGATGCTTTTTATGACATGTTTGATAGTTGGGCGGATGAACTACGTCCCATGCGTTCTGAAGTTACCGACGATGCTTGGCATCAGTTCAAACTGAATATGTACGGTGGTGATAATTTCCTGTTTAACGTTGACGAGAATTTCGTACGTGGAGTCCAGACGCCACTTCTTTTGCTTGAGGGCAACGATTTGTATCACCCATCTGTTTCGTCTCTAGCTGTTAATGACTTAGCCCAGAACACTACGTTGATAAGGCAATGGCAACGTGGAACAGCTATGGAGGAAGCTGCGAAACAATTCGAAAACTTCTGCCAAAATTACGCAGTATAAATACTTGTTCTCCCCGAAAGGTAAAGTCAAGAGGGGTCTAGGTGTACCACTCGACTTCCTATACGAATTCCTAGAATCGCCTATTAAACCTGTAACAGATAACAATTGATTACGGATTTCACAGCGGTGTCATTCCAGGTCCATTTTCATTCGTTTCCCCCCAATAATAAGGTAAGCGCAGATATCCGACTCGTGGTAGCTCAATAGCCAGCTCCAAACCTTGATGAGATTTGAGCCGTTGAATAGACCGAATGTGACTTAGCATTTCATAAAAGACCATCCATAGAGAACCTTCTAAGTCATAGGTGAAATAGCGCTTATCTGTCTCTGCGACGCGAACTCCTCTTGGAAGAGTTGTGTTTACATATTCCAGAAATTCATAACCCCTCACGGTGCGAGTCTCTGATCGCAGGAGTTCTATCGATTGCTCATCTACTAACTTTGTTAGCCAACCGATACCCAAACGCAGCTTAGCCAGGAGGTCAGGTACCTCCCAGAACAAATCAGTATCGAGCACTCGATCCCATTTGCTGTTCGGACCCATTTGGTGTTCGGCCCATACGATCGGCTCAGGAACGTCTCCCATAGGCCATAAAAGATGACCAGCACGTTTTTTAGTAAAAACCAGGGCATCCCAGGCGATGTGAGAAACTTGAGTTCTGCATGACCACCACATCCACTCTTTCTCAGGTGAAGTGTCGTGGAAATCCAGTTGCTTTTCGGAAAGTCCTTCTAACTCTGCTTCTATCCAGTCGGTGATGTGCTGATACCAGGGCATAGATCCTGATTCAGTGGAAATAGGCATCTCGATGATGCACGGATCACTTAGCGCCATGTAAACATAGTAACCGTTTGACAGCTATCGACCTGTCAGTAAAAAGCCGCCCAACAGAAGAGTTAGGCGAAACGCTTATAGCTGATTTACACAGTTGAAGTTTTCCCTACTTGGCGAGCCAAAGATCCTTACAGTCGTCTCTCCTATCTGACAGAATCGGACAATGGCCGTACGAATCGGATATTTGTTACCTACTCGCGAGAAAATAATGCAAGGGAACCCATCAGTCAGACCAATGATCGATGCAGCGAAACGTGCTGTAGATCTCGGTTTCGATTCAATCTGGGCCGGTGACTCACTATTAGCGAGACCAAGACATGATCCGATTACTCT
>PCCJ01000037.1 GCA_002731665.1 Actinomycetota bacterium | reverse complement strand
GACTTGTTCCAGGATCAATTTTTAGAATAGGTCACCACGCAAACCCCTTTAATGATTGCCACTACGCCTACGCTCTCGCTAAAGCTGGCGCTTCAGGCTCATTAGATGATCTACTTTTATCGATGCGCGACGCTAGCCACCTGAAGACGCACGCTGGACAACTACTCAAAGAAGTAGGAGTCCCCCTTGCCTCTGGACTTGCTTCCTTAGCTAACGGTAACTACGCCACTTCTTTCCGAGAGATGGAGCCCATATGGAGCAAAATTTGGATGCTGGGCGGGAGCAATGCGCAACGTGACTTTTTTGACCAAGCAATAATGCTCAGCCTTAACGGTTTAGGGAAAAAATAATACTAGAACAGCTTCAAATGCTGCATAAATAGTCTCTTTACCATGGGCAAACATGCGCCATTTTTGATTTCGGGCCCGGCCTTCCAGTAACACATGAATGCAAAGCTTTATTAATCAAGGGCCACCTTCGAAAATCCATCGCTAGTTGGTCATAAATTGCTCGTAATCGTCTACGATCAGCATCTATGGCTGAAAGCACCTCTGAATACAAAAAAGGCACCAGAGTAGTTGTTATTGACAACATCTCCGGAGTCGTAGAAGGAACCGCAGGCAAAGTTGGTAGAGCCGTTGGCCTAGACCTAAAGCGCTATCGAGTTGAGTTCGACAATGGTGTCAGCTGTACCTCAGTGGCTCATAATAAGTTGGTACCAGTTCCGGCTTGGCCAGCACTTCAAGAAGCTCGTATCGAGGCGGCTAAAGTCGCCAAAGAGGCAGCCTTAGCGGCATTTAGCGCTGACATTAAACCAAAGCCCAAAGCAGTGGCCCCAGAGCCCAATGCCCCAGCAGCCGATGCTGGTTTGGACCCTCGATTAGCAGCGCTTGCAGCTAAGTCCAAGGCTGCAAAATCAAAGCTCGGAGTTGAAGACGCTGCTCCAACTGCTGAGGCGGCCGCAAGCCCTCGCCCTGAAAGCACCGATGCTGATGCGGTGGACCCTCGCATTGCAGCCCTGACAGCTAAGTCTCGAGACGCACGGAAAGACGCTGGTATCGACGTTGATGCTACTACCACTCCTGATCTCACAAAGCCTGTCGAGCCGGCGCAAGAAGCTAAAGCCGCCGAACAAGAGACTGAAGAGAGTGTGAAAGTTCCCGAGGGCTACTTTCCGAGCGATAACAGAATCGCCGATCTGTTAAAAAAATTTAGCAGCTGACAGCGAACATTTCTGACGCACTCAATCGGGTATTCCAAAAGGCGTTGGATCTAAAAAGCGTGTTACAACATTTTCAGTAATTTGGGCTATGTCGTTGTCGTAACTATTTCGAGCCAGAGCTCCGAACCATGAGATCGATCCGACGCTAAAGACGGCTCCCCCTTCAGGTGTTTCGTAGAAAACTATGTCCGCCCTGACATTTGGGTCAGGTATCGAAATGGCGACGGATCCCTCAAATTCTTCTTTCGTTCGCATCATATCTGCAGCAAAGTCAGTGGCAGAGGCAACGATTACAGCATGCGCGGGCGAGCCGAGTTTCAGATCAAACCTATCAACCTCTTGACCAGCAGCGCCGCCGCCTAACCCAGACGTACCTATAAATTCCTCTTCTGTCCCATCTAGTATCCATGCAGCCCGAGAGTTCATCACTCCGGGGTCTCTCACGTAATGAGTTGCTTTTTCAAATCCTTGGGCCGCGAAACCAACACCTACCAATTGATTGGGAGCTCTTCCGTTACGACGCCAAAGACCTCCATATTCACCACCCCATGCATGGTAATTCTCACCATCGCCTGTCTGCCAAGGCCTGACACCATCTTCAGCCCTCCGCAGCTCGATACAACCGGGCCAGCTGTCGCTAAACGCCACACGCCAATAAAAACCATTACCTCCAAGATAAATAAGCCGTCCGCCATTTCGTTGCCATTTCTCAAGCGCGTCAAGCATCACTGTCGACCAGTACTCAGGATGAGTTCCCGTTACAAGAACCCGGTATGGCTCCAAGGCATCAAAGCCATCGAAGTGGATGTCTTCATCTGTGAGGATGTCGTGACCCACTTCTAATCGTTCTAGGAAAGCATTGATATCAGTGTCAGGCGTGAAATTCCAGCCGTCTGCACCAGGCCGAAGTTGCAGAATAGGCCTTCTGCGCGAACTAAACATTACCCCACTGCCATCAGGGTGTTTCTCGTAGTGACTGAGGCCGACTTCAGGATGATCGACCAAGTACTGATGCTCAGGGCGAAGATTACTTCGTGCCCCCATGAAATCAGCTCCTTGGATGAGCATGCGGTGATTGGCATAGGCCATATAGGTGCATGTCGGCATTAAAAGTGCTATTTCAGAATATTCGCCATCAACTTTAGGTCTCACAAAAAATGGGACTCTGTCAGTACCTATTTCGCTCTGAAATCTGAAGCAGTAGATGCCACTCGGAAGATCATCCGGCAGAACGATCGCTGAACTGACATTCCATTCGGCGTCATAGAGATCATCATGATGGAAATGAACTGCATTCCACTGCTCGGGGGCTTCAGCCCATCGTTGGTACTCACCAGTCCAAGAGGGACCGGGAACGGCGCGCGTTGGTAATTGAAACAAAGAAAAAGTATGTTCGCCACAGTCTGATGGAATCGCATCGCCGTCAAGGCCGTGCTCAAATCTCCAGTGGTATCGATTATTGTCCAGCTCTATCGATGGTTCAGCTATTCGCCCATCCCACCTCTTCGTCCCTGAATCAGCGGCAAAACGAAACACAAGATTAGCTAAGTCCGTGGGTTCAAACTCGCAAGAAACTGTCTCTTGTCCTCCTTGGATTAAATCTCGTCCTGGAGATCTCGTTTGCGGCGATGTAACAGTGCAAAAAAACTGGCCCTGAGCTAAGTCCAGTTCCATATTTAAGAAATACCAACGATGCCGCTCAAGTCGTCGTTCCCGCAGTGAAAACCTTACTGAATTGATATCTGCAAATAGTCTGTCACCCTGGTTATGAATTCTAAATTCATTAGATCCAGATCCGAAGGACGCAATCACACCATCTCGCTTTAATAGTGTCGGCTGAAACCAAAAACTTAAATTGATACGTTTCGGGCTTTTCGCACTAAGTGTCAACTCTGCGTATGAACCTGGATTTAATGGTTGCTCGGTAAGCTTTACGGTCGAACTCTGAATCGCCGCGACTTCCTGTTCCTCAAATCCAGGGCCTGAGCGCGTGGGGTCGCCACAAATTAGCCGAACGACATCCACTTCACCTTCTACTGCTACATGACTAGATCCAAACCAAGATATTTCCTCACCGCACCTGACTGATAACGGTTCGCAATAGCCTGTAATTACTTTTTTTGAAAGCTTTTGTTCGATCATTGGTCCCTGATGCAGTCGTAGAAGGTCTTGAAGTATTTCTTTGGTCATCTAGCGCTTTGATTTCCATTCATCATAGGTCTCAACTGGCATACCATCTGATTGCCAGCCACCAAAGCCAGACTCGACATGACTAACCTTTGGAACGCCCATGTCTTGAAGCAGCTTCGTCGACAACGCTGAACGAAGACCGCCGGCACAGCACAAAATAAATTCACGATCTTCTTGAAATATTTCCTTAGTGTATGGAGAATCAGGCGATACCCAAAATTCCAACATCCCACGTGGAGTGTGCGTTGAGCCTGGAATTACACCTTCTCTTTGCAGCTCGCGCACGTCACGAATATCTACGATAAGTGCGCCATTGGTTTCCACTCTACGTCGCGCCTCTTCCGGGCTTAAATTATCAATTTCAGACTTGGCTTCATCAGCCATCTCGTTTACTGATCTCACTGCCATAACTATCTCCCTGCATTTTCTGAGCCGTATTACAACAAATAGACGATTTAGACCATATTACTCGTCCGACATCACAACGCCTGTTTTCTCTAATTCTTCGATTTCAGCAACACTCAACGCCAATAGTCTCTCCAAAACCGGTCTATTACTTTGACCCAAGGACTCTGGCAGCGGCTCTCGATCCGGTCGACTTGATTGACTAAATTTAACAGGCAATCCCGTAACTGCTAGCGGACCGAATGTTGGGTCATCCACGTTCCTGACCATTCCTCCTTCAATAAAGTGTGGGTGCTTCATAGCCTCAACTGGACTAAGGACCGGAGCGGCAGGTATGCGATGCTCTTCCAGCCATTGCAGTGCTGCTCCGTCACTCTCAAATGACTGCACCCAGCGCTCTACTATATTGATAAGTTCTGCCGCATTCTCAATTCGATCATTACCTGTATGAAACTTTGAATCGGTTGCAAGTTCCGCTTTATTCATTGCTTCACAGAATCGGGGCCACTGGCGCTCCAATACTTGAATCACGATCCAACCATCGGGTCCTTTATATGTTCCTGATGGGACTACAATTCCAAACTGTCTTCCCGAACGCGCCTGAGCCCATTCGCCTTTGGTTGCACTGTGCCCTTGCACTGCGATCGAATGCATATGAAAAACTGGATCAACAAGATTAACTTCTATGCACTGCCCCAGTCCGGTTCTTTCTCTATGAAACAAAGCGTGTCCAATTGCACCAAAAAGAACAAGACCAGCCGCACAGTCCGCAATCGGTGAACCCGTAAATTGAGGAGGGCCATCGGCGTCTCCAGTTAGGTGCATCATACCGGACAATGCTTGGCCCATCAGATCGAAACCTTGCAAGTGAGACAGCGGCCCTTCTTTACCAAAGGCAGATATAGATGCCATGATCAACGACTCATCAAGGGCATGTAAATCGTCCCAAGCTAAACCCTTTCGCTCTAAAACCCCTGGTCCGAAGTTCTCAACGATAACGTCACATTCGAGCGCCAAAGAACGAACTAAGTCGTGTCCTTCTTCTTTGGAGAAATCTACACAAATAGAGTTTTTGCCTCTGTTTTGTTGCGAGTAATAGCTACTGGTTCGACCTTCAACAAAGGGCAATAAGCGACTTGGGTCGCCATTAGGTCCAAGCTCAACTTTGATGACCTCGGCACCCAACTCAGAAAGCATGCGAGTCGCTGATGGACCTGACAAATATTGGGTTAAGTCTAAGACCCGTACATTCTCAAGAATCATATTATGACAGTAGAACCTACGAGCCTCTTGTGCCCCGTTCCGCACTGGTGAATCTAAAACATTTTCTGAACGTAACTTTCAACCTTCACAGTCGATGACCCAACATCTTAAAAGTCGAATCGTTATTTTAGCTAGTCCCGAGACCCAACCACATAAAATTATCTCAGCCCACTACTTCCTTTCCTGTCGTAGCGCACTCACTTATTTGATTCTTCAACCAGGCCACATCTGGGATCGGACGTGCTGTCAACTCCTCAACAGAAAACAACTGTTCAATCGCAGCAGCATTGCTGAGCAGAGCATGATCTCCGAACATTGGCCCAACGCACTGAATTCCAAATGGAGTACCATTCAAGTCAAATCCGCACGGCAATGCAGTCACGGGGTTTCCGACGACGGTCAAGGCAGAACTTAAAGCCAGCCAAGCCATGTAGTTTTCAACAGCTCGTCCATCAATTTCTTCTGGGTAAAGTGAAGTCCATTTGAACGGAGGGACGCTAACACCTGGGCAGATAATGAGATCGAAATTCTCAAACTGAGTGTTGAATTCCTGAAACAACTCCATTTGTCGACGGCGAGCTTTAGCTATAGCTAGGACGTCAGTAGATAAAGCAGTCTCATAGGTATTGCGGATATTCGGGTTAATGCCTCCATCGTAATTATCAATTTCGCGATGATACTGAGTTGCGAATACATCAGCTCTCAGTTGCCAATCAACGGCAGGGGCATCTGTCAAGTCAACATCAACCTCTGATAAAACCGCAACATGTTTTGACAAAAAGCTCACGCGTTCCTTAAAGCTTTCACGAATCGATTTAGACACAAGGACGCCACCTAAATCCGTAGAAACACCGACACGAAGATTGCCTATGTCAACACCCGCTAAATTACAGTAAATTGATGAATCAAGCGGGAAGCACATAGGGTCGAGTCGGCTCGAGTTATCTCTCTGCGCTACCGCCGCCAGCAGCAACGCAGTGTCGGCAACAGTGCGCCCGATAGGCCCCTGAAGGCTATAGTTCGTCTGCGTAATTGTCCGAAGTTCATGCGGTACTAGTCCAGGGCTAGAGCGATGTCCCACTACCCCGCTGTAGCAAGCTGGGATTCGTAGACTGCCGCCATGGTCTGAACCTGTTGCCAATGCCGCCATTCCTACCGCCACGGCGACAGCCGACCCACCCGAGGACCCACCACAAGTTTTTGTAGGGTCAAACGGATTTCCTGTTGCCCCGAATAGGCGGTTCACAGTATTGGCGCCGATGCTCATTTCAGGAATATTGGTCTTACCAGTTATAACCCCGCCATTTGTTCGCACGCGTCGTACGATGCCTGAATCAGCAACTGGGATATGATCAGCAAAATATTCGCTGCCATACGTTGTCAAGATGCCAGATGTAGGTTGCAAGTCCTTTATGGCCACAGGCAAACCGTGAAGTGGCCCTAAGGGCGCCCCGTCAATGACTTCTTGTTCCTTGCGCCTAGCATCATCCATTGCCATTTCGTCCACGCGCGTAATAACTGCATTAAGAGCACTATTAGTATGATCAGTTCGACACAAACATGACTCCAGGAGTTCTACCGGCGACAATTCTTTACTCCTAATCATTGCGCGAGCTTCAGTTGCCGATAAGTCGCAAGGCTCAATCATCTAAATCTCCTATGCAGCTAGCTCATCGCTAGCACTAATCACATTCGTCTAAACACTAACTAACATCGGTCCTCAGAGCCCATACCCCATCCTGAACTCGATGTATCTAAGCTGCCATTTAATAATTTAAAAGACCGGACTTCTCGAACCCATACACAAATCATCCTCATTTACTTCTAAATAATAAGTGAACCAGCTTTGAGTAAGAATGATAAAATACTCCACACACTCTGGTGTTACATCAGGAACATCGGACAGACTAATCATATACAGGGCGACGACTCACCCAGTTGCAAGTCAGAGCAGTGAATCATGTATGAATACCGCATAGGCACACGACTTAAGGACTCTCAAAGATGCTAGCTATGGTACGCGACACTGGATACAACTTAGTTTTAGTCGTGCATATTTTTGCCGTGGTCATAGCATTCGCTCCGGCTTTCGTACACCCATTTTTAGTCCGCCAAGCCCGCAACCATGATCTCACTGATCGCTTCAAGATTATCTCACTCATGCAAGCAAACGGGCAGCGCATCTACGCACCTGCTCTTGTCGTGGCAGGCATGCTCGGATTTACCCTGACTGGAATGTCAGAGCAGCTTTACCAGCTGAGCCAACTTTGGCTTTGGCTATCTGCTAGTTGCTGGCTTGCTATGAACGGCATACTTCATGCTGTAATCCTCAAAGCTGAAAAGCAAATGGCAAATGGAGACACATCCGCACAAAGGCGAGCTGAAATTGGCAGCAGTGCCATCAGTCTACTATTCATCTTGACTCTAACTTTAATGATATTTAAACCAGGGCTCTAGGTCTTTAGACGCACGGCCTCACGCTTCGTCTCTAACAATTTTGATGCCAGCAGGGTCGATCAACATACCGTGAATTTCTTTGTTGTTACTGTGCCCAACATGGTGAAGACTAAATGCGCTTTGAAGTGAGTTATACATTCCCATTGAGTCCAGAGCCTGATTTACGCTTTGCTTGGCTAGTGTCAACCCGAACATCGGTCGTTTAGCAATATGGGCCGCCAATTCAAGAGTCGCCTGTTCCAAGTCATTTTCTGGAACGACTTGATTAACCATTCCACGTTGTAACAATTCATCGGCTCCTATAGCGCGGCCTGTAAATAGCATTTCTTTTGCAAGTCGGCTCCCTGCTTCAAACGGATGCACAAAATATTCGCACCCGTTAACGTTGAATGCCACTACTGGATCACTAAATGTTACGTTTTCTGCAGCAACAATCATATCCATCGGCCACACCAGCATTAGTCCGCCCGCAATAACCTTTCCTTGTACTTGAGCAATCGTTGGTTTAGGTATATTTCTCCAGCGCCAACATAAGCCTAAATACATCTCGGCTTCTCGCGCCATGTAACCCTCAGCACCGGGTGCATTAAAATGACATTGGGTTCCAATTGTTGGGAAATCATCCATATTCGGGGAACTTGCTGACAAATCATGACCAGACGAAAAGTGCTTTCCATCGGCCGCCAGAATGATGACTCTCACTCCTTCATCAGCAGCGGCCAAATCAAAAGCATCATTAAGCTCTGACAACATCAAATAGTCTTGGGCATTTGCCGCCTCAGGCCTAGCTAGGACTATCCGAGCAACGCCTTCCCTAGGCATTTCATATCTGACGCGTTCAAAATTGTCAGTCATTAGTAATTACACCCCAGTTTCGCCTTAAATAGCTCAAGCAAAAGTATGACATGACCATTCGCTCTGGTTCAATCTGGTCCACTTTTATCAATAAACCATGCCGACGCGTCAGGGTTACTGATCCCTCATTTCAGGTAGAAGCTGCGGTTTAGCAGACGCTCCAACTTTTGCAAGTCCGCCGTCAACAACGAGTGTTTCGCCGGTGACGTAACGAGAGGCATTTCCTGCAAAGAATAAAATTACATCAGCAATATCATCTGAAAAACCCCACCGTTTAAGGGCTATTTGACCCTCCATATCCTCGATAAGTCCAGGGATAGTTTGCCGGCTTTCTTCCCATATATCCGTTGCTATGAGCCCTGGTGCTATCGAATTCACGCGGATACCAGCAGGACCCCAATCTGAAGCTAGCGCCCTGGTCAATGCGTCAACAGCGCCTTTCGTAGCTGCATACGCGGCCCGGCCTGCAGGGCCTCTTATTCCAGCCACCGAGCTAATATTAATTACAGATCCACCACCTCTCGACTTCATCGACTCTTCGAGACTAATTGTTAACATCAGTAATGCTCGAACATTTATTGCATAAACCAGATCAACGTCTTGTTCGGTCAGCTGATCAGGCATTCGTCGCATAGGGATGCCCGCGTTATTAACTAGGATGTCCACACCCTCGACAAGGGCCAATACCTCGCTTGCCAAAGCGGCGCCAGCTCCAGCTACTGACAGGTCCGCCGCAACTACTACCGGTGAGTGCGTTAATTCTCCAGCTACGCGTTCTAGGTCACTCGTGGTCCGCCCGCTTAGAACCACCTGAGCACCCGCTGCATCAAGGGCTCGCGCAGCCGCTTCTCCAATGCCTCGACTCGCTCCAGAAACTAGCGCTATCTTCCCTCTTAAATCAGCCATGCTAGAACTTACCCCGGTTATCGCCACCACAGAGGCAGATTTAGAAGATTGACATGAACATGAAGAAATGATTCCAACACGTTGCAGAAAGCTATCTTCTTCATGGCTTCTCGAGGGCTATCACTGCATACGGAAGACAAAAGGACCTCCACCGAGTATGTGGAAGTCCCTCACGTGTCTATCTATTATTTACTTAACTAACTGATTAACAGTTGTGTCCTGCAGACGATTGTGAACAAATTTCGTCTAATTGCGTATCAGATATGTACGCCTTAACAGTTCCATCCCAATGAATGGAGGTAGTGCATGCCTTACATCTATAGCTTGAGCTGATAGATGACTTTTTGCCACTTGCGTGGTGCGGATATTTCATATATTACCTTTCTCTTCCTAGCGGAAACTTATCTACGCCTCTCTAATCAGTATCGGTACTAATCCGAAAGATCAAATAATTCTCTGTTCCTGAACGGCGAACAGCTTGCTAGCACCTTTAGCAAAGCATCAAGTTTCCCCCCGGATTGTTAATGCTTTTTCTAACTATGACAACTTACTTAAGCCCAGTATACAACAATCGGAAGACCGCCCACCAGGGTCATGGACGTTTTGTTAGCAAGCATTGTGGAAAATTCAAGCCATGCGAGCGCTACCACCTCGCCCATAAGACCAATTAGCTCTTTCTCTTACTTCAAAGTCAATGTCACTTAGCGAACTCCCACTAGGGTGGCTTTATGTATTTTAAGCCATCGTTTGCTGACCTCGACGGTGAGGTCTAATAGTGAGACTCCTACGCGGTGCAGACGGTGAACATGCTGTGCTCAATGAGCTCGGAGGCATAGGCCCTAACCTACTCCTGACTCATGGAAACGGTTTAAATACCGGCATGTGGGCTACAGCCATTCCTTATTTAGTTCCTCACTTTTGTTGTTATGGGCTCGATTTCCGAGGTCACGGACGGTCCACGGTCCAATCGCACCCACTTAATGTAGAGCGTTCGTTCTTCATTGATGAAGTTCATATGGCTGTCAAGGCACTGGGCGGCGGGCCGATTCATGCTGTCGGCCACTCGTTGGGTGGCGCAACATTATTAAAAGCTGAAATTGACCGGCCGAACACATTCTCAGATCTTTGGTTATTCGAGCCTGTACTAGTTCCGCCCGGACGACCACCTCTTGATGAGGATCACCCATTGATACTTGCATCTCGACGCAGAAAAACAGAGTTTAATTCTAGAGAAGAAATTGTCAGTCGATTGATGAGTAAGTTACCGTTCTCCCAATGTGAAAAATTAACTGTGGAATCGTACATAGACTTTGGAACCGTCGCAACAGAAGACGGAGTTCGACTGTCCTGCTCAGGTGAGACCGAGGCAAACATTTTCATGAGCGGTACGCCTACAGATTTTGGGACGCTGAAAGCGGTGAACTCGAGAACAGTGATCGCTCGAGGCGAAAAAATAGCTCGTGGAAATGAAGTTCCACCCGCTATGGCGGAACCAATCGCAAAAGCTTTAGCGCATGCTTCGCTGTTGACTATGCGTGATTTGACTCACTTCGGCCCACTAGAAGACGGTAAGTATGTCGCTGAAGCAATCTTAAAACACTTTGTTACTGCCTAGCTGACAGGGATCAGCTAAAAGCGGGGAGCTTTTGAGGATCGAGGTCATAAAGATCCATAACGTTCCCCCAGACCATTTGCTCTCTCTCTGACTCGGGAACATTTGACAAAATGTCATCAAGAATAGGGCGAGAGTTCGGCCAAATAGAGTCATGGTGTGGATAGTCATTACCCCACAGAAGATTCTTCACACCTATAGCCTCGCGTGTAGCAATTCCTTCTTTATCATCTTCGAAAGTAACCCAAAAATTTCGGTCAAAATACTCTGAAGGTTTCATAGTCAGTTCATCTGAGACCTCCCAAGGAGTTCTATAAGCAGCGTGATCTAATCGCTGTAATGTGTGAGCGACCCAACCGGTCTCATACTCGCTTATAACAAGCTTCAATTTTGGGAATCGCTCAGTTACCCCGCCACAGATGATATCAATCATCGTGTTCACAGCAGTAGTGTGGGCCAATGTATAGCCTTTCAGATGGCCGCCCGGCGTCCCCCAGTGCTCTGGTAACCCACCATCTAAAGTTTGCCCTGTAAAAATGTGCATTGTTAAGGGAAGTCCATAATCCTCTGCTCGCGCCCAGAAAGGGTCAAAGTCTGGATGACAATAGGGCTTAACCGGGTCAATGTGGGTTGGTATAGCAAAACCTCGAACGCCCTTTGCACTCGACCGGTCTATCTCAGCTATCGCTCTCTCCACATCTGGAAGCGGCAGGCAACCTACCCCAATCAACCGGTCTCTGTCGACTGAGCAATAATCAACAATCCAATCATTGTGTTGCCGGAAGGCTGCATCGCGAACTTCTGCGTCCGGAACGGCAAACGTAAACATACTGAGACTTGGGTACATAACTTCACCAACTATGCCGTCAGTTTTTTGTTCTTCTAAACGCGCAACAGGATCCATTACTCCCGGATTGAAGCCATCATACCCCATCGCTATTCTCTCGTGAGTGGCTGGATCATCAAGCGAGGCTCCGGCTATACCTAAACGACCAACTGGAACGGAGCGCATCCCATCAGGCAGCATCAACCAGGTACCTGACTTACCATCTAACTCCTTCGATATGTAGGGGGCCTTTGAGCCAAACCTATCCACTAACCCATCATAAATTTCAGCTGCTTCGACTACGTGCGAGTCGCAGGAGTAATAACGCATCATCTCCCCTTCCGTTTATATTACTAAATCTACTTTACTCGTTTTCCAACTTCACGTTCGGTTTACGGATTCGTAACTGACAGCACGGTGATTGATGATTGAAAGCTAGAGAGGATGTAGATCCAGAATTTCAGTTCGTAAATTCTGCTATATACCGAGAGGTTACTTTTACTGGGGCCACTCACAGATGTTCGAGGAACGTTTTTTCAAACAAGTTATTATTACTCACGACTCAACTTCGAAACGAAAAGTACTGACATCTCTAAACACCAGATCGCTAAGTGTGGCAAGGTTGCTTTATGCGAGCGATAGAGATTCAATCATTAACCGGCCCAGCGGGCGTGGCAGTAGTTGAAACAAACGAACCCGTGCCAGATAGCCAAAGCGTCATAGTTGATATTGTCTGCGGCGGGGTCTCCTTCCCAGACTTACTGCAGAGCCAAGGCCTCTACCAGTACAGACCAGACCCACCTTTTACTCCCGGCATTGAAGCTTCAGGCGTTGTTAGGTCAGCCCCTAGTGGGACCGGTTTTAAACCCGGCGATCGAGTAGCGGCATGGACCAGAGGTTGTCTAGCTGAGACAGTGCTAGCTAAACCAGAAGAGCTTTTTCTCCTACCTGAGCAGCTGTCTTTTGAGGAAGGGGCTGCCCTGGTTATGAACTACCAGACAGCTGTTTTCTGCATGATTGATCGCGGCAACCTAAAGGCCGGCGAGAGCGTTCTAATTTTAGGAGCGTCGGGTGGCGTCGGAACTTCAGGAATTCAGGTTGCTAAAGGCATTGGCTGCTCACAAGTTATTGGCTTAGTGTCCACGTCGGAAAAGGGTGAAATAGCGCTGGATGCTGGGGCTGATCACATCGTATTAGTTAGCGATACATGGAAAGATGAGGTAATTGAACTAACCGGAGGGCGGGGTGTTGATATGACATATGATCCCGTTGGCGGAGACAGATTTTTGGATGGCGTACGAGCGCTTGCGAGGTTCGGTCGACTAGTAGTTGTCGGTTTTGCCGCTGGGGACATCCCGACCGTAAAAGTGAATCGTCTCCTGCTTCGAAACGTCACGATTGTCGGTGCAGCCTGGGGTGAAGCTGTCGCACATGACCCCTCCATTCCTGACAATATTCATCAGCGGTTGTTGCCGATGATCGCCGCTGGTGCCATCAAACCACCTATCGGGCAGGTTCTCGATCTAAGCGAAGCTCAAGAAGCCTACCGACTTCTCGACGAACGGGAAGCTGTTGCCAAAGTGCTTGTGCGAATGCGTCCAGACCCTTCGTGAAATTTTCCCGAACCAAAACTCGAGGTACGACACTACGATTAGATAGCTTTGTTAGGCTCTTGGGTTCCAATCTCGCACGAGAAGAGCCATCTGCACGGCTACCTCAGTAGCTTCGTCGCCTACGTTGTGGCCTCCGTTGCCTTCGCTCCGTGCCATAGCCTGTTGATCATTCTCAACCGTAACTAGTCCAAAGCCGATGGGCACACCAGTATCTAGCTGCACACGCAGGACTCCAGTGGCGGCACCTTCTGACACCAATTCATAATGAGTAGTTTCTCCCCGTATCACCGCACCAATAGCCACGATTGCATCGAAATCACCTGAGCGAGCCAGGAGCTGAGCAGCTAGAGGAATCTCCAGGCAACCAGGTACCGACACCCATGTAACGTTTTTAACCTGCAGTCGATCTAAAGCTTTCTCTACACCATCAGCTAATCGATTAACTACCCCTTCATTCCAACCAGCACGAATCACTCCGATCCTTAGGTTCGCTCCGCTCAGGCCAGCCGGCAGTTTCGGTCCATTATTTCCACTAGGCATACAAGCCAAGATAGTTGTTTCGTTGGCGCATCAACACCTAAGTCTAATAACGTAAGGTTGTGCTGCTGACTGAAGAACAGAAACTTATCCGTTTGAATGCTCGAAATTTTGCCAAAAAGGAAATTTCTCCTTATGTACCAGCGTGGGAAAAAGCAGGTTCAGCGCCTCGTGAGCTATACCGAAAAATGGGCGCAGTCGGGCTAATGGGGATGACTATATCTCAAGAGTACGGAGGCTCAGGACTAGATTTCGTTAGCTACGTTCTAGCTGTCGAGGAAATCTCCGCTGCGGATGGTGGTATCAGCAACATGATGTCCGCAAACAACTCTCCAGTAGCTGTCGCCATTGAGAAATTCGGAACTGACACGCAAAAAGAAAACCTCTTACCACTTCTAACTTCCGGCGAGTGGCTTGGATGTATTCATCTAACAGAGCCCCACACCGGATCTGATGCAAGTGCGATTACGACTCGCGCCGTGCGAGATGGAGACGAGTATGTACTGAATGGCCAGAAATCATTTATAACCGGTGGCTCAACCGCCCAAATTGCTCTCATCATCGCACGCACAGATGAACGGAATGGCAAAAACGGGATTACCGCCTTCATCTGCTCAACAGATAATCCTGGTTACAAGGTTCTCTCAAAAGAAAAGAAACTCGGACATAGAACAAACGATACTTGTCAAGTGGCTTTCGATTCCATGCGTGTACCTGCGACCGACGTTCTCGGTGAAGTCGGACGCGGTCTAAGCGTCGCTCTCGGTGGCTTGTCTCTCGGAAGAATTGGAGTCGCAGCGCAATCCGTTGGTGGAGCTCGCTCAGCATTAGCTGCCGCTCATCGCTACAGCAAGGAGCGTCAGACCTTTGGTAAAGCAATTATTGAGCATCAGGCAATCAGTTTTCAACTTGCAGAAATGGCAACTCAAATTGAGGTCGCTCGCCAGATGTACCTCCATGCAGCACAAACGCACGATGCTGGATTAGACAGCACCTATGAAGCCTCAGTTAGCAAACTATTCGCTTCAGAAATGGCAGAAAGAGTCGCTTCTGCTGCGATTCAGATTCATGGTGGCTATGGATACTTAGAAGATTATGAAGTTGAAAAAATTTATCGAGACGTGCGTGTATACCAAATTTATGAAGGAACCTCAGAGATCCAAAAAATTGTGATTAGCCGACTCTTGGACAAAATTGATCTTTAAGTCGGCTATCCGCGTATGGTAGAGTCCCATGGTTGATATCCGGCTCGCAGCGGACATTGGTGGAACATTCACTGACTTAGCCCTAACAATTACCGAAAACCTTTGGACAACCAAACTCCTCACGACTCCATCTGAACCTGCACGCGCTGTATTACAGGGCATCTCCACTTTGTGCCACCAAAGTGGCATTGATATCGCTGACATAGACGTCTTCGTCCACGGCACAACCCTAGCCACCAATGCATTGATCGAAAGGCGCGGAGCACTAACAGGTTTTTTAACCACTTATGGCATGCGTGATTCAATCGAAATGGCCCACGAAAATAGATTTGAACAATACGACCTAGCGATGCGCAGACCTGAGCCATTAGTTCCACGAAATCTGCGCGTCGGAATTCGAGAACGCCTTGACTCGAAGGGAAACGTTTTAATTAAATTGAATCGCCAAGACGTTCTTGACGCTATAGAATCCTTCAAGTCATCGGGTGTAGAAAGTATCGCAATTGGCTACCTGCACAGTTATCAGTCTGATGCTCACGAGCAAGAGACTGCGGACCTAATTAGAGAAAAATGGCCGGAAGTTTCAATTACTCTTTCGTCTCAAGTTTGTCCAGAAATACGCGAGTATGAGCGCTTTTCCACGACGTGCGCTAACGCATACATACAACCATTAATGGCTGAGTATCTAACACAATTAGATACTCAAAGAAAAGAGCAAGGAATGCTCTGTCAAATGTTTCTCATGCAATCAGGAGGAGGTCTGGGAACAGTCGAGGAGGCACTTAAATACCCTGTCCGACTTGTAGAAAGTGGCCCTGCTGGAGGCGCTTTGCTCTCAGCGGAAATAGCAAGAGAATTAGATTTAAAGGACGTCCTTAGTTTTGACATGGGCGGCACCACAGCCAAATTGTGTATTATCAACAATGGGCAACCACGTACTAGTCGTGAATTTGAGGTAGCGCGCGAATATAGGTTTCTAGCTGGAAGCGGTATTCCACTTCGTCTACCAGTAATAGAAATGGTTGAGATTGGAGCTGGCGGGTCTTCGGTCGCACATCTAGATCAGCTAGGAAGAATAGCTGTAGGGCCAAGAAGTACTGGATCAGAGCCCGGACCTGCTAGCTACGGGGCCGGCGGCCATGAGGCAACCGTGACCGACGCAGACGTTATTCTGGGCAAAATTGTGCCTAATTTTTTCGCTAATGGCGAAATACCCTTGGACATAGATGCTGCAACTACAGCTCTAAATAATACGATTGCCATCCCTGCATCATTGACTTCAAGGACGGCAGCTATTGGTGTCTCCGAGGTAGTAGACGAAAATATGGCTAACGCCGGCAGAGCACACGCAATCGAACAGGGTTGCGATATAACAGGCGGCACCCTAATTGCATTTGGCGGAGCTGCCCCTCTTCACGCTGCGCGTGTAGCGCAAAAATTAGCGATAGACACAATAATTGTTCCTTCTGGCGCCGGAGTTG
>PCCJ01000036.1 GCA_002731665.1 Actinomycetota bacterium | reverse complement strand
TATCTAAGCTTTCTGCCGTCACAGAAGCGGCGGCGTGGCCCGCTTGTGTTGAGGCCATCAAAAAAAGTTGGGCTTTCAGTATCCGTGTCATTGGCATTTCGCTCACGGAAACTTTTTCTAAAGTATCGGCCAAGTTTGGCGAAAATAATAAATAGCCATCTACGACTTCTTGATGGAGCTGCAAGTCGTTAGATGCTCCGGTTACTTCTAGGCCCCACATATCAAGCATTAACTATCTCCATTTCGTAGACTGTCGAAAGCTAGTACGAGAATGTTTTACTGATCCTGTGGTCGAACTTCGTTTAAAGTCTAGTCAATAGAGAGGAAGGAAGTTGATGTCAACAGCACTAGTTGTCGGGGGTACCGGGCCTACGGGGCCATACGTGGTCAATGGGCTGTTAGCGCGAAACTTTGACGTCACGATCCTACACACAGGGAATCACGAATCTAGTGAGATACCAGATTCAGTGGAACATATTCATACTGATCCATTTGATATGGAGTTAACCAACCAGGCGACAATTAATAAGTCGTATGATTTGATTGTTGTTATGTATGGGCGGCTTCGAGAGTTGGCTTCATTGTTCAATGGACGTGCAGGTAAGTTTGTGAGTGTCGGTGGAGTTCCTGCGTACTCTGGCTGGGGAGATGCTTCAGCTCTATGGCCTGCGGGTATGAGAGTGCCGACCCGTGAGAATGGGCGATTAGTAGTAGATGAGGACAGAGGTTTTGCTGTTAATAAAAAAGTCGCAAATATAGGATTGAGTGAAAGAGCAGTTTTTGCTGAACACCCGACGGCGTCTCACCTTCGTTATCCGTGGATCTATGGTCCTGGTCAAGTGGGTCCGCGCGAATGGAAAATAGTGAGACGAGTTTTAGATGGGCGAAAAACTATTGTATTGCCGGACGGCGGGTTGACAGTGCAGGCAGCGGCGTATGCGCCAAATGCTGCTGCTGCTCTTCTAGCGACCGTTGACGCCGGTAAAGCCTCAGAGGGTAATGCTTACAATGTCTGTGATGAGTGGACTCCGACCTTGAGGCAGTGGGTGGAGATAATTGCCGGAGCTCTCGAGCACTCTTTCGAGATTGTAGAGATTCCCTGGGAATATGCGGGCGTAGCGCATCATTTGACGCTTCGGGGAACACCTCATCACCGACTGACGTCAAGTGATAGAGCTATCTATGAACTCGGCTATAAAGATGTAGTAGATCCGATTGAAGGGTTAAGTAGCACGGCTCGGCATCTCGTAGCTAACCAACCGGTTAGAGGTGGGCCTGAGGAGAAGTCGTTGGCTGATAGGTTTGATTATGACTCTGAAGACCAATTGATTAACGCCTGGCAAAAAGCGATGAGAATCATTGAGCCTGTTGCTAGAGCGAGTGATCCTGGCTTTGTAGACCGGTACGCAGCTTCTTATGATCTACGTGAAGGCGCAAATGTTGGATGGGCTACGATCAAACGTTAGCTCTCGTCGTTTCAGTGAAACGCAGAAAATTGATTGTCCACATTTTTATTAGTTCTGCTGTCGTACTTGTTAGTTCAGTGTCTTCAAAAATGTCGTAAATTTGAGTTAGTAGCAGAGGCTGTTCGAAGACCCGGTCGCTTAGTTGTGATAACGAGTGCAGCAGGTTTGCGGCGGCGTATCTCCCCGGCGACTGTCCTGGAACGCCATTTACAACCCCAATGGAAAGTTTTCGGTACTGTTCTGAGCCGTAAGGCCTAGACAGCCAGTCAACAGCATTCTTCAAAGTTCCTGGTATGCCTTGGTTGTATTCTGGCGTCAAAAATATAACTGCATCGACTTCGCGACAACTTTGTTGCCAGCTCGCTACATGAATCGGGTATCCATCTTGTTCTAAATCTTCATTGAAGAGCGGGAGAGTATTAATCTCAAAAGATTGAAATTCACAACACTGATAAGTGGATTTAGTCAGATGTTGCGCTAGGGCACTATGAACTGATTTTTTTCGGAGACTACCAGAGACAGTCATAACCTTGAGAATTTCAGCCATGCGTTGAAATCCCCCCATCTACCGGGAGGGTTATCCCCGTGAGCCAAGCTGACGCGCGACTTGCCAAGAAAATCACAGCTCCTGTTATGTCTTCGGGCGTTCCGATTCTCCCTTGAGGGGTAGAGGCAACTACCCCAGCTCTTCGTTTAGGGTTATCGAGCATGTAGCTCATCATCTTTGACTCAAATGGTCCGGGAGCGATGGTGTTGATGTTGATGTTCTCTTTAACTAAATGATGAGCCATGTGCCGTGCCATCATATGAACACCTGCTTTTGATGCTGAGTATGAGTAGTTATCGCCGAAAGGCACGCGCAATCCATCGACGGACCCGATCATGATGACTCGAGCTGGGTCTTCTGCAGTAGCAGCTGAACGCAATTCAGGGAGAAGTTCCTGTGTGAGCATAAAAGGGGCCTTGACGTTTATGTCCATAACTTTTTCAAAACCTGCATCGGGAAATTCTCCCAACGGCGCCCCCCAAGCGGCGCCGGCATTATTAACTAAGATATCTAACTTTGATTCTTCTTCTCTCAGCTGACTAGTCAGAGACAGAATTCCTTCGGCGGATGAAACATCGGCTGGAATTGAGATGCAGTCTCCAAATTCTCGTAATTTCTGGGCCGCCAAATCGCAATCTTTAGCCTTTCTCGAAGTGATGTAAACGCGCACTCCATTTCGAATTAAACCATCAGCGATCATGTATCCAATTCCTCTGCTGCCGCCGGTAACTAGAGCTACTTTGCCATCAACAGAAAATAAGTTCTCAATATGCATTTCCACAGGTTAGCCCTTAACGCTGGGGTCCTTCTCTTATGATCTGCCCAAGTTTTTCTTGAATCTTTTTTTCACTTGGATTGCCGACAGCACCGGTTTGTTGGGCGAAAAGTGCCACACGTAGTTCTTGGAGAGTCCAGGCCAGTTCGGTTATCTCTTCTGAGGCTGGATAACGATTAGCCAGAATTTCATAGTCTTTTTCGATTGATCGACACTTAACTATTAGCCGATTGTCGCGCGCTGGCTTGGATCCTAATTGATCTATTCGAATAGTTATAGCCTGCATGTAGCGAGCCACATCAGGCAGTCGTTCGGTATGCATCGCTTGAACAAACCCAGGGTAGATGAGTCCATCTAGCTGTTTGTTTATATCGACTTCTGCAATATGGCCACACGTTGTCGGGTCAATGCGAAGTCGCTTTCGGATTGATGTTGAGGCAGTAAGCAAGGCTGCGCTTGCGTTGCATACTTCCAAGATTTGTTTAGGAAATTCAGATAGCACAACGGAGCGAAGGTCAGTCCATGCATCGTATGTCCATGCTGGGCCACCGAGACCAGAAATGAGATTGTCCATTAGTGCTGTGGCGTTGTCGTGGTACCACTGTGCTGTTGATTCATAGCCACATTGCTGTATCGCAAGTTGTAGATGCGAAGTGATCAGTGGTCTTATCTGACGAGCTTCGGAAGGAACAAACTTATTTAAGAGCGCTACTGTCGCTCGCCACATATTGGCGGATTGATCAGTTCTGTTAGGGAGCAGGCGCAAGCTTACAGAAGTACCGTCTGTTGTTAGAGAAGGGAATGCCCATTCGGCAGTTGACTGTTCGGAAACCTTAATTTTTCCAGGAATTCCGTTGACCGGAAATTCCGAAAGATCGACTTCTTCTATCGGGTGAGTAGTAGCTTTGAGCTCCTCAGCGAAGCGGGTTTCCAGGACCCCTAAGATTTCCGATAACTCTCTGCCTTCACTGACAACAGAATGACTTGAATCAAAAATACGGTAGACAGGTCGAAGATAGGATGGAATGGCTGAGCGATGACCATCGACATCCGGAATTTCGATTCCGTAGAGTTTTCTGACAGCGTCTTTCACCGACTCAATAACGTCGGTATCAGTGGGTTCAAGTTCATCTTTGAGCAGTTTCGCTAAGTCACTTAAGGGGCCTAATTTTCGTCTAGTTTGCTTCGGTATTTTTTTTAAGATCTCGTGGAATAGCTGTTGACGGTATCCTGGAACTAACCATTCAAAAGCGGATGCATCTATTCTCTTAATAGCTGAAAGAGGTATTTCTATTATCATGCCGTCGCTTGCTGAACCTGGAGAATACTCGTAGACAAGATTGAAGGACATCTCTCCGTAACGCCAAAGTGCTGGAAATGCTAAGTCATCGGCATAAGAAATGTCTGCGACTTCGCTTAAACTAAGGTTCAGAAGACCTGGTTGGGTCACACGAACCTTTCGCCACCACTTAGAAAAATCGGCAGCGGAGTAGATTTCATTCCCAAGGTGGCGATCAAAAAAATCATGTAACTGAGAATCGCTCCAAAAAATAGTGGAGGCTCGCTGCTGTGCCTCCAGCGTCTTTGCTTGCTCGGCGATTTCTTTGTTGTGATCTCTAAATGGGTAGCGGTCAAACCAGTCACCCTCGATTAGTGCGTGTTGGATAAACCAGATTCTTGCTTCGGACGCATCATGATTCTTTAATGGAACGACGCGTCTTGATACTACCTCTAAGCCAAATAGTGTCTTTGATTCCATTGTCATGGCTTTTGCTGAACCACTATCCCACCAGGCATCGACAAAACTGGACTTGAGAAAATTACGGCCTAGTTCTTCTAACCATTCTGGCTTGATTGGGGCTACTTGCCGTGCCCATGTTTTGTTGGTCTCGGAAAGTTCACAAGCCATAACCCACGGGTTTTCGGAACGAGAGATAACGGATCCGGGTGAGATATTAAAAACGAGACCTCGAGCCCCTTTATAATGTTTCTTCTCAGGGACATATTTCCCTATTTGGGAAAGGAACCCTGTGAGCAATGAACGACTAAGTCTTTCTGAGATATCTGAGTCGTTACTCGTGGTTGCGCTTAGCTTCTTGGTGGAACGCAGAAGCTGTCGATGAATATCGATCCACTCTCTATAGCGTTGGTGATGGATGAAATTAGCTTCACAAAATCTTTTAAACGCTGACGATGTTAGTTCCGATTGCTTACCTTTTAGGTCATGCCACAGTTCGAGGATCGAAGATAGATCGCTATTCCCATCGCCGTAAACCGAGTGTGCTACATCAGCTAGCTTCTCCGAGCCTAAAGGGCGAAGTCGTGGATCTTGAATCGACAATGCCGATGCAATAATCAACATCTCAGGCAAACAGCCTTGATCGCTGGCCGCAATGACGCTTCGAGCGAGCCGTGGGTCTATGGGGAGCCGTGAGATACTCTGCCCTAGTTTGGTTATTTCAAACCCTTTAGCTTTGGGGCGATACTTTATAGCTTCTATCTCCTCAAGTAATGCAAAACCAGCCGAAATAGAACGATCGTCGGGAGCATCGATAAATGGAAAGTTCTTGATATCACCTAAAGACCTTGAAAGCATCGTTAGGATCACGGAAGCTAAATTGGTGCGCTGGATTTCTGGTTCCGTGGCGTACGGCCGACTAAGAAAGTCTTCTTCGCTATAGATTCGTACGCAAATACCAGGGGCCAAACGGCCACAGCGGCCAGAACGCTGAGCAGCAGCAGATTGTGAAATGGGCTCGATCGGGAGGCGTTGTACCTTAGTTCTACTGTTGTAACGAGAAATTCGTGCAGTGCCCAAATCAACAACTGAAGTAACACCTGGAACTGTTAACGACGTTTCTGCGACGTTCGTGGAGACAATAATTCTTCGTGTCGTGTGCTCCTGAAAAATACGTTTCTGTTGACGGTCACTTAATCTCGCTGCAAGTTGCAACACCTCCAACTGAGGTATTTTTTTGTCCTCGATTGCAGCTGTTACTTCATTAATTTCGCGATCTCCGGAACAGAAAACTAAGACATCGCCTGGGCTTTCTCGCAACAAGCCTATAGCAGCATCCGTTGCTTCGGTGACCGAATCATTTTTTGGTTCATTCAGGAATCTGATCTCAACTGGATAGGAACGACCCTCAACGCTGATGACTGGAGCTGCGTCAAAGTGTTTTGCAAACTGGGCCGTGTCGATAGTTGCCGAAGTGATAATTAGCTTCAGGTCAGGGCGTATGGGTAACAGTCGCCTTAGATAGCCGATCAGAAAATCAATGTTAAGACTTCGCTCATGTGCTTCGTCTAGGATGACCGTGTCATAGGAACTTAGCTGAGGGTCTCTGTTAATTTCGGCCAGTAGAATTCCATCAGTCATCACTTTAATAGCTGTCGCCTGCGAGCTGGTTTGGTTGAATCGAACTTGGTAACCAACGGTCTGACCAAGGGGCTGTTCGAGCTCGCTAGCGATTCGGTCGGCAACACTTCTCGCGGCGATGCGCCTCGGCTGTGTGTGGCCGATCATCGCAGTCTTACCTTGGCCTGCTTCCAAGCAGAATTTAGGAAGTTGGGTGCTCTTACCTGATCCAGTAGCCCCCGCGATAATTAATACTTGGTTAGTTCTAATCGCTTCGACTATGCGCGCTCGTTCTGCAGTGATCGGTAAATCTGGTGGGTAGGAAAGCTTTGGAATGCTTCGTTGGACGTTCGAGTGTTTGTTGCTAGTCATAGCTCTAGAGGTTCGACATTAATTTCTGTAGCTTTTATCGTTGCCCACAAATGTTCACCTTGTCTAACATTGAGTTCATTGGCAGAGATAGTTGTTATATCGATCACAAGTGGTGTGGGGTCAGCAGTCACGATACGAGTTATGTCACCCAGAGATTCAACGCTGTCAATTACGACGGGCAGATTATTGCGAGGGCTTCCGTGGCTCGTGTTTCTATGCAGTGAAATCGATCGTGGGTTAATAGATACGTTCACGGGGCCTGATGTCGATAAGTCTGCAACCTGCAACTGAAAAGCAGTGTTTATTACAAGTTGACCATTGCGAAGTACACCATTATAAGAATTGGTACCGGCGAAGTTGGCTATATAGGGGGTGTTCGGCTTGGCGCGCAAATCGTCGGGCTGACCGAACTCAGTTACGATGCCTGACTCCAAAACGTACACTCTATCGGCAATTTCCACGACGAAGTCAGAGTCATGGGTGACTAAGAGGCATCCGGTCTGGAGAGCTTTAAGATTATTGACTGCAAAAGCTTTTAGCTTTGAACCAGCAATGGAATCCAAT
>PCCJ01000017.1 GCA_002731665.1 Actinomycetota bacterium | reverse complement strand
TTCGTGTTCCTGTTCTTGGTGGTCGCCATCTGCAGTGTTCGGTAGCTAGGCGTGCTGGGTTGGCAGTCTGAAATGAGCCTCCCACGCAAGAAAGCGTCATGTGCTCGATGCGCCACAGCACTCCAAAGGTCGATGCTTTCCTAAGTGCGCCACATCTCTCTCAAATCTGATTTTGTAACTTTTCCGACTGCATTTCTTGGAAGGGCATCAACTATTTCAAGGCGCTCGGGAAGCTTGTAACTAGCTATTTCAAGTGACTTCAAAAAATCAACAAGCTCAGGCAAGCGTGGGCTTGTGCCTTTAATAGGTACAACGAACACTCCAACCTTTTCTCCCAAATCAGGATCAGGGAAAGATACAACTGCGCACTCAAGAACATCTTGATGTGAAGCTATTAATGATTCAACCTCAGCAGCCGAAATGTTCATTCCTCCGCGAATAATGATGTCTTTCGCTCGATCAACGAACTGAAGGAGCCTACTTGAGGTATTAGTATCAGCCCACTGGAAAATGTCGCCAGTTTTATAGTAGCCATTGGTATCAAATTCATCACCAGATGATTGTAGGTAGCCAGAGAATACTGTGGGGCCCGCGAATCGCAACTCACCAGGGCGTCCAGACTCAGCGATTTCTTGTTCTGTGTCAAAGTCAACGATTCGTATAGAAATACCTTGTCGGTTCGGTTGTGGAAAAAACCGAGCCCGCTCTTCGGGATCCGGTACCGATCGCATTGTAGAAAGAAGCGCAGCGCCTTCGTTAGAGCCAAAGACATTTACGATTTCTATGTTGCGATCCTGCCAACCTTTTACCATCCACGGATCTAAAGGCGCAGACCCAGAAGAAATTACTCGGATGCTAGATAAGTCAACAGAGTTAAGTAATTCTTCGTTCCTGAGTAGCATATTTAGGAGCGGTGGGGGCGCTACTGTGTAGGTGATTCCCTCAGTTTCGATCTGCTTTAAAAAAACTGTGAGATCTAATGGCTGGTGCAGAAATAACGATGCTCCGACAGTCAACCAGGGCATAAGCATTCCCCCTATGCCAGCCATATTGACTACGGGAAATGGACACAAGATATTATCACTAGAGGAAATGGCTAGTTCGTCTACTTGGACTCTGCTTGACGCTAGCCACATGGAGTGAGTGCGTGGCACCCCTTTTGGTACGCCGGTCGTTCCGGACGTCCAACAGATAGTCGCAATATCGTCTGACGAAGCATGATCGTAAGCTTTGTCTTCTGCTGGCTCCGGAGTCAGATGAAGATTAGCTTCTCCTGCATCCGCGCCGAATGTTGCGAGTTTAATATTTTCGAATTCTGCAAGGAGTGCTGCCACCGTCTTGACTTGGTCGGTTCTGTCAGAACGGTTAGCAGTAACGAACAGCTGAATTTGAGCAGATGATAATCCTGAGCGCAGCTCATGATTTCGATGTTGAATTGGAAAAGGAACGGCAACAGCGCCAATCCTGATGCATGCAAGGATGGTGAAAACGAGTTCACAAACATTGGGAAGCTGAATGCCAATCGAGCTGCCAGCCCTAACACCACGATTGTGGAGTTGAGTAGCTAATGATTGAACAATTGAATTGACTTCGCTCCATGTCCACTGCTGGCTATTTCCCTCAAAAAAATCAGCACGGTTGGGGGCGTCAGCTAAAGCAACTTCGTTGTTTCGCTCTAGAGCAGCGCTTCGTAGTAGGCCGTCAATCGTGTTCATGGAGTCCGACATATAGGTATTCTGACAGTATTGCCTTGAGAGTGCCCTGAAGTTCAGGAGTTCTCGAAAATGTTTCGGTAGTTGCTCTCTAGATTGTTCGCTAGGTCAATTAGATTTTCAAAGCTCGACGCCGTCGCAGATAGTTAGAGGGCCTTCAGAGTTGTCAGGTCTGAAGCTTAAAATATTTTCGTAGCCACAAGAATTTTTCCAACTAATCGCAGCGTCACTATTTGGAAATTCCAAGACTACTGCCACTGGGTTCAGGCTCCCCACTGTGTAGTGCTGTTTGCCTCCTCGAACTAAGTAGCTGCCTCTATTATCAGTTACTGTTTTTCTAAAGCTTCCAGATGTGGACTCATAGCATTCAGGTCAGTAATTTTTAGCGTCCTAATACGCAAGCCTTAGGCATGTTGGGCTCTTCTTAATCTCGAAACTAAATCGAATCCTGCACTGAAGGGATAGATTCCCAATGAAAATTTTAACACACCCGCTCTAGCGTCGTGCAGACAAGAGCGGGTGTGTCAAGGTATTAATCAGCCAAGCTACCTGGACTTTCGTAGATGGCCTCGGCAGCGACAAGGACCTCCGCATCGACGACGAAATTGACGACTTCGACGACCCCTCGGCAGCGCTAAAAATTGATTGTCCCAGGGCTGACTTAAAGCACTTTTTATCTGCGTTGTAGATAGGAGCGGATAGCTTTACCGATGTGAAGCGAACCTTTTTGGCTATGACCCTTTTGGTCACATCTATGTTCACTATTACTGGATGCGGTTCAGATGATGACGTTCAGGTCGAAAGCCTTGTAAAAAACGGTGCGCCAGGGCTGCATGCGTCTGACGGTCCTAGCGAAGCCGACTGCGAATTCCTCGATCGCATCGAACTGGACCTCCTCGATCGCCTCTATAGCCTCGACCTCCGCGACCGCCTCGACGACCTCCGTCGCGACCTCCGCCTCGCCCTTCGCGATCGGTGTGATGCTGCGTCGAAGACTGGAAACTATGCGCCTAAGGGTAATGACGTCGACGGGGGTTGATTGTCCCAGGGCTGCAAACGACAATAGACCGCCCCGAAGGGCGGCTCGTTGTTGAATCGTTAATTGTCTAATGATTACAAGTAGCCTATTTGTTACTTGTTGGCCGGTAGCTACATCTGGAATTGAGCAGATGGTAGCAACTTGGTGCCGCTCAATGGCAAGGATAATTACTGCTCCCAAAGGTGTTGCATCGCCCATGACCTAAACGGTCGCCATGAGCCTGAGCGATCATCTAACTCTTTGCTGCTAATTGAGCTTCCCAGAAGTCTGCTCGCGTTACGCCGTATGCCTAAATCAGACGAAGGCATCGCGTCATTGTGGCGAAGTACTCGCATTGCGGCCATGTGGGCGGTCCAGGGTCCTATGCCTGGAAGGGTGCACCACCGTGAGATAACTTCCTCGATTGCACCGGTAAGCCTAAGGTCCAGGCTACCGTCAGCTACCGCTGTGGCGAAGTGCCGTAAGGTCATTGCCCGTTTGTCAGTCAAGCCGAATCCTTTGAGATTAGCTTCAGCGAGTACAGCGGCGGGCGGAAAGACTCGGTTAAGCGGGCCGCCGGGGGATACCTCCGCTCCGAGTGTATGAGCGATTCTGCCTGCGATGGTCGTGGCCGCCGCTACTGAAATTTGTTGTCCAACGATTATTCGAACTGATGTTTCAAAAGGGTCCCAGCAACGAGGAACGCGCAACCAAGGCTGCTTCGCAACTGATCTACCAACGAGATGGTCGTTTAATAGATGGGTCACTGTTGGGTTGGGGTCTTCGTCGATAGCAAGAAGGGTGCGTAACCGTTCCATATCGTCAATAAGGTTGTCGTAGCTTGCTGAATGGACTTGCACGGCAAGGTGTTGCTCATCGTTGGCGTCGCTTACTTCGATGATTCGCGCTTTTCCTTTATGGCTCACTACTCTGCGATATGAACCACTATCCGTAACTTCTTCGATACCGGGCGTTACCCGCGAACGTAAATGCTGTAACAGCTGGTTGAAGGAATAGGGCCGGACATATTTGAGTAATAGCTTGATTGAAGAATTCAAACTACGCGATGTCGGGTTCGGTTTTGAATCGTTGATAGGGTGCCCCCACGCCTTGATAGCGAGTCGATCTAAATGTTGCCCGGTAAGTCCCGCTGCGCGAGCGACAGCTTGTCCATCAAGAGAGGTTTCTGTTGTGAGCTGGCGAACGAATTGAGTCTGCCGGAAACGAGCGATTTGAATTGGGCTTGCCCCTAGATGTTGCATCATTAAGCGACTCAACTGCGAGCGGCTTACTCCAACTCGAATAGCGAGCCTTTCCTCCGATTGAGTGTGGAGAAATCCTTCTCTAATCAGACTAAGCGCAGTTGAGACTGAAGGGGGAGCACTGTGGATGATGAAGGCTTCACCACATAACGGAGGTCGGCAGTCAATGCAAGGCATGTAGCCTGCGGCTTCAGCAGCGGCGCCATTAGAAAATACAATGTCGCATGAGTTAGGTAGCGAGGTGCAATCTAGATAGCAGTAGGTGTCATTTTCGAAAACAGCTCGTACAGTCACGAATCCATTATCGCTCTTGACGAGCATGTGTGTGACCAAATAACCGGTGCTCTAAAAGCAATACTTGATATTTCAAGAGAATGAACTTTTATAGCGAAAGAGAGTGCCTTCTATCTCGACAGACGATTTCATCCCCAGGATCGGTTTGACACAACTTGCTCGGGCTTGACATGACATACCACCTTCGTAGTCGAGGTTTAGCAAAGTTTCAGCATGTATATATGGTGCGGGGAATTCACATTAATTTCAATACATGTTTCTGAAAGGTTTTGAGACTGGTGGTCCCCAGAAAGCTAAAACCTGATTACTTTCTCATTGTTGCAGGGACTGCCGCTAATTTTGTGCTGCTGTCAAGGAAGTAGAGAATTGGAGTGCTGGCCTCATCGTCAATATTGCTTTCCAATTGGCATTTGTTCGCGCCCTCTCTTTGAATTGCCTGCCCTATCAATATTATTGTTCGCAAGTTCATGATCCGGCGATAGGTTAAAAGTTGGAGATTCGATATCATTGCGAAAGTCCGATAAAGATTAGGTTGCCTAACTAATTATGTATGGCACTCCTATTCATGTTTTCAAGATTTCTGTAACACCTGGCAGAAAAAAAAGTACAAGAAAGGCACTTTGATGTCACTCATTGGTTCTACTGTTCAACCGTTCACAGCGAAAGCATTTTATGAAAATGAATTTGTAGATATCTCTCAGGAGAATCTTGTAAATAATTGGTCTGTCTTGTTTTTCTACCCAGCCGACTTTACTTTCGTGTGCCCAACAGAGCTAGAAGATTTAGCAGAGAGATATAATCAATTCAAGTCAATGGGTGTTGAGATCTATTCGGTCTCAACGGATACGCATCACACTCATAAGGCTTGGCACGGATCTTCCGACAAAGTTGGGAAAGTAGCTTTCCCAATGATGGGAGACCCAACTGGAGCCCTTTGTCGCTCTTTTGACGTAATGATTGAAGAGGATGGCCTGGCAGATCGTGCGACATTCGTAATTGACCCTGACGGAGTAATACAGGTTATAGAAATGTCTGCTGATGGCATCGGCCGTAACGCAACTGAGTTACTTCGTAAGGTTAAGGCTGCTCAATACGTGCGAGACCACCCTAACGAAGTTTGTCCAGCTAACTGGGACGAAGGAGAAGAGACATTAGCTCCATCGTTCGATTTAAGTGGAAAAATATAAAACGGTGAAAACGTGTTAGAGCGGCACCTTCTTGATTCGTTAGAAGCACATTTAGAAAAGCTTGTCTTTGAGGTTGTCTTCGTGGCCTCTCTAGACGATTCCGAGGATTCATTCCGACTCCGGTCTTTCTTGACGGAAGTCTCGGCTCTTTCGGGGAAACTGCATTTTGAAACAGGTTCCTCAGAGGGAAGAGTCCCGAGCTTTCGCGTTGAGCGCCTTGATTCAACTGTTGGTGTTGCTTTTGCTGCGATTCCCTTAGGCCATGAGTTTACGTCTTTCGTTTTGGCAGTATTGCAAGTTGGTGGTCACCCTCCGGTTATCAGTTCATCAACGCATGAAGCGATATTGAAGATAGATACTGATTGCCATTTTGAGACTTTTGTTTCGCTTTCATGTCAGAAATGCCCGGATGTGGTTCAAGCGTTAAACATTATGGCAGTTCTAAATCCTAAGATCACGCATACGACTGTCGACGGTGGTCTGTTTACCGACGAAGCCGTTCTGCGTGAAATCGGATCAGTGCCTGCGATTCATCTAAATGGCGAGTTGTTTGAATATGGCTCGATGTCTATTGAGAATATCTTGGGGAGACTTGACTCCTCCTCGCTTGAGGAATCTAATAACCGTATTTCTGAATTGAAGCCATATGATGTGGCGATTATCGGCGGGGGTCCGGCTGGCGCAGCTGCTGGTTTGTACACTTCGCGTAAAGGGCTCCGTACTGTGATAGCCACTGATCGGCTAGGCGGACAGCTTCTCGATACCCTTGGTATAGAAAACTTTGTTTCTGTTCCTTACACAGAGGGCCCTCGGCTCGCAGCAGATTTAGAAACGCATCTGCGGACTAGTGACATAGAGCTTTTGACCTCCCAAACGGTATCAACCCTTCAACCTTCGCCGGATGCGGGTGGCTTACACACCGTCATATTTGAATCAGGGGCTCAGATCACAGCGCGTTCAGTAATTTTGAGCACTGGTGCTAGATGGCGATTGCTGGATGTGCCAGGTGAACAAGACTATTTGAATAAGGGAGTAGCATTCTGTCCTCATTGCGACGGGCCTCTTTTTAAAGGCAAAAAGGTAGCCGTGATCGGTGGCGGCAATAGTGGAGTAGAAGCTGCAATTGATCTTGCGGGTCTCGCCAGTCACGTAACGGTCATTGAGTACGCGCCTCAGCTTTTGGCAGATGCTGTTCTTCAAGACGCCTTGGAGAGACGAGATAATGTTGCCGTCGTCGTTAACGCAGCCACAACATCGATCGTGGGTAACGGCGCTTCTGTAACGGGTCTAAGTTATGAGGCCAGGGATAGCGGTAAGTCCATGAGTGTCGAGTTAGACGGCATTTTTGTTCAAATCGGCTTGATTCCAAATACAGAATGGTTAGAAAATACTGTTGAACTGTCTGAACGAGGTGAAATAGTTGTAGATGTGCGTGGTAGTACATCGCTTCCTGGTGTCTTTGCTGCAGGCGATTGCACGACTGAGCCGTTTAAGCAAATCATAATAGCCATGGGTGCTGGCTCGACTGCTGCTCTTGGTGCCTTTGATTATTTAATCCGGAACCGAGTTAATGAAGATTCGGCCGTGGTCCCAGGATGACAAACTTAGGCTTACCGTTAGCTGGTAGATGGAGAAATACTCTGAAGCTTCCTCGAACTAGCACCCGACCGAAAGTTCTTGAGTCAACTACAGATGAGTCATTGCTATCTGAAGATAGAGACATCATTCCATCTTGTCCGACTGCTGAAACTCGTTTCAAGAGCCACATAGAATCTTTATTTGGGTTGCGGGCTACTCGTACTTGTCCAACAATGGCGCGCCGAGATCGTATGGCGATAACTCCATCGCCGTTGTTGAACGTCGGGCTCATGGATTGCCCAGTAACCAGAAAGCGCCGAAAAAGCCATATTCGACTAAGTCGACCGGAGCCTTCCATTACCAAAAATGCTTTAGATCATAGAGCCACACGAGTTAAATATACACAGAAACAAGGATACTAATTATGCTGTCAAAATTTTTCGTTAATGCAGAAAGTGCTTATGCTCACTGCGATCTCTATTGCGGTGTGTATGACCCAGCGCAGGCTCGCATTGAAGCGCTTTCGTGCAAAAAAACGTTAGAAAAATATCACGCCTCAGAAGACATCCATTTTCGACAGCGGTGTGTGATTGTTAAAGAGCAACGTGCAGAGGATGTTAAGCATCATTTGATGGTTCTCTGGGCCGATTTCTTTGCTCCAGCCCACTTCGAAGCTTTTCCGCAATTGCATGAGCTGTTCTGGAAGGCCGTACATCAAGCTGGAGAAGTTAAAAAGACGGTGGATCACGAGACTGTCGATCAGCTTCTTTCTTACATTGATGATATCTCCCAGATTTTTTGGCAGACCCAAAAAGGTCGAGACATGGGTGTCTATCCGCCTGATTGAATTTCAGTGGCTGACTGATGCTGGATTCGGGTCGTAGTATTTGGTTATGAACCGCAGATTATCTTTGTATTTCGTTTCGTCCGGTAACTGACGATTCACTGTCCATAGTTAGTGCTAATGGCCCGAAGTTAGATTGCTGAGGTCTCGGAGATTGTCCGTCTTCGGTGATTAGGCATCATTCAGTCCCTGTAACGATAAATTAGAACGAGGTCATCGTGCAGGTAGTAATCGTCATAAGAAATGTTTGAGAACTTGACGGAGCGGCATTGAACATCACCTTATTAAGCGCGTCTCTACTTCTGGGCCTTAGGCATGGTCTTGATATAGACCATATCGCAGCTCTCAGTACCTTAAATAGTCGTAAACGGTCTCGAGATGAAGGGCTAAAGCTTTCTCTTTTTTATGTTATGGGGCACGCTTTAGTAGTTTTCGGCTTGGGAGTCGCTGTTATTACCTTTGGCTTAGCGCTACCTCAAAGCTTAGAAATTTTGTTTACGAAATTTGTCGGTGTCACGTTGGTGATTCTAGGAGTTTTCGTATTTCGCGACTTGGCCCGATGTCGTAATGACTTCGTGATTAGAAGCCGAGCCACGCTTGTAGCGACTTCAGTTGCTGGGAGCATTGAAAAATTAAGTTTCCGCAAAGGCAGAGGCGGTCTTCATGAAAGGTCGACAAGCCGGTTTCCAGATAAATTCAGGCATGCAAACGACAAATCCGAAGGTCGGGGAGCGGTAATCATCGGTATGGTCCACGGTGTTGGGGTTGAGAGCCCAACACAAGTAGCCCTATTGGCGGCATCTTCTTCAATAGGTGGTACCACAACCGGGATCATGGCTCTATTAGCTTGGATTCTTGGATTGATGTGCGCCAATGCGTTATTGGCGTTCAGTGCATCTTACGGAATGCTGCAAGCCGGTCGATCTAAGAAAACTTATACCGCTTTCGGAGTTTGTTTTGCACTGCTAAGTGTTGTTATGGGGTTTTGTTACATGTTCGGATATGGGATGTTAGGTGCATAAATATCCAAATCGGCTAACGAAACTAAGTGCTAGCTAGCTGATTTCAGTGCCTTCCATCTTTCCATTTTCCCGCCAATCGGCGAGAATTCGGTGAAACCGCAGTGGTCCGCCACCATATGAGCCTGTGAAGAATCCGTTTGTATTGCCGGTTTTCCCTTCGTTGTTATAATAACCCGGCGTGCACTCAGCTCTGAAACGATCTCCAAGCATTGCTTTGTCAACCATTTCATCAACCCAGCCTTGTTCTCCTTCGCTGGTTGCTTCAATGGTAGTGCCGCCTTGGCTGCGAACTTGATCGATCATGTATGTAATGTGTTTAGCTTGTTCGTTTAAGGCCTGCGGAACATTTACGGTTACGGCTGTTTGGGTGAATCCCAAGAAAAAACAATTTGGGAAGTCATTTGTTTGCATTCCATGGAGAGTGCGTAACCCTGGCGCCCACTTGTCGCCCAGAGTGTTACCATTTCGACCGACTATCTCATAGCCTGCACGACGGGTGTAGCTTGTACCTACCTCAAACCCCGTTGCAAATATTAAACAGTCGAGCTCGTATTCTTTTCCGTTGGCTATAACGCCCGCCGAAGTGATTTCTTGGACTCCAACTCCTTGGGTGTCCACTAACGTCACATTCTCTCTATTGAAGGTGGGGAGGTACTCGTCATGGAAGCAAGGCCGTTTACAAAACTGCCGGTACCAAGGTTTAAGGGCCTCTGCGGTAGCAGGGTCTTGGACGATGCCGTCGACACGATCTCTCACCGTATTCATTTTTTGATAATCGGCCATCTTCATTAAATGACCTTTTTCCCTTCCGACGAGCCTACGACCAAGTTTTCGGGAAGCAAGCTTGGCTGCTGTGCCAGTTAGGTTACGAAAAATGTCGGTCCAACCGTCTGCGACGAGATCTTCATCTTGATCACCGCCGCTTACGAGCACGTTGAAGTTTTCCATTCTTCGCTCTTGCCAACCTGCTTCGAGCGAGCCTGCCCACTCCGGATCGGTTTCCCTATTATTCCTTACATCTACTGAGGATGGAGTTCGTTGAAATACGTAAAGTTCCTGTGCAGATGCGCCTAAATGCGGGATGCATTGTACCGCAGTTGCCCCGGTCCCGATTATTCCAACTTTCTTGTCTTTCAAATTAGAAAGATCTCCAGCGTTAGATCCGCCGGTGTATTCATAGTCCCATCGGCTTGTGTGGAACGTGTGGCCTTTGAAGTCATTAATCCCTGTAATGCCAGGTAATTTCGGTCGGTTTAACGGCCCGTTTGCCATTGCTACAAATTGAGCGGTCATGCGATCGCCGCGATCTGTTTCGATAAGCCAACGCTTATCCGTGTCATTCCAGGTTAGGGCAGTAACGGATGTGCTCAAGCATGCATTGTCATAAAGGCCGTAATGGTGTGCAATATTTTGCGTATGTTCCATGATTTCGGGAGCAAAAGAGTACTTGTTTTTAGGTATGTAGCTGAGCTCTTCGAGCATGGGTAAATAGCAATAGGATTCGACGTCGCACATAGCACCTGGGTAACGATTCCAGTACCAAGTTCCGCCAAAGTCACCACCTTTTTCGATTACTCGTACATCTGAAAATCCGGCTTCTTTTAGTCGACCGCCCATTAGCAAGCCACCGAAGCCACCACCTATTACCGCTATCTCGACTTCATCAAACAGTGGTGCCCGATCCTGGCTTTCGACATAAGGATCATCCACATAGTTGGAGAAATCACCTGTTACCTCAACGTACTGTTCGTTAGCGTCAGTGCGGAGGCGTTTATCGCGCTCGGCTAAATATTTTTTTTGTAGTTCTTCGGGATCAAAATCAATTTTACCTAGAACTGCCTCGATGGCTTCCTGCATTTGCTCCATGACTTAAATCTAACATCTATTAGAGGCGAGTTACGAAATCTTCGGTAACCGTAGAGTCTTTGCTAATCATTATGCCCAACTGACCCTCGCAAAACTTAGGGTGCTGCAATAGTAAACATCTCGGTTTTCTCCGGGTGAAAGAAACATTCCGTTTGCAATTCGTGATCCCGTCGCTACTCGTGAAACTAGCTCGCCGCTTTCGATATCTACGACTATCAAATCGTCTGATTGGTGTGATGTGAAGTCGTTAATTACGAGTTCTCCTGATTCTGGGTAGATAACTGGTTGCATAGTTGGCCGTACATCAAGGTGCCATGAAGGCTCTAGCGTGCCAGCAGTTGAAATTCCAGAGAGGCCTCCGTTAATAGAATCCCACGCTATGACCAATTGATGCTCAGGGACATTCACAGGCGGAGCTATAATACCGCCGCCCGGATGTCCAAATGGCTCGATGCTGTCGATATGTCCAGTTTTTTGATCTACGCGTAAGAGACGTTGAGCGCCATTCCAAGGCGCTGGAAGTTGCCACGAAAGTTGCTTGCGTCCTTCCGGCCCTTCGAAACGGCCATTTGGAAGGGTGTTATGGATCGCTCGAACTGCGTTAATATCGCCACAGTCCATGAGCCAAAGATGGCTCTCTGAGATGCATGAGTCCCAGGCTAAGCCAACATCGGATTTCGAAGTCCGATATTGTGCTTTCCAATCAGTAATTGTTCCAGTGCCATCAACCATTTCTATTTGCCAAATATGTTCAGTCCCAGGTACAAATATTGACTCAATACCGTCACTGTAGTCAGCGGCAATTCGACCCATGGAGCCCTCAGGGAGCACCAGTGTTTGTAAAACTGTAAGTCTCTCTGGTTCCAGAAATGTGAGAGTAGTTCCCCCTTGTGATTCCAAGCGGAGGTCCTTAGTCACTAGCGTTCCGTCGGACAAGGAGAGGAGGCCGTTGTGGGCACGGCTAATTGGGAGTTCCCTCTCGCAGATAATAGATAAGTCTTGGGGGTCTAACCTATGCATGAAGGAACCGTTGACGGACATTATCGAGCCATTGGCATGAACCAAGATCGCTCCGCACCAAACATGATCCCCACATGGAAGTTGAGGTGACTCGGCAATTGTTTCTAATGAAATCGGGTTGATTCTCTTAACCCATCCATATGGAGGCGGGCCAGAGAACGCTGGCATTGTCCCGCCGACGTACCACTCTCCAGGGTCGCGCTGAACAGCCATGACATTCCATCTGTTATTAGTAATAGTGGTTACAGACGGATGATTCTCTGATGCGTCAAGTCGTCCCACAGCAGCTTTTTGTCTACGGTTTCCGCCGCACTCGACAGGCCACTGAGACGGCCAATAGCCGGGATGATTAAAGTTTCTGTCTAGAGTTGTTTTGTCGCTCATGGTTTTTCCGGCTCCTGAAGCCCTTGCCTTCGCTGATACGGTTTCAGCAAGTAATCGTCATTATTTTTTACTGAATGTTAACGTTCAGGGCACGGCAGCGGTTTGAACTTCAGATATTTGCGACGAGAGCGAATTGTGAAATGTAGAAATATGGTTCACCGCTGGAACAAGCTTACTTAAGAGCCTTTGTTGGAGCCCATGTTGCGTGAGTGCCACTAGAGATACGTTCGGGTAGCCGGATCTTGCATATCGGCCCCTGTGATATGTCTGAAGCATCAAAGATCAGAGCATCTGAAATATCCCGGATTAGATCAGATGAGAATGTAACAAGGTAGCCGTCATCTTCTCTGGCAGAGTTATCTCTTGGTGCCATAATCGTTTCACTTACGAAAACGCCATCCTCAAATTCATAGGTTTCTTCTTTGCCTGTGTCTAGATCATGTTTAATGAGACCATTGAATGCAAATAAGTTTGGAGCGCAGATCGCATTGTAAGAGTAGCGATGGCGGCGACCTGCATGCATTCCGTTGATCATCGGAAATTCTGAGCAACGGTCGCTCATTTGTTCTTCTGAACAATTCCCGGTTTTCAGGTTGAATCGCCATCGATGAGCACGCGCTTCGAGCACGTTCATGTCGAGTGTTTCAAAGCCTTTTAGCGCATCAGCATGGCGGCGTACTCCGCTCGCTGTGGGGTTATGTTGGAAAAAGCCATCGAGTACGACTTCATCCCCGTCTTCGTATGCATTGGTCCAGTGCAATACGAATGTTGGATCTGCTTCAAACCAACGAATTTCGTTAGAGCTGCCGTGGCGCGGTATGAGAGCAAAGCGACTTGGGAGATCTCTGTTGTATGTATTGGAGTAGAAGCCTTCTTTCAGTGCCTTTGGATCCCAATAGAGCGGTAGGTCATTCAAAATTGACCAATTCTCCGTAAAGGCCATGTCATGGGGGAGTCGCGGTCCGGGAAGAGGGATGTCTTGATAGTTAGTTAGGTCACCTTCGGAATTAACGACCCCGTATTTCATGAATGGAGCGGTCGTGGAATAGTTGAAAAACAAAAGCTCACCGGTGTGTTCATCGACTTTTGGGTGCGCTGAGACCCCTTCCGGTGGAAAAGCCCCATTCCAACTAGCCTTGCCTTTGTCAGTCAAGCTAATTGGGTCTAATTGGTATAATTCTCCGCATTGATAAAAACTTGCTAACGCCTTGCTGCCGTGGACTACTACGTCGGTGCTGGCGTTATCTTTCATCATGGTTCGCGCCCCCCAGCCATGATTGGCAATAGTCGTAGACGGGTGCTCAGTAATGCCGGCCCACAAGCTTGTCTTTGTGTCTTGCTCTGCCAAGAAGGCATCTGTTCGAACGAAGCGATTTGAGTATTGAACTTCGCCGTTATTAAATGAAATAGAATGGAGCATCGCGTCGCCATCGAATGGGTGGTAGCGCTTTATTGGTTCAAAAAGTGGGTTTTCTGTGTTGCGCAAATACACGCCATTAAGATCGTCTGGTAGATCGCCAACAGATTCCATATTCCAGGCATCAAATTCTTGGTGTTGAGGACGCCAAGCGCCGCTTCTGTAAGGGTGATCATCGTCAGGTGGAAGCCCGGACTCAAAGGTTGCGTTGATACGAGTAGCCACAATTTCCCCTTTTTGCTTATTGGATTAAAGCATATCTTGAGTGTTTCATTGAGCGCGTTCTGAGATTACCCTACGGTCCAAAGTAGCTCCTTAAATGCACGTATATTTCGATGGGTAATCTGAAGCAGGAGAATCAATAATGGTTCCAACATCCTTAGCGTTAAAAGAACTCTGTCTCGCCGATGGAGAATTCCAGATAGCTACTCGGTATTGGACTGGCGGAATAAGAATAGAAATAGGGGCTTCGGTTACAGGTGTGACACTCGTTAATGGTGTTGCTGTTGCGAAGGTGCCTGAGCGAGCAGAGAACGTAATTACTCTATTTGGTCCAGATATAGCGTGGGATAAGATCCGCCAGGCTATTCCCCCTCGTTTTCACAATGACGTATTTATAGCTACTGCGAGGGGCGGAATTGGCTGGTCCGGAGATTCTAAAATATGGTGGCAATATTATGCTGCTGTTCAACGCCTAGTGGAGCTCTTACGATCAGCGCCAGACGTAGCTCTGGATTATTTACCTCCATCGAAAAAGCACGGTAAATTAGACGCGCCGATCGGCCGATATGTGCACTTGAATCTTAGCGGAACTGACTATCGGATCTATTATGAGGAAGCGGGTACCGGTATTCCTTTACTCCTTCAGCATACGGCTGGATCGCATGGGACTCAGTGGCGGCATCTATTTGAAGACGAAGAACTTACCGAAAGCTTTAGGCTTATTGCATATGATTTACCATTTCACGGTAAATCAGTTCCTCCTGTCGGTGAGCGTTGGTGGGAGCAGAAATACCGGTTAGATGGTGGCTTCTTACGGTCTGTTCCTGTTGAGTTGAGTGGTGCTTTGGGATTGGAGCGACCTGTGTTTATGGGATGCTCGGTAGGAGGTCTCCTTGCTTTGGATTTAGCGCACAAACACCCAACAGTTTTCGATTCGGTGATTTCGCTCGAAGGAGCTCTTCGGATCGGAGGCAGTTATGAGGCACTTAAAGAATTGTGGCATCCTGAAGTTTCAAATGAGGCGAAAGGTCGCATGATGGAAGGATTGACTGCACCTTCCTCTCCGGAGTCATACCGAAAAGAAATTGTGCAGACGTATTCCTCTGGTTGGCCTCCGGCTCTCTTGGGAGACCTTTGGTATTATCTGATTGAATACGATCTGAGGGATCTAGCTAAAGAAATTGACACTGAAGAAGTTGGAGTTCATATTTTTTCGGGGGAGTATGACTACAGCGGGACTGTTGAAAAAGGAAGAGAAGCGCACGCTGCGATAAAGGGCTCGACATTTACGGAGATGCAATCGATAGGTCACTTTCCAATGTCAGAGAACCCAGAAAAATTTCTTGAGTATCTGAAACCAATCATGAGAGAAATCTTGGAGAGTCGTCAGTGAAACTAAATGAGAGATAAAGGAAACTTCGATTAACAATTAATTGTTTCCAAGTGTTGACCTGCTGTTATCGATAATCGATAGTGGATACATGTGCCCTTGACTTTAGAAGAATCAAATATTTTCTAGTTTCGGAAAGCCTGCAGGTGGCATTATGTCTACGGTCGCAGAGCGCTGTTGAGCAAGCATTCCTCCATCAACCTTGAGTACATCACCTGTCATGTACGAGGATTCGTCAGAGGCGAGAAATAATGCAGGGCCTGTGAGATCGTGGGACTCACCTACTCTCACTAACGGAATGTTCTCACCTCGGTGCATCCGATCTTCAGAGTTCATTCCGCTTGTGTCAATGGAGCCCGGCATTAATGCGTTGACTCTGATCGAATAGGGGCCTAGATCCAAAGCAAGAGCGCGAGTAAAGGCTTCGATGCCGCCTTTGGATGCGTCGTATGCCGTAAATGAACGATGTGCCTGAGTTGCTCCTCCAGAAGACATGTTTATGATTGATCCCCCCCCGTTGCGGGCCATAGCTTTAGCTGCGGCTTGGCAGCACAGGAAATGGCCGGTGAGATTAACATCGATGATTCGTCGCCACCAGTCCTCTGTCGCTTCGAAAAAATGGAGCATTGGGCTAACTAAGCCGGCGTTGTTGATCAGTACGTTAGTCGGCCCGTATTTTTTGTGGACGGCCTGAAACATTTGATGAACTTGCGATGAAACGGAGACATCACCGGGAATCGCTATTGCCGTTCCACCTGATTTTTTTATGATTTGGACAGTGCCGAAAGCGTCTTCTTCGGAGATGTCGTTGACGGCGACTTTTGCTTTTGCTTGGGCGAACCGCAAAGCAAGAGATCTTCCTATCCCGCTTCCTGCGCCGGTCACAACAATAGTCTTATTTTCTAGGTCATCATAGGTGGCCATAGACGTCTTTCGCTTTTGGGGAGAGTATTGGCCCGTTCGATGCAGGGGCTTCTGAAATCTGAGCCCAAGTATAAGTCTTGAAGGGTCAGCCATCAGCGAGTTAGTGAGGTTTGGTTAGTTTAAAGTACCGAATTATTATTTTGTTCTCCAGATATTGATCATTAAACACATATATCTGAACGCTTAGTTTCTCCCTTCAGGAGTTATTTTGAAGACAAAGGCGAGATTGTTTGTTCCTGCACTCGAAATATTTGTTAGTAATGTCGACTTTAGCTATGACACCACCGCTCAGACATGGGAAGCTTGATAACTGTGCAGCGATTGATAGCGTTAGATATGGAAGGTGTCATAACACCAGAAATTTGGGAAGCGGTAGCGACCCATACTGGTATTTCGGAGCTATTGCGAACAACGCGCGACGAACCGGACTATCAAAAATTAATGGAATATAGACTTGCTCTGCTTGACAAACACGAAATTAAATTGAGTTTGATTAAAAACGTGATAAGTGACTTGGAGTTATTGCCGGGGGCTCGCTCCTTCTTGGATGAACTGCGTCAGAGATACCAAGTAGTAATTTTGTCAGACACATTTGAAGAATTTGCGTCGCATTTCAGCAAGTTACTTGGGTACCCGCATCTGCTTTGCCATAAGCTTCGTGTTGAGGATGATCACATAACTGGATTTAGGCTGCGCCTTAATGACCCCAAAGCTAGAGCTGTTGAGGCCTATCAGTCCTTGAACTATCACGTTAGTGCAGCAGGTGACTCGCACAATGACGTTACGATGCTAAAAGCTGCTGATTCCGGGTGCCTGTTTCGGGCTGCGGATGGTCTTATTGACCATCATCACGATCTTTCGTCGATGGCGACTTATGAGGATTTGTTGACGTGGATAACTGATCTGGACGCTAAATCATTTTAGGATTGTTTTATAATGTTACTAATGCTGTGGATTGGCATTTAACCTGAGACTGTCTGGGGGCAAATGATGGCACCGCCTGTTAAATTGGCTCATTTTGTTTTACGAACTAGCGATGTGAAAGGCTTATCAGCCTGGTATTGCAATGTGTTAGAGGCAAAGGTCGTGCATGATGCTGAGATGATTATCTTTGCCACCTATGACGAAGAACATCATAGGATTGCTTTCATTGATCGTGGGACAATAGGAAATGTTGACAACAATCGGAACGGCGTTGACCACATCGCGTTTACTTACGCAAACTTAGCCGAGCTGCTTGAATGTTATGAGCGTTTAAAGATAGATGAAATTCTTCCTGTCCGATCGATAAACCATGGCCCAACAACGTCGATGTATTACGAGGATCCAGACGGTAATAGGATCGAGTTGCAGGTTGATAATTTTGCGACACCCGAAGAGGCCTACGCATTTATGAGTGGGCCGGTTTTCGCTGCTAATCCTATTGGAGTCGAATTTGATCCAGATGTTGTGCTTGGACAGTATAGGTCTGGAGAATCGATTGACTCGGTGCTGGATTGAGAGTGTTTCTAACTGAATGCTGCGAATGGCTTCTATTCGAAACCCGTTGTTGGAGGCGTTCCGAACGGAGTGTTCGGTAACGTCTTTGAGGTTGGCCATGTGACCGGGTTGAGATCACTGGCGTATGCTTCGCCTAGCTTCATCTGGCGGCGGTCCGGAATTAAATGTGGCCACGGTTTTGAATATGTGCACCCATCAGGAAAATAGATGATGCAATACACCCGTCGAGCTTCTGAGCTTAGATTTGAATCGGCCCAATGCACGGTGAGGGAGTGATGGAATACCACTGTGCCTGGATCTGTTTCAATAGTTAGAGGTTTAAGATTTTTTGCTGCAGGATGAGATAAATAGTCAAAAGGGGTTGTCTTCCCAGTGATGTCGCCAAATTTTTTAATTCCTGATCGATGGGAGCCACCTAGGTAGCTCATAGCTCCACTACCAATTTTTGATCCATTGAAGGGAATCCAGGCGGTAATGTGGTCTCGTCCGGAGATCGGCCAGAATGGCAGATCCTGGTGGGGGTCAGTGTGCCGCGCACCGGGCTTCTTATACAACGCTTGGTCATGCCAAATTCTAGTTTTGTCAACGTCGAGAAGAGCAGCGCTTAATTCAGCTAAATCTGAATTAAATGTGAACTTCCTAACTGCCATATCTGTTTCCCACAGATTTATGCATTGAGTGAACGATTGTTCGTAACTTGACATTTCGTCCAGGGAGCGATTGTCACCCTCGCTTCTAGAAGCAACGGCTAGGTCGACAGCTTCTGCCATTGTCTTTAGCTGGTCTTTTGGAATGACATCAGGAATAGCTACTACACCGCAGGTATTAAAGTTATCGATTTGCTTTTGAGTTGGTATCACAACGTTCCTTGAGTCTTAAGCCGAGGTGCAACATGAGACGCAAAAAGCTCGATGCTGGCAGCAGCAAGTTCAGGTGGAACACCTGGAGGTAAACCCCATCCTGTCAAATCGGTAATGGAATGTTCATTTATGAAATGTTGAAGGGCGATAGTCACTTCTTCAGGGTCGCCAACGACCCAGTTCTGTGGTATTGGATCAGAATCTTTGTTTAGAGCGGTGTAGCTATCTTCCGTTGCCGCAAAAAACTTTGCGTAAATACTCATTCGATAGCGTTCTGCTTCCTTGACTAATGCCCAGTCTCGTTCTTTATCGTATGTCACCAAGAAGGATTTAAGGATTCCAACGCGGTACATGTTTGGATCTCGTCCTGAGGCAAGAAGCTCACTTTTCCATGGATCCAATACGTCTTGTCTATTGCCTTGAGGAAGTATGTGTGTGTCGAATCGGGCAGCCCTCATAGCTCCGGCATGGCTCATAGCAGCGATCCATAATGGTGGCCCCCCTGCTTGAATCGGTTTTGGGTGCACGTCAACATTGGTATATGAGTAGCGCTTACCTTTGAAGCTGATTGGAGCATCGCTCCAGGCTTGTCGCAGAATCTCTATTCCCTCTTCTGTATGTGAGACTCTATTTTTTATAGGCATTCCAATTGCTTTGAATTCATGGGGTGCATAGCCCATGCCTATTCCAAGTTCTATTCGGCCACCACTAAATTGATCGAGAACTGCCACGTCCTCAGCTAGCCTTAAGGGGTCATAAAATGGTAGCAGTGCTATATCAGTGCCAATGCGGATATTTTTTGTTGCGCCTGCCACAACGCCAGCTGCGGGAACAAAGCCTGGTAGATGACCGTCATTAAGAAATCTGTGCTCTGAAAACCATACATGGTCAAAGCCAAGCTGGTCAGCTAGGCGGATTTGTTCCAAACCTGCTGCATAGGACTCGGTAACAGAAACTCCGCTGCCTGGTCTTGTGCGAAAGTCGTAGGCGAGTCCGATCCGCAACTGCGGTTTAGAAGATGTACGGTTCATATGAGAAGAGCTCTTTCAAGCATGGGGGCTTTCACTTCGAGAAAATTGATCACTTGCATCTGTTGTTTCGAGATGTTGCAGCTATTTCGCGCGTCGGCTTATGAAGTAGCTGTTGGAACGATCATCCTTCACACCAGTTATTTCAATGTTTTCAAATCCGGCGCGACGAATGTACTCTGTCGCTGTCTGGTGCCCCCAAGCTGTCCCAAGTCCTTCACCTCCATAGGCCAGAGAGACAGTCATGCAATGCATCGTGGAGATTGTGTACATGTACGGTGCCATTGGCTCGGCAAGGTTTTCAGCTAGAACTGAGGAAGCTTTAGGCTCTACGCACAAATAAGATCCACCGGGTTTGAGCATCTGATGTATGCCGGCGAGAACCTGCTCCGGTTGCGCCTGGTCATGGATTGCGTCGAACGTTGTTACTAAGTCAAATCGCTCATGTTGATTCAGAGCTGACGCGTCTGCGAGCTCAAATGTTACGTTCGGAAGGTTAGCTGCCTGAGCTTGAGCTGCTTCAATGCCTTTAGCTGACATGTCGAAGCCTACAAAGCGACTGTTGGGAAATGCTGCACCTAGAATGCATAGCGCTCGACCACTCCCGCAGCCTACGTCAGCGACGTCAATGCCTGTAGATAGCTCATCTTCTACGGGCAGAATCGGAACGATTTGTTTCAATAGGGTGCGATCGAATCGGTTGTTGCTGGTTTCCGCCATTAATTCTTGAAAGCGCGGGTACCTGTCGTATGGAACTCCGCCTCCGTTTTTGAAGACGTCCACAATGTCTTCTTCGACTTCGCCTAATAAGGGAATCATTTGAAGTGGTATCGCAAGGTTTAGCGGACCGCTGCGCCGCGTTAGCAAACCTGCATGCTCAGGTGGAAGAAAAAATGTTCCGGCGGTTGAGTCGTGTTCTAAAATACCACCACAGGATAGGGCGCTAAGCCACTCACGAACGTAGCGTTCATCGAGGTCAGCGGATATCGAGATCTCGTCAGAGGTAGCCGGTGGAGAACCGTCCATTATGTCGAACAGCCCTGTTTTATGACCGATGCTTATCATGAGTGATAGTGCTCCGCCATTTATGATGCTAATCATTTGCCCCATGAAGGCTTTAGATTTAACTTTGCTTTCGTTTAAAGAGAGTTCGGCCATTTATCTATTCTGTCAGGTTGCTTTAATTGATGCTGATTTCTTGATCTCTGATTTAGGGTAAGCGAAAAGCATGAGTGGGATAACTGCCATCTGCATTCCGGCCAGCAGGAACCACATTAGGTCGTAGCGCCACACATCATGAGCGTCATTGAGAATAGCGATTGCTGTCGCTGCTCCCATAGCTCCTACTGCGTAACGTAGCGATTGGTGAATGCCGTTTGCCGTTGCAATGGATTTAGCAGGTATCGCAAGTAGAGCAGCGCTGTTGAGCTGGCTTGCTAATGCGCCCATTCCAAGACCAAATAGCACGGTGGCTGGAAAGAAGGAGAACCAGAAATTTACTGTTTCGTTCAGAAACAGGTACAACCAAATATGGCCACTAGCCGCCAAGAATGATGCTAAGCCCATCAGCCCTCTGAAACCATGTTTGTCTGCCCACCGACCACTAAGTATCGCTACCAAGGCTGAGATGACAGGAGCTGGTGTAAACGCTAGTCCGATTGAGAGTTTGCTGTAGTTCCATACTTCGGTGAGGTAGACCGGCCAAAGGAACCAGCTGGTGAATGCTCCGACCATTGATAATGCGACGGCAATATTAGCGATGGCAAAGGATCTAATACGGAACAAGTCGAGATCGATTGCCGGCTCTGGGTGATTTTTCGATCTGGAAACTAGTGCGACAAGAAGGGTAACTGAGAACAAAAAACAGGTGATGGTGATTGGGGCATTCCAACCCCAAGATCGCCCTTGCAGAGTGGCCAAAACTAAGAAGAAAATAGAACCACTTCCCATCGAAACTCCAAAAAGATCTAGTGTTTTGTCAGTATCTTTCGCAGCTGTTTCATCCAGGAAAAGTTTTGCTCCTAAAAGACCTAGGCAACTAATGGGAGCCAATATTAAATAGATTAATCGCCAGCTTCCGAATTCTAGAATGAAGGCGGCTAAACCAGGCGCCAACCCAGACGCCGCCATTCCGGCGGCTGCCCAAAGTCCTATGACGCTCGCCTGTCTTGATGGTAGGAATTTGGGCAGCACTAGAGCAAGAGATGAGGGAACAGCTAGCGCCCCGCAAATTCCTTGAGCAGCGCGGGCAGCAACTAGTATCCAGATATTACTAGCGAACCCGGCGGCTACTGAGCTAATGGATAGGCCAATGAGGCCGAACTTGAAAATTGGAAGGCGACCATAACGATCGGCTAGCCTGCCCCCAGATAGTAGGGTTGATGAAAATGCCAGTGCATAACCGGAGATGATCCAGCCGCTTGTTCCACTTGATATTCCAGGGAATGCTTTGACGATCTCAGGGAATGCAACGTTGGAGACGGTTACATTTATTGTCGCTAGAACAAACGCTAAGGACCCGGTAGCTAACGCCAGATAAGCGCGTGTTGAACTAGTTCGTATCTGTGTGTCGGGTTGGCTGGCTATTGGTGAAACAAAAAATATCAAGGGAGCCTTGTCGTTTTTTTGTTCAGCGGTCATTGCCGCAAGAGTACGCTGATTTGGGCTGGTAACCCGTAATTATTATTTTCTGTAAAGCTTTAATATTCGAATTGAAGGTGGTCTTGATGAAAACAGAAGAAAATTTAGTACTTGTTCAAAAACTTGATGCCATAACAGTTTTTACGCTGAATCGCACCGAGAAGCGAAATGCGTTCAACGAAGCATTAACGGAAGCATTAGATAAAGCAATTAGTGATTTTGAAGATGACGCAAGTCAATGGGTAGGAATTCTTACCGGCGGTCCCGAGATGTTTTCTGCAGGAAGTGACATGAAAGATGGAAGCGGAAGCACTCAGCGTGGTGGAGAGTATGGTCTGATTCGCCGCACCAGATCAAAGCCACTTATAGCTGCAGCCGAGGGTCTGGCCCTTGGGGGTGGCATGGAGATCTTGTTTTGTTGTGACTTAATAGTCGCTTCCGAGACTCTTAGGCTTGGATTGCCGGAAGTGAAGCGAGGTCTCCTACCCACCAGCGGAGGATTGTTTAGAGCTCTGCGTTCGCTCCCACTTCATGTGGCTAAGGAGGTTATCTTAACGGGCGAGGAACTGTCACCAAGTCGAGCCAGAGAGGTCGGGCTTATCTCGGAACTTGTACCTGAGGGTCAAGCTCTTGACGCAGCATTAAAGGTTGCAGCCAAGATTGTCTCTAATTCGCCCACATCCACTCAGGAAAGTTTGAAGGCGATGGAAGCGTATCTAGCTTTAAACGATGCTGACGCCTGGGGGTTAACAAAGACTGCTCGTAAAATAGTCTTTGCTAGCGAGGATAGGGAAGAAGGGACCTCCGCATTTTTTGAGCGCAGAGAGCCTTCATGGAAAGGAAGGTAGTTGATGAGTCGTTTAGGACCTTTAGATGAAGATCTACTGAGTGCTGATCAGAAAAGTTTGCGCGATTCAGTAGTAGGAACACGAAAAGGACTCGGCCCGGATGTTTGGAAATCTGGCCCATTCGGAGTTTGGCAGCACGCGCCTGGTTTAGGTATGAAGGCGGTGGAACTTGGTGCGCAAGTGCGTTTCGCCACAGAGCTTGATCCTCAGATGCGGGAAGTAGCGATCTGCTGCGTTGGTGTGCACTTTAAGTCTAAATTTGAGTTTGAAGCGCATGCAGCGATCGCAATTTCGGAGGGTATTGATTCAAGCTATCTAGATGTGTTAGCTGAAGGAGGTCGACCTAACTGGAAGCGAGAGTTGATGATCACTCAGAAGTTCACTGAAGAGCTCCTTCAGAGCACTCGAGTAAGTGACTCCACCTACGGGACGATGCTAGGTCTTATAGGGTCAAAAGGTCTGGTTGAATTGGTTAGTACCATCGGATACTACTGTCTTGTTTCGCTTACCTTGAATGCCTTTCAGGTTGGTCTAGCTGATGCAATGGTCGATAGATGGCCGGAAGAAATATAGGGCATGAGCAAAGTCATAAAAGTTGATCTAAGATTGCTCTATGACTTTTGACGGTGAATACGGTGCTTCTACTTGGGATTGGGTTGCGGAACAGGTTGAGGCTTACGAGGGCTCCAATGGCGCTAAAGGGGCCACGCTGCGTGACACTGGGATGCCCATCATCATTATTACTACTATTGGTCACAAAAGCGGTTTAGTTCGCAAAGTGCCACTCATGAGAGTTGAGCGTGAAGGCGAGTATGCAATCATAGCTTCTAAGGGTGGGGCTCCTGAACAACCTGGTTGGTACCACAACCTCATTGCAAACCCGAATATTCTTCTTCAAGATGGACCAGAACCGTATGAAACAGTGGTCCGCTTAGTGACGGGCGCAGAAAGAGAGGAATGGTGGGAACTTTCGGAATCTATTTTTCCTCCGTATAAGGAGTACAAGCAAAAAACTGATCGCGAGATTCCAGTATTTATTTCCGAAGCGCGTAACTGACAAAATTCTTAGTCTTGTAAGTTTTCCTAACTAGATGGTAATTGTTTGTGCGGAGCCGTTCAGCTGGTCTTTAGCGAAACCTGCGGCGGCCTTGTAGCGGCTCATGTACTCCTCTATCTCTGAGCGTGGCATAACGTTGTCGATGTCATCAAAGACACCTCCACATCGCTCCTCTATGATTCCTAGAATTCCGATTGGCCCCGCACCGCGATTCCTGAGTACCAACTCGTTAATTGGGTCAAGTAATTGCTCTTCGTAGGCTGCTAGAGCGTTATTGTTGGCTCCATATTCTAAAAATTTAGCGCCTAAGACTCTTGTGTCGATGATTGCCTGACTAGCGCCGTTTGAGCCAACTGGGTACATAGCATGTGCTGCATCTCCCACAAGGCCAACTCGTTTATCGACCCACATGTCGATGGGGTCGCGATCTATCATTGGATACTCATAAATTTCCTTTGCGGAGTCGACGAGATCCGGAATATTTTGCCAATCAAAATCCCAGTCGATAAACGCATCTTTAAATTTTGCTGCAGGAACTTGTTTATTCCAATCACCACCGGGTCGATTGGTTTTCACATTATAGGTTAGTTCTGCTATCCAATTAATATCTGATAGTCCAGTGATCGGGTCGGGTCTACTGATTGGGTAGGAAACGAACCGTTGTTCTAGTTTTCCAACCAAAGTAAATGATGCCCCTGTTCTAATTGGTTTTGCTTGTGAAAGACCGCGCCACATTACAGCACCTCCCCAAATTGGACTTCCTTCATCTGGGTGCATTTTCTTTCGAACGACACTATTAATGCCATCTGCGCCAATTAATATTGCGCCTTCATGCGTTTGCTCTGCGCCCGACTTGTTTATTGTGCGAAGGGTGACGCTATTTTTGGACTGGTCATAATCAATTGCGCGACTATCAGTAATTATTGCGTTGGGTCCCAACCTCTTTAGCGCTGCGCGATACATCATCATTTGCAGCTTGCCTCTGTGGACCGAATATTGCGGCCAGTCGTAACCAGCTAAGAGACCACGAGGTTCTGCCCAGATATCATTTCCATTGCGACCGACTAATGCCCATTCTCTAGTCTGTATTCCTATCTGATTTAAAGACGCGGATAAACCGAGATCGTATAACTCTCGAACAGCATTGGGCTGGAGATTGATTCCAACTCCGAGGGGCAATATCTGATTTGCGGACTCAAATACTTTGACCGGAACACCTATTTGATGACAAGTAAGTGCCATTGCTATTCCAGCTATGCCGCCGCCGGCAACGAGAACTGTCATAACTGCGAATAAAGCTCAATATTGGCGGAGTAAAAAAAAATAGTCGCTTCGCTGGTGTTTCGTGACATCACGATTGACGCTAGAGCAATGCGCATCATTTTGCACTTAACTAGCCGGAGATTAACTGTTATTGATTTTGTGCTCTCACTTTAAGGCTGATCAGCAAATCACAAATAGCCTTAGAAACCGATCGATACTCTTATCTAACTGTACTGATCTTTAAACTCCGATAATTTGTCAAGCTTAGGAATGACTGTGTCAGCTTCGGCAGGCGGGACAGTGAAAACAATGCGATGAATGCCAGCTTCAATTAATGAATCGACTACTTCTGCCTTAGGAGGCGTGCCAAATTGTCCAAACTCGAATGATTCAGGGTCACGTCCAGCGTCTGAAGCCATTTGTTTGAGCGTCGTGATTTGCTCAGCGAAATCGTATCTTCCACTGATTGGCATAAAGCCATCGCAATACTCAATAATGTCCGCCATCGTTTTCGGTCCTGCGGCTCCACCCAGAATGATCGGCGGGTGAGGTTTTTGTGTTGGCTTTGGCCACTGCCAACTTGAGCTGAAATCGACGTGTTCGCCGTGATACTCAGCTTCGTCCTTCATCCATAGCTCTTTCATCGCCAGAACGTTCTCTCGCATTACGGCTCTTCGTTCCGTGAACTGAACGCCATGATGATGTAACTCTTCTTTGTTCCACCCGTAACCAATTCCGAATAGGAAGCGACCATCAGTCAAAGCATCCACGGTGGCCACACTTTTAGCAAGCCAGATGGGATCTCTTTGAGGCACGAGTGTGATACCAGTTCCCAACTTAATTTTGCTAGTAACCGCTCCGGCCATTCCTAACGCAATGAATTGATCATGCGTACGCCAGTATTCTTCCGGAAGGGGTGGCGCCTTTGGATTAAGGCCCCATGGCGATTCTCTACTGGTGGGAATGTGACTGTGTTCTGGAAACCATAACGACTCGAAGCCCCTATCTTCGACTTCTGTGGCCAGAGTCATCGGGTTGATAGCTTTGTCAGTGGGGAACATATTGATACCGAAATGAGTCATGTGATGATCATAATATCTACAGTTGCTCAGCGCACTGAGATCTTGCGCTTTAAACCATTAGATAGGACCCTGACGGGTGCGCTCTACACCTATCTCAGAGTTAAGACTTAGTAATCGAGAATAGAGACGCGAACTTCTCGTTAGGCATGTCAAACTCGTTGGGTGATGGACTCTGAAAAAAACTCTCGGATAGCTGACATTGGACTCGCGCCTTTGGGAGAGCAAGCTATTAGTTGGGCGCGTGCTCATTCGCCACTGGTAGATGGTTATTTGCGTGACAGGTTAAGCGATGGATCGTTAGAAGGTCGAAAGGTCGCTGTGGTGGTTCACCTCGAAGCGAAGACCGCACTTCTAGCAACGGTTTTAGCTGATGCTGGAGCCGATGTAGTGGTTGCAGGTAGTAATCCACATTCAACGCGCGACGAAATTGCTGCGGCTTTAGTGGCTCGAGGAATTGAAGTTCATTCTTCTCGAAATAGTGGTTACAGCATTTGGGAATCTGATCTTGATGTAGTGGCTTCACGTAAACCAGAATTAATAATAGATGATGGAGCTGAGCTCACTTTACGAATAGTGAATGCAGGTGCAGATCACGGCATCTCAGGCGTTACTGAACAAACCACGACGGGAGTTGCCCGACTTAGACAACTCCAAGCGTTAGGTCGAGTAAGTTTTCCCGTTCTGGCAGCCAATGACGCAAAATGTAAACACCTTTTCGATAACCGATACGGAACTGGCCAATCGACAGTACAAGCCATTTTGAATTTAACTAACATGTTGATGGCTGGTAAAAATGTGGCGATCTTTGGTTACGGATGGGTTGGTCGGGGAATAGCTACACATGTGCGAGCTCTTGGCGGAACTGCTTGGATTATAGAAGTTGACTCGGTCAAGGCCCTCGAAGCGGTCATGGATGGACATCAAGTAGCTGCAGCAGCAGACGCTTTGCCAACGGCTGACTTTGTGCTGACTGCGACTGGTGGGATCAAAGCCGTAGGAGCAAAGCACTTTGAGATGATGAAGGAAGGCGCGATTTTGGCAAATGCCGGTCATCATGATTTAGAGATTGATGTGGATTGGTTAAAAAATGAAAGTGAGATGATTTCAGAAGTACGAGAAGGAATAGACCGCTACGAAATGAGGGGGATAGGTCACCTTTATGTGCTGGCCAACGGGGCACTAGTGAATATCGCTGGAGGGCTAGGACACCCGATAGAAATAATGGACTTGTCATTTGCCGTTCAAGGTGTTGGGTGTCATGAATTAGCTAAGGGAAACTTGGTGCCTGGTGTTACTGTCATTGCTTCTAACCTAGACAACGAGATAGCAGCAGCTGCGTTGGCGGCTCAAGGAGTGATGTTGGACGAAGTTTCTGCAGAGCAAACTGAGAACATCGAACTGATGTTCGGAAAGATAGATTAACTTGTCAACTCCACATATTTCCGCCGCTCAGGGAGATTTCGCTTCCACGGTTCTCATGCCTGGCGATCCACTTAGAGCGACCTATATAGCTACTAATTTTTTGTCAGAAGTAAAACAAATCACAAACGTTAGAAACGTGACCGGGTACACAGGAATGTATAAAGAAATTCCAGTATCGGTAATGGCATCGGGTATGGGAATGCCTTCGGCTGCGATATACGTAACTGAACTTTACCGTCACTACCAAGTTCAGAACATAATCAGAATCGGCACAGCGGGATCTTTTTCCACTGACCTTCCTCTTCGGTCACTGGTCGTTGCTGATTCCTGTTTCACTAGCAGCTCTATGCCTAGTCTGTTGGACCCTGCCGCTGATTCGATTCTGTTGCCATCATTTGAGTTGCTTGAGGCTAGCACTAAAGTAGCCGAAGACGAAAAGATAGAAGTTGTGAGAGGTCAGGTGTTTACCACCGATATTTTTTATGAGCCAAATGAGAATCTGACGACGGAGATGCATGCTGCTGGGGTGGTAGCTGTCGAGATGGAATGCGCTGCGCTCTATGCAATAGGGCAACTAGAAAAACGGGGTGCTCTTTCTTTGCTAACACTCACAGACCAGCTTGCAACTGGTGAATCACTTTCCACTGATGAGCGACAAAGTAGCCTCAATGAAATGATTGATTACGCTTTGAAGATAGTGAATGAAGTTAGCTTGTTCACGAATTGAAAAATTTCCGGTAAATAGAAGCAGCGAGATCCAGCTGGTCGAGATCAATCCATTCAACGGCTTGGTGAGCTTGATCGATAGACCCCGGACCAAAAACGACAACCTCGGTTGCGATTTCAGGATAACGCAATGCATTTGATCCGTAGTCTGCGGTATCGGGGCTGGTGCCAGCTATATCCGAAAGAGCTGTCACTAAATCACTTGAAGGGTCTTGATAGAAAGCAGGACTTCCGGTTCCGTAGGTATTCTCAATTTGTACGTCCAGAGGTACAGCATTACTCCTAATTAATGCCTCTAAATGTGTCTGGATCTCTGCCGGATCCTCACCAGGTGAGGTCCGACGGCCAACATAAAGAAAGCACCGGTCCGGGATTATGTTTCGGGCAAGACCACCCTCAATCTCAGTAACGGAGACAGACCCGTTTCCGACTGCCGTCGAAGGTCTGAGTTTTTGTAGTCTGGCTTGCTCGGCATCAATTGCGGTGACGATACGAGCTGCAGCGCTAATTGCGTTCTTCCCCAAATGCGGTTTAGATGAGTGCGCAGCGTGCCCAAGGACAGTAATGTCAAGGCCAACTCCGCCTTTGTGTCCATAAACAGGAGAGCACATGGTCGGTTCTGCGACAATTATTTGGTCAATGTGTTCGTGGCGACTGAGGAGCCAGTCGCGGTAACCGACAGCGCCAATTAGCCCACCCATTTCTTCAGAGATTGTGCCAACAAGATTTATAGTGGGCTTCGGTTTGTTTCCTTGTTCTTTCATTTCCTCAATTATTGCTAGAGCTATAGCAAGAGTTGCCTTGGTGTCGACAGAGCCCCGCCCGTAGACCCTACTGTCTTCAATTCTCCCGTCGAAGGGATCTCCTGACATGTGTTCAACTCCAACGGTGTCAAGATGAACATCGATAGTTAGTGAACGGTCGCTGGTGCCTTCAAAGCGGGCGTAGACGTTGTGGCGCCCATCGAGAATATCTTCAGTAGCTACTGTCGCTCCGAGGTCTTCACAACGGTTGGCCATCCACTCCGAAATTTCCCGTTCTCCGTTGTCTCCGGACTTAGGGCCTGCTTGCAAGGGATTGACACTCGGAATTTGCACTAGTTCTGATAGGCGTTCGGCTAGTTGTGACGCGTTAAACATATGATGATCCCCCACTAATATTCCAGTCATTTCTATTCTAGATCTCAATAACTGTGTAATAAGGAAAGGGTGAGCATCTTATATCCCGTAGCTTTAAGGATCTATGTCTAAAGTATTAATGTCTTTGCCTGAAGGGCAACGTGTCGGGATAGCTTTCTCTGGCGGTCTTGACACGTCAGCTGCTGTTGCTTGGATGCGCGAACGAGGAGCTATTCCCTACGCCTACACAGCAGATATTGGTCAGTATGATGAGCCGAATCTTTCGACAGTACCTGAGAGAGCAGTTCTCTATGGAGCAGAATCTGCTCGAATCATTGATTGTAGAGCTGAGCTAGTCCGAGAAGGACTAATGGCGCTTCAATGTGGCGCATTCCATATATCAACAGCTGGAAGAACGTATTTCAATACGACTCCACTTGGTAGAGCAGTTACTGGGACTCTTCTTGTTAGCGCTATGAAAGATGATGGTGTTGATATCTGGGGCGATGGCTCAACGTATAAGGGTAATGACATCGAGCGCTTTTACAGGTATGGGCTTATGGTCAACCCTGCTCTTCGGATTTATAAGCCCTGGCTTGACCCTCAGTTCGTTGCAGAGCTCGGAGGGCGGACTGGAATGAGTGAGTTTTTGCACTCGAAGGGCTTGCCATATAGGGACTCAGTCGAAAAAGCTTATTCGACTGACGCCAATATTTGGGGTGCGACTCACGAAGCTAAAGCACTTGAATTTTTAAATAACGGTGTTGAAATGGTTACGCCGATCATGGGATTGCCGCATTGGGACCCATCCATAGCAATCGAGCAGGAAGATGTCAGCATTCGGTTTGAGAAAGGTTGGCCAGTAGCGGTCAACGGAGCGGAGTTTGATGATTCGGTTGCACTGGTGATGAAGTGCAATGAGATTGGCGGGCGTCACGGATTGGGCATGAGTGATCAAATCGAGAATCGCATTATTGAAGCTAAGTCTCGCGGCATTTACGAGGCACCGGGTCTTTCGCTACTGCGAATAGCCTACGAAAGACTTATTTCAGCAGTCCATAATGAAAATACGATTGAGAATTACCGGTCGATGGGTCTAAGGCTAGGCCGATTACTGTATGAAGGAAGATGGTTTGATCCGCAAAGCCTGATGCTGCGTGAACCGTTGCTTAGATGGGTCGGATCAGCAATAACAGGGGAGGTGAAGATTCGTTTACGCCGAGGAGAAGATTACTCCATAATGGATACCACAGGTCCTGCATTAACGTATGCGCCTGAGAGACTATCCATGGAACGTGTTGAAGAGGAGGCATTTGGTCCAATGGACAGAATCGGTCAATTAACCATGAGGAATCTTGATATCGACGATAGCCGATTCAAACTCGGGATTTATCAAGAGTCTGGTGCGTTGGAGTTTACGGACTTGCTTGGAATAGATAGAAGTCAAGAGACTTAGTAAAACTAAAAATGACTGTTTCTGGTCAATGATGGTTTGGCATAAGGAAAAGTTATGGATTTTGAAAAGTAGCTTTTAATATTTTCGGACTTTCTGTATTCGAATGGACTAGAGGCATCACCTGAAGAGCTAAAGATTTCCACAACGGTTAATTACTGGGTGTAATCTTATGGACACTATGGGGGAACTAATTTATTTTGAGGCCGAGGCTGAACATGATGAGATCCTTAAGGCTCTCAGAGAGAATGGCGCTTGCATAATTCTTAATCTTATGAAAGATGATTTAAAGTCTCGGGTCCTGGATGAACTGCAACCGTTCATTGAGGCCACGCCAGACGGTAAAGATGACTTTACCGGAAAGCAAACAGGCCGAACCGGGGCATTGATAGCACGCAGTGAG
>PCCJ01000035.1 GCA_002731665.1 Actinomycetota bacterium | reverse complement strand
TTCAACATCGCCCTGAGAAAGGCGACCTTTGCCTTTCAAACGCCCAAAGATGCCATCAAAACGGTCAGAAAGAGACTCGAACATATGCTGTAAATCCTATAGGTCGCTCAGAGGTATCGTTTAGTTTCACAGCTCGAACCTATTCGAACCTGACTAGTTGCTAAATAAAGTCTCAACAAATTCTTCAGATTCAAATGGGACTAAATCATCAATGCCTTCGCCTAATCCCACAAGCTTGACGGGAAGCCCCATTTCTTTTTCGATAGCAAAAACAATTCCACCTTTTGCTGAACCATCAAGTTTCGTGAGGACCACACCAGTGACATCCACGGCTAGGGCAAATTCGCGAGCCTGAGTTAAACCATTTTGTCCTGTAGTGGCATCGATTACTAACAAAACTTCGGCCACGGAGCCAGGGTTTCGATCAGCCACGCGTCTAACTTTCGCTAATTCTTCCATCAAATTAATTTTATTTTGCAGGCGACCAGCAGTGTCAGCCAAAACAACATCGGCATCGCGCTTCTCTGCGCTTATGATCGCATCAAATATAACTGAGCTTGGGTCAGCTCTTTCCTGTCCTCGAACAAAATGGGCCCCACACCGGTCTGCCCACGTCTCGAGCTGCTCAGATGCAGCAGCGCGAAAAGTGTCTCCGGCAGCCATCACAACAGAGTGGCCCTGAACCGCTAGCGATTGGCCAAGCTTTCCAATAGTGGTAGTTTTACCCACTCCATTAACGCCCACGAAAAGCCAAACAGGTACACCTTCACAATCCAGTTCAAGCGTTCTATCGACGTCCAAGTCACTCTTCATTTGAACTTTTAAAGCTTCAAGTAGCCCCGGGCCCCTAGTGATTTTCTGATCTTTTGCCGTCTTTTTCAACCGGTCCAGAACACTTGAAGTCGCAGCCATCCCAACGTCAGCAAGAATCAAAGCTTCTTCCAACTGTTCCCAAATCGACTCATTAACATCGCTGTTACGAATTGAAGTCACATATCCAGACATCGCGGATTTCGCTTTGGCGAGTCGACTTCCAAACGATTTTTTACTTACTGAATCTTCAACCTCGTGCTCAACCACATCTCCGCTTGCCTGCCGGTCTTCATTTACCAACTCCTCAAGCGGAACTGCTACCTCATCTAGTTCAGAATCGTTATCCACCAACTCCTCAAGCGGAACTGCTATCTCATCTAGTTCAGAATCGTTATCCGCCAACTCCTCAAGCGGAATCGTTATCGTCTTTTCTTCAGGTAACGGGGACTCAGCGGACAACTCAGAGAGCCCTTGATCCAGAACTAGGTTCCGCTTCGACCACCAACTATTGATGCGCGGTAAAGCCGCAAGAAAAATAAAAACAAGAACAACTAAAAAAATTATAAAGATACCTGTAGTCACAATCTTGAGATACTACCTCTCAAGATGCCCAGAGCATTACGCTACTTTTTCGCTGAGGACTTTCGAAGCACCGCCTGGCGCCATCGACACCCCATATAAAACGTCGGCTGATTCCATTGTCCGCTTCTGATGTGAAACAATTACAAGCTGTGCTTCTTTTCTGAATTCCGCAATCAACCCCAAGAAACGATGCAGGTTTACATCATCTAAAGCTGCTTCAACTTCATCCATAACATAGAACGGAGATGGACGGCTCCGGAAAATAGCGAACAGAAACGCTAAAGCAGTCAGCGACCTCTCCCCACCTGATAGCAATGAAAGTTTTCTCACATTCTTTCCTGATGGCTTCGCTTCCAACTCGATTCCTGTGCCCAAAAGATCATTCGGATTGGTCAGACGAAGTTTTCCTTGACCTCCAGGAAAAAGAGTCGAGAACAATTCTTCGAAGTTCTCTGAAACATCGGCGAAAGCGGAACCAAACACTCTCACAATCTCTTCATCGATTGCGGAGATAACCTTATTGAGCTCCCTTCGACCTTTTTTCACATCTTCTAACTGCTCGGCTACAAAATCATGCCGCTCGCTTAGCTCTTCAAATTCTTGAAGAGCTAAAGGATTGATAGGTCCCATTCGCCGCAAATCAGCATCTAACTCGCGCACTCGCGCCGCAGCTGAAGTGCCTTCCGGTAGCGCAGGTAGCTCATGAGAAATGGCTACATCGGGCTCAACTTCTAACTCACTTCGAACTAACTGAACAACATTCTCGAGTTTGAGACGACGTTCTGCGTCCGCAACATCGACACGGCCTATTAACTCTCTAAGCTCCAACAATCTTTTCTCTACATCTGAACGTTCTCGCCTCGACGTCTCAAGTTCGCTGGTGATAAGCCGCACTTCCTGGGAAAGTTTCTGCCGCTTTTCCCTCAGACGGGTAACTTCTGCTTCAAGCCTTTCAGTATGACCAAGAAGCAGATCACTAAGCACGCCTAAAGAAACAATAATTTGCTCTATACGAGTTCTTCGATCTGCAGCGTGCACTAACTCGGTCTCATGCTGTAGCAGCTGGGCGGTAATTTCAGAACTTCGATTTTCTAAGCGTTCTTTTTGCTCAATTAAATTACTTGCGTTGACAGTCAGCTGCGCTCTTATCGCAGCTAGTTCTCGGGCTCGACCCTCCAGAACATCTCTGCGATTACCATTTTCAAGTATCGCATCTCTTTCGGCGCTTTCTGCCGCTTCAAGTGCGGGCAGAAGATTTTCCAACTCTGCCAGACGTGGCTCATCAACAAGAAGTACTAGCTGTAGCTCGTCTAACCGAACTCGCAAGGCTGAAATATCATTAGTCAATGAAGCGACGTCCTGCTGAGTCCTTCCAACCAAATCTGAGGCCTTTGTCAAAACATCATCATTCGCTTGAAGTTCGGCCGTAGATTTCACCAAATCATTTTTTGAAGATTCAAATGCTAAAAGCGCAGCCTTGCTTTTTGATTCCGCCGACTGGCGCAGATGATTGGCATTCGCGCACGCTAGCGTCGCTTCTTCAAAGGCGACCAAAGTCACTGCACTTCCAGCTTGACCCACACGCCACCCATCTGGCCCACATCGATCGCCCTGAAGAGTCACGAATGTGAGACCAGGGTTTTCCAATGAACCATCAACGGCTTCTTTCCAGCCTTGCTCCACACAAACAACCGAGTGAAGCAAATGGTCCAAAAGATCATTTAACTTTCCATCCAAAGAACGAACATGCTGTCTTAACGGTGCCCCAACGATTTGGGTCATTCGCTTTATTTCTCCTGGAACGGCGGATATCACAGCTCCCGGGGTGCTCTTTTCTCTAAGTAGTTCTAATGCTGAGCGAGCGCTTTTAGGATCCTGAATCACGACTGAGGATAGAGTTTCGCCTAAGCCAGCTTCTACTGCCAACTCCCAACCAGGGTCTATCTCAATAAGTTCTGCCAAGAGACCTTGAACACCTTTTGCTCCCTCTAACTCATCTAACCCGGAACTGTTGCGTGCCTGGCTCAAGGACAACTCAAGAATTTCCGTCCTAGCTTGCCAAGACCGTTGATCTTCTATTGCCTCTCGAAGCTCAACTTCAGCTGCATCTAAATACCTTGACGCAACTTTTTCCTTCTCATTAGCCCTATCCAAACTCGCCACCAGCGGAAGTTCAGCCTCTGTTGCGATTCGGATATTTACTTGTAACTCATCGAACCGCTTAGTTGCGATTTGCACTTGCTCTGACAGCTTTTCGAGGCGATTCCTAAGTCGGCTTTCTTCCGCCACTTCCCTACCGACTGTGGACCGCAACGCCACAAGCTCTCCACGTACTTCACCTGCACGATCACTTGCGCCTAACTGTATTCCACTCATTTCTTCTAAATCTGCAGCATCACGGTCCGCTTTTAGTAATGTCTCGGATTCCTTAACTTCTTCGATCTTCGGAGCTACAAGAGCTTCCCGCTCACTTACGTTTTCGAGCTCGATTAGTATTCGGCTTTGCTCGGCCTCAAGAGTCGCTAGCACATCAGCAGCTAACAAAGCCCCCTTGTCCCGCTCAACCGCTCTTGTTCGTTCATTCACTAGGGCTAATAATCCCTTACATCTCTCTCTCAAAGATTCGGCACGCGGCAGCAGATCCATTCCGCCGTCACCTGAAGCTATTAATTTTGATTCCGATCGCACAATGCGCTCATCTAACTCTGCCAGATGCGACCGAAGATGAATCTCCTCGTTAGATAATTGCTCTCGTTCTGCACCAGAATTCGTTTGTGCTATTCGTAATGACGCTATTTCTCGACCTGCAAGATGCAACCGCAACGAATGAAGCTCTGAAACCACATCACCATGTCTCTTAGCCGCATCAGCTTGCTTTTCTAGCGGTCGAAGCTGCCTCCTTACTTCACGCTGCAAATCTTGCAATCGCGTTAGGTTGGCCTCAGTTGATGACAAGCGTCTCTCTGACCGCTCTTTCCTCCGGCGGTATTTCAAGATTCCAGCGGCTTCTTCAATAATTGTCCGTCTGTCTTCCGGACGGGCATTTAGAACCTGATCAATTTGACCCTGCGCCACAATTATGTGCTGTTGCCTACCTACTCCCGCATCACTTAGAAGTTCCTGAATATCCAGTAGCCGGCATGGGACACCATTCATCGAGTACTCGGAGTCGCCAGCACGATAAAGAATGCGAGTTATAGTTAGTTCGGTAAATTCGACCGGCAAAAGGCCCACCGAATTATCAATAACTAAACTAACCTCAGCTCGCCCCAAAGCCTTCCTTTCAGAAGTACCCGCAAATACAACATCTTCCATTTTGCCTGAACGAACTGTACTGGGTCCTTGAGCTCCCAATACCCAAGCTATTGCATCGACAACGTTTGACTTACCGCTACCATTTGGCCCAACTACGACGGTCACACCAGGCTCAAAATCTAACACTGTAGTATCAGCGAAGGACTTAAAACCCTTGATGGTGAGCGACTTTAAGAACACTAATCAGACCAGTCATTATTAGATGTACAGCACGGTATCTCTGGGCACATCATGCACCGAGAATCTGTAACTTTCGAGGACCTTCAGCGTAAATCTCGAAACTTGCCTATTATTTAAACTTGATAGTCACAGTAATAATGGGGAATACCACCGACTCGTGATTGCATAACGTCCCCTCGACCGTTCCGACTTCTTTCCCCAACCCGGCCATACACCTCTATATATTCGTCGTATCCTCCGGACTCACCGAAAACATCCACCATATCTCCAATACTTACACCGCGATGTTTACAAGCGTTATGAACTGTCTCAACGATTGCTCGATATAAGCGCCTGATTTCTTGAGTAATGAGCTTGCTTCCGATTCGGTCATGCCGCAACAACGCCGCATGCAAAATTTCGTCGCTGTAGATAGGGCCTAACCCAACAACGAAAGAGTCATCCATGAGGAGACCTTTTAGCTTCCGGTTCTGAGGAACTAATAATTGCCCGAAAGCAGTCCACGACATCGGCTCCTCGATTGGGTCAAAGCCCATCGGCAACATCTCCGGGAATGCCTCTTCTAGATTTTCAGTGGCGACTACCGAAACTCTCGCTCCGTCACCTGGATCAAGCAAACGAAGCTCTCCTCCTTGCGTGAAACCAATCGTTAACTGAGTTCGGTCATCTATTACATCTGAACTAGCAGTTCTTTGCAAAAAACCTGTTGGTCCAACATCAATTACAAAACTCTGCTCATCACCGATACCCATAACGAGAAGCATTCCTACCCGACGGACATCAACTATCTTCATACCTGACAGAGAGTCGCTCAAAGCTTTCTTAGTCGCGCCTGGAACTATTTGTTTTACCGGGCCAATAACTTCAACATCTTTTATTTTTTTACCGCTTAGGTCTTTGTCCAAGTCACGACGAGCGGTTTCAAGTTCGGGTAATTCAGCCATCGTGGGCCTCAGTCCTTATTTCGGTAGTTTTGATCTCTTCTAATTGTTCATCTAACAAAACCCAAGCTTCTCGCGCCGCTTCTTGCTGAGCTCTCTTCTTAGAAGGCCCAGTGCCCACTCCCCAAGTACGCTCAGCGAAAACAACTTCAGCCTTAAATATCTTTTCGTGATCTGGACCGCTTTCGGCAATCTCATATCTTGGAGTAGCACCATGCTGGCGAACCGCTAGCTCTTGCAAGCGCGTTTTGTAGTCTTCTACGCCCGGTTCCGCAGCCATTTCCGAAATTCGTTGCTGGAAAGCTTGCGAAACTAAAAGCTCAGCTTCTTCCCAACCGCCGTCCAAATATACGGCTCCAAGTATTGCTTCAAAAGTGTCAGCCAATATTGAAGTCTTTTCCCGTCCACCAGAATTATGCTCTCCATTCCCAAGAAGGACTGCGCCTCCTACGCCGTAATCTCGAGCCACCGTCGCTAGTGATCCAGCGTTTACTACCGCAGAACGAATTTGCGCAAGTCCACCTTCGCTCAAGCGAGGATATGATTTATAGATAAGGGCGGCAACACATACACCAAGCACAGCATCACCTAGAAATTCTAGACGCTCATTAGATTCACCGGCTTCAGTCTCAGCGCACCAACTGCGGTGAGAAAGCGCTAGCCGAAGCAGATTTGGATCCTTAAAGTGATATCCGATAATTTCGCTTAAGGATTCATCAGCGGATTCGATGTCAATCTCCGAATCAATTTCAATACACGACATGTTAGTTGACACGAGCCATTACGTAGTCGATAGCGTCTCTAACAGTTTTCAAGTCCTGTAAGTCATCATCTTCAATTCGAAAACCGACACTGCGTTCAGACAACTCTTCTTCTAGACCTTCAACGAGTTCGATAAGAGCTAATGAATCTGCATCAAGATCATCAACAAACGAGGATGCCTCAGTAATCACAGACGGTTCTATCTCTAAAATATCTGCGAGTTGATCTCGAACCAGTTCGAAAACTTCGTTTCGATCAGGCGGGGACTGCTCATTATTGGGCTCGGTGGACATAGCCCCTCCTACCGTGGTCGGACGCCTTCATGGTAGCCTGATTCATGATTTGAACAGTGACCTCATATAGTGATATTTGCTTATTTTTTATTACTTTATGCAGTTTTTCGTATTATTAGGTAGCAGCAACAGCCTCTGCCAGGGCTCCAATCAAGTCTCTATCAACCATATCTCTAGCTAATTTGATTGCATTCTCTATAGCTAGTGGACCCGCTGATCCATGACTTATTATCGCAATGCCATTGACTCCCAAAAGCATAGCCCCTCCAACAGCCTCAGGATTCAATTCAGATGCAATCGGAGATAGCAACCCAAGAGCTTCCTTACCTACCTCGCCGACACCATCAGCTAAGAGAATCGAGATAATTTGATTAACTAAGAATTTTATTGTGCCTTCTATAGTTTTTAGAGCAACATTTCCCGTGAAGCCATCTGCGACCACGACGTCAACAGCCCCATCTAGTATGTCTCTTCCCTCGACATTTCCGATGAAGTCAATAGAAGTATCATTCCTTAGCAAAACATGAGCGGCTTTAGTGATCTGGTTTCCTTTCTCTGCTTCTTCCCCGATTGACAACAAGCCAACCTGTGGCTTTTCAATGCCATAGCGAATTCGCGAGAACGCCGAACCCATCTGAGCGAACTGAAGGAGCCAATCAGGCTGGCAATCAGCCATAGCTCCAGAGTCGAGCAGTATCTTGGGAGCTCGGCCTGGCACGGGTAAAGCAGTAGCTATCGCTGGCCTAACAACGCCCGGAATTCGTTTCATCCTCAACAACGCTGCGGCAGCAACTGCACCAGTATTGCCCGCACTGACCATTGCAGAGGCTTGACCGTCGCGCACGCGCTCTGCACCTCTGACGATAGAGGAATCCTTCATCGTTCTGACTGCCCGGCCGGGTTCCTCAGCCATACCGATGACCTGAGAGGCCTCGTGCAGTTCTAAGGAACCGATATTTTCTATAGCCGACGCCAGACCAACGAGTTCAACAGGAATTCCCTGTCCTGATGCCGATAGGGCACCGTCGATAATTGCTTTAGGGGCGTAATCACCGCCCATTATGTCCACAACGATTGGCAACATTACCGACATCGACCTAACAGAGAACTCAATCGATTTCTATTGCTTGTCGGCCGGCGTACCAGCCGCAGCTTCCGCACACGCGGTGTGGCAACTTCGCATCACCACAACGGGGGCAATTACTCCGCGAAGCGGAACGAAGCTTCCAAGCAGAGGCTCGACGACTACGGGTCTTCGACTTTGAAGTCTTTTTCTTTGGAACGGCCATCATCGACCTCGAGAGATAGGCACTGTCACCTCGAGAGGTTCAAAGCGCTGGTTGGATATGACCAACGCAGCATCGGAACCTCGAGTGGAGGCAGCCAAACAACAAACGCCGGTAGAATTTGAGTCAAATAGATTGACACAAGTTCACAATGCTACCGGCCTCAACGTCTCACTGCGACTCTAAATCGGTGTCTTCGCCATCATCAAAGATCAGATCATCCAGCGCGGCCCATCGCGGATCCGAAACTGATGCCGTATCTATTCTTTCTTTTTCTAAAAATTTGAGGGCTATTCCGCTATTTATCAGCTCCTGCGGATAGTTCTCACACGGTTCCTGGAACGGGCAAGGTACTGCCGCTATCGGTAATTCCAAAAGAAGAGAATCCCTCGCCATTGGAGTTAAGTCAGCAATTTCTTCACCCAAAAGATAACTTTCACCCTCTTTGGGATTCAACTCAAATAATTCTTGAACTACAGCTTCTGCTAAACCGTCGACTGGGAACAGGCAACGAGAACACTCACCTACCCATGGAACCGAAAGCTTTCCTGAAACCAACACGCCTTCACTCACTTGAGACAGAACTAACTCCGCGGCCACCACTGAATCGTTCGTGATCCTCACATCGGCGATCTCTGGGACGTTACCTTCGTCCCAAATTTTGTCTACCGGCAGCTCCGCTGTCCAATTCCGCAAAGGATCACGCCTGGACAACCGCTCTACCGGAACTTTGAGATGCTCATAAACTTGTTTATCTATCAAGCATTGTCCTGATCGAAAAAGCCAGCATTACTATCGACAGACTCTTCATCTTGAGTTGATTCAGTCACTTCCAATGGAACTGAAGGCTGCAACTTTAAGCGTGCCTGGGCTACGGTCTCTTGAACTCCCAATAACGCTGATTCGAACTGTTCCAGACGCCGATCGCAATAATCGTCGACTTCGTGACTTCGACGGCGCGCCTGGGCTTGAGCCTGATCTAACAACTGTCGAGCTTTGCGTTCTGCCCCCCGGACCACCTCGGTTTTTTGAATCATCTGAGCAACTCTTGTGCGAGCCTCCTCTATAACTAACCCCGCATCAACGCGCGCCTTCATGAGTAGTTCTTCACGTTCTTTCAAAAGCCAACGTGCCTCTCGCACTTCCACTGGAAGTTCGCTCAACGCTGCTTCCAAAAGTTCCAGAACCTCATCACGACTAATCATTACCGACGTTGACAATGGCATCGGACGAGCCGCATTAATTACATCAACAATACGTTTGAGAATAGCTTCGGCTCCGGGGCTACTCAAGGGTGCTGATTCAGTCATTTCATGAACTTTTCTGCCAGCCGCTTTGCGACTGGTTTAGGAACTAGGTGAGAGCAATCGCCACCGAAACGAGTTATGTCACGGATGTACTTTGAGGCTATAAAAGAGTTTTCTCCGCCTGATGGGATGAAAAGCGTGTCTACCCCAGCAACTGACTGATTCATTTGCGCCATTTGAAGTTCTGCCTCAAAGTCAGTCACTCCCCTTAGGCCTTTAACAATGAAATCGATCTCAAGCCTTTTAGCTAGGTCTACTACTAACTCTCCGAACTCAATTACGGTGACGTTTCTTAGATGCTCCGTAGATTCAGCAACCATCAAAACCCTCTCCGCATCTGTGAAAAATGGGGTTGCTTTCTGGGGATTACGCATAGCAGCTACAACCACATCATCGAATAAGCGCGAGGCAGTCGCGCATATCTCGATGTGGCCGTTGTGGACCGGATCGAATGATCCGGGATACAGGACCTTAACCACAAGCTGCTCCTTCGATAACGATTTACTAAAAGGTACCGATCTAAGACGGTTTACTCCAGTAACTTCTCAGAGAACCTTGAAAATATTTTATTTTCGTATTATTTGATAACCACAGGCTCTAAGACCGTGATCACAGTTTTCCCGTATGAACGACTTTTCAACACCCTCCAACGATCTTCCATAAGTATTTCTCGATCTGACTCAGCTACGACTAGCGAAGATTTAATTTGGGATAGAATCATCGGCCATTTGTCAAACTCGTATGGCGGGTCAGCAAAAATAATATCCGGTGGCACCGATAACGAACTCAAATAAATCTGTGCATCTTGTTTGATAACTGTTCCGTCGAGTCCCAAACTCAACAAATTTTCTCTGATCAGAGAACATGCTCTAGCGCTTTCATCAACGAAAATTGCCGATTTGGCTCCTCGAGACAGCGATTCAATACCTAGCGCACCAGTTCCGGCGAAAAGATCCAAAACCTCAGCGCTCTTAGGGTAGCCGAGGCTATAGAGAATATTAAAAACTGCTTCGCGCGTGCGGTCTGAGGTCGGTCTCACCATCCATCCAGTCGGTGACTCGAGATGCCGTCCCTTATGGCTTCCGCCAACTACACGCATAATATCGACCTTAACGGGCACAATGTATGTATGGATGTTCCAGAGACCATCATTTGCGTCGATTGTGGAGGTGTCTGTCACCGAATCAGCTATGCCGACCCCGAAATCGGTTTCCAGCCTGGCGACGTGGTTGCCTATCGTTGTTCTGATTGCCTCGACAGATGGGATTTAGTTTTCGATGAGAGCTAACCTCGCCATAAGTTCTCAGCATCCGGCCCACGAGCTGAAATAAACCACTCAATTTCTTTCCCTAACATGGGACTTAGTGTGATTGTTTCATGTCCTTCGACAAGTGCTTCAGAGCAACTCCTTGCGCGCTCAACCCACAGTCGGTCCCGTATAAGGGACGCTAACTTCAAGTCACTTCTCCCCGACTGCCGTTGATCAAAAATTGTACCTTCACCCCTCAGCTCCAGATCAACTTCAGCTAATTCAAAGCCGTCAGTAGAGTTCTCGAGTGCTTGCAACCGACGCACCGCATCCTCAGTAATCGAGTCCTCAGTCACTAAATAACAACGAGATTTATAGCTACTTCTGCCTACACGCCCTCGCAGCTGGTGCAGCTGAGCTATGCCAAAACGATCTGCCGACAATACAACCATCGCACTCGCATTAGGGATATTCACTCCCACTTCAATAACCGTTGTAGCCACCAAAACATCGAGTAAACCGGCCCGGAACTGTTCCATCGCCCGTTCTTTATCGGATGCTTTTAAGCGCCCGTGAAGCAGTCCAACTCTTAACCCGGACAACTCTCCTCTAATTAATTCTGCATGCGTAGCCTCGGCAGAACTAGCGACTATGTTTTCGCTCTCGTCGATAAGGGGGCAAACGACGAAGGTCTGTCTACCTTCTTTCACTTCTTCACGAACATAGTTCCAGGCTGACTTCACCCCTTCTGGGGTGGAAACCCATTTCGTCTCGATAGGTATTCGTCCAGGTGGAAGCTCATCGAGAAGTGATACATCTAGATCGCCATAAACAGTCATGGCTGCCGTGCGCGGAATCGGCGTTGCTGTCATCACCAACAAATGCGGCCAGCGACCATCTTCTCTGCTGTGTTCTCGCAGCTTGGCTCGCTGCTCAACTCCAAATCGATGCTGTTCGTCTACAACAACGAAACTTAAAGATTTAAAGGAGACGCCACTCTGAATTAAAGAGTGTGTTCCTACAGCAACATCCACACTGCCGTCTTTGAGTTGTCTCACAATCCGTTTTTTTTCAGGTGCTGGAACACTATTGCTTAGCAATTTAATTGATAGCGGCCGCACACCTGTGAGTGTCCGGGAGTCTGGAACCTCAAATCCTTCCGCCATTTCTTTTAGCCCCAGATAATGTTGCTCGGCTAAGATTTCTGTCGGGGCCATGAACGCCCCTTGATGACCATTAGCAACTGCATTTATTAGGCCCTGAAAAGCTACTAGAGTTTTCCCAGATCCCACATCTCCTTGCAGCAGCCGATGCATAGGTCGGGCCTTTGCAATATCAGTATTAATCTCCGTCACGGCACGTTTTTGAGCAGCGGTGAGTTCAAATGGCAGGCTGGAGAAAAAATCGGTGCTCAGAAATTTGTCGAGATCATGATCGATGCCTCTAACAGCACTTTCCCTATGCAACTTGCTAAGTCGTAGAGTTAGCTGAACCCGAAGAAGCTCATCGAACACAAGCCTGTTTCGGGCTTTCTGCACATCACTTAATTCCGCTGGTTCATGAATCCGTCGCAAGGCATCATGTCGAGAAAGTAGGTCATACTTCAAACGAACACTTTCCGGGACAGGGTCTTCGATACCGCGCTCTTCACAGCGACGCAGAGCTTCAGTAACCCAACGCGCTAACTCCCAGCTAACGAGACCGGCTTTTTCTGACTGCGGATAGACAGCCACGATCCGACCAGTCTTATCTCCAACAAAATCAATTAGAGGATTAGCCATCTGTTTAGCGCCACGATATTCATCAATTTTGCCGAACAGAGCAACCGTTAATCCTTCTAGCAACTGCTTTTTCCGCCAAGCTTGGTTAAAAAATGTAGCCCGAACCATACCGGTCCCGTCAGAAATTATTGCCTCTACTAAGCTTTTACGGTTTCGAGTAGACCGGCTAGTCACCTTTGTAATCTCACCGACTACCATTATCTGCTCGCCGATTACACAATCTACTATTGGCGCTTCTTTACTTCTGTCGATGTACCTGCGCGGATAATAGGTAATCAAGTCAAAAACGGAATGGACATTTACTTCAGACAATACTCGTCGGCGTTGTTCACCCACGCCGTTGAGACGATCCACCGGTATCTCATCAAGATCAGCGAGTGCTAGCGGGAGGGTCACTCAATACCAAAAAAGTAAGGGTAATGATCTTGCTCTCCGTGATGAACCTCAATTTCCACATTTGGATGATGCTCAGCTAGCCAGACTTCAATCGTTCTCGTTTCAGCATCTCCTGCTTCTAGACCTTCAATTATTGAAACCATCTCATGATCTTCAGTAATTAGCTCAGTCAGTAAAGCAATTGCCGCCGAAGTCAAATCTTTATCTATAGAACGCACTCCTTCTCTGTCGAGACCAATCCAATCGTCTGTCTCGACTTCTCCTACCGAAGTGGATGTACCCCTAACTGCTTTGGTCACTTCACCGACAACCAAAGTCGACGAAATGTCCGCCATCTGCTCAGCGTTTACCTCAGCATCTGCCTCCGGATCATAAGCTAACAAAGATGCAAATCCCTCTGGAACAGAGGTAGTCGCTACTACAACTACCTCTTTTTCAGTTTGCGAGTTGACCGTTCCGGCTACTGCCAAAATATTTGAATTATTGGGCAGGATAACTACCTGGTCGGCTGGAGCTCTTTCCACAGCATCTAACAGTTCTGCTGTAGACGGATTCATTGTTTGCCCGCCGACAACCAGCACTTGGACCCCAAGGCTATGGAATATTCGTCCTATCCCAGGCGCTGGTGACACTGCTACGACCGCACAAGGAACTACTTGCGCTTTTACGGAATCGGATGAAGTTCCTTCTGCAGCAGCGGCTCTTACCCACTGCTCTTCTATTACTTCTTCGCTTAAGTCACTGACGCGAATTTGGCGAGGTCTTCCTACCTCAATCGCGGCTTCAATGGCGGGACCAATGTCATTGGTGTGAATGTGACAGTTCCAAAGCCCGTCGCCTCCGACCACCACGATCGAATCTCCTAGGCCGGCCCAAACATCCTTAAATTCGCTTATTGAGGAGTCCGGCGCATCCAGAAGATACATAACTTCATATCTAAGTTCGCCGGTCAGATCAGCGCTCGAAACGGGCTTAAACACATTTGGGATCTCAGGTTGCGAAACGGCTTCAGGCAAGGCTCTGCCGTCTGCAACTTGAAGCATTCCATGAAGAAGATGCAAGAACCCCGCACCTCCTGCGTCTACCACTCCAGCTGTTGCGAGAATTTCAAGTTGTTCCGGTGTTCTAGCTAATGCAATTTCGGCTGCCAACAGTGCTGCCTCTAGAACATCTACTAACTCACCTGATGAGCCAGCTGCTCCGCTAGCAGCCTCGCGCACTACTGTTAGGATCGTACCCTCGACTGGTTTCATTACAGCACTATCAGCCGCTTCGCTGGCCACCTTCAACGCCATTGCCACCGAAGATCCATCAATAGTTTCAGCTTTTTCGAATGATTTCGCCAAGCCTCTCAAAATTTGACTCAGAATAACACCGCTATTGCCTCTAGCCCCCATTAATGAGCCGTGCGAAATAGCTCCACAGACAGCGTTTTTATCTATCGGGTCAACACCTTCTAACTCTTCCACGACAGATTTGACTGTTAGAAACATGTTTGTTCCAGTGTCGCCGTCGGGTACTGGAAACACATTCAAACGGTTAATAGCTTCGCAATGGTCATGCAGACCATCACGAAAAGAAGTAATTATTTTCAAAAGATCAGAAACCGAAAAAAACAGGGCTACAGCCACGGTTCCTGATCCTATCGGGGACTTCTTGCACGAACTAGTAATGAACCCGGTTTAGAAACGCGTCAACGGGTAAACTGGTTGATAAGTTGACCCCACTTCATTAATGACCTTTGGTCGTGACTGAAGGTCCGTGTGCTAAACAACCACTTGGTGCCCAACCGGAGGCGCGATGTGCAAGGCGTAATAAAATCCTATGATCCAAAATCCGCTACAGGAGTAGTGGTAGACGATGTTGGTCGCTCAGAATACGAGCTTGCCACAGATGCTCTTGTTGACTCCGTGTTTCGCATGGTGAGACAAGGACAGAGGGTCGTCTTTGACCTCAATGACAGTGGCTTAGCAACTCGACTCCGATTAGGTTCCGAGATTGATCTCGGAACACCTAGCTGGATTTTGCCGGAAGAGGACCAATGATCATTACTTTTGTGGGGCAATTTCCCCACCAATTCTGAAAGGCTATGGAGGTCGACATGCCTGGGACCACCACGAACCAGAGGCTCCTGGATTGGGTTGCTGAATGGGTGAACGTACTCACTCCATCCTCGATCCATTGGTGTGATGGGACACAAGAAGAATACACGTCTCTCACAAAGCTAATGGTTGATCAGGGAACCCTTATTCCGCTCAACGAAGAATCTCGACCGAATAGCTTCCTAGCACGGTCAGACCCAGGTGACGTTGCGCGGGTAGAGGACCGAACCTTTATTTGCAGCGCGAACGAAGACGACGCTGGTACTAACAACAACTGGCGCGACCCTGCCACGATGAGAATGGAGATGAATCAACTTTTTGCCGGTTCGATGGCTGGCAGAACGATGTATGTAGTTCCATTCTCAATGGGGCCGCTTGGTTCTCCAATCGCTCACATCGGCGTTCAACTAACCGACTCGCCTTATGTCGCTGCTTCGATGCGCATCATGACTCGAATGGGACAGCAAGCTTTAGATGTCCTTGGCAACGATGACTGGGTACCTTGTGTCCATTCTTTAGGCGCTCCCCTAACGGAAGGTCAACAGGATGTACCTTGGCCATGCGATGCCGATAATAAATTCATTGTTCATTTCCCTGAAACAAGAGAAATTTGGTCTTACGGATCTGGTTACGGTGGAAATGCGCTGTTAGGAAAAAAATGTTTCGCTCTGAGGATTGCGTCGACGATGGCGCGAGATGAAGGGTGGCTAGCTGAACACATGCTTATTGTCGGTGTTACTCCTCCTAACGGCGAAACCAAGTATGTTGCCGCTGCTTTTCCATCTGCCTGCGGCAAAACAAATATGGCGATGATGATTCCATCTCTTCCCGGCTGGAAAATAGAAACTGTCGGGGATGATATTGCGTGGATGAAATTCGGTAAAGACGGTCGCCTATACGCGATCAACCCAGAAGCCGGATTTTTCGGGGTAGCGCCAGGAACAGGAGAGGACACAAATGCGAATGCTCTCGCAACTCTCTCCGGCAACTGTGTCTTCACCAACGTTGCACAAACCGAAGACAACGATATTTGGTGGGAAGGACTAACTGATGAGGCTCCGGCTCGTTTAACTGACTGGCGAGGAGACACCTGGACTCCGGAATCAGAGTCCCCCGCAGCTCATCCCAATGCGAGATTTACTGCACCTGCTAGCCAATGTCCTTCATTGGATAGCGCTTGGGAAGATCCCAATGGAGTACCAATATCTGCAATTCTCTTTGGTGGTCGTAGAGCCACTACCGTGCCTTTGGTTTCAGAGGCACGCGACTGGGAACATGGCGTATTCCTAGGTTCTGTTATGTCGTCTGAAAAAACTGCAGCAGCAGCTGGAGCGATAGGACAAGTGCGTCGAGACCCTTTCGCTATGTTGCCTTTCTGTGGCTACAACTTCGGTGACTATTTCCAACACTGGTTGGACCTAGGTATGAAAGAGGAAGCCAAACTTCCCAAACTTTTCTACGTTAATTGGTTCAGAAAAGACAGTAATGGGAAGTTCATTTGGCCGGGCTTCGGAGAAAATACCAGAGTACTTAAATGGGTTCTAGAGCGAATTAACGACTCTGGCAAGGCAGTCGAGACACCTATTGGAATGGTACCCACTCCTGATGCAATCGATATTAGCGGCCTAGATCTAAGCGAAGATGATTTGCGAACTCTCCTTTCAGTTGATACTGAAGAATGGCGCACTGAACTAGCCTTAATCGAAGATCATTATGCTTCAATCGGGGAACGCCTGCCTATCGAGTTGACTAATCAACTCGATGAGCTCACTTCGCGTCTTAACGCTTAGTCATTTCGCCTAAAAACCTATGTTGTGATAAACGCTGCACGAATACCTAGGCCCATGATGAAGAGTCCCCCAAAACCGTATAGTAAATTGGCGTGCTGTCTCATTTGAGAACGGTAACTATAAATGACTCCTACTGACATAGCAGCTAAGACACCATAAAGAACATGGAAAGGCGGCGCCTCCACTCCAGAGATTCGCATCTGCACCGCCCCCAGGACTATTTGAATAAAAACAAAGAACTGGGCCAAGACTGTGAACCGCCAAAGTGATCGGTTGTCGTAACGACTGTTCCTGTGAGCTAATAGTGCCCATACACCCGCCAACCCATTACTAACTATTAGTACCCAGGCGCCTAAAATATGTGACAGTTCAAGCACGTTTAGGGCATCTGGTTTACAAATAGATTCAAGAACATGATCATATTTTGCGCATCTTTGTGCCCATTAACAAGATTTAATTGGCCCGGCTGGCGAGACTCATCCTCAGCTAGTTTGATAGCGTCCAAAGCTCTCAATAGTCCGACTGGCGCACCACGATCTACCAGCGTGTTGATATCTTTATGCAAATCACGGCCACGCAAGCCGCGTTCTTGTATCAGCATCTGCAGAAGCATACGTAGCAGTGCACAGGCTGAAGCTGGCGAGGCCTCGACAATCATCATTGCTTCTTCATACAGAGGAATCAGTTTGGGAGGTAAACCCTCGGGTGTCGGTTCTATATCCATGTTCGAACTTAAGCCACTGCTCCATCTCTACGGAGATTTTGGATAACTGAAGCATCGAATCCGAGACTTTCTAATATCGAATTAGTATCTCTACCAGCATGAGCAGGAGGGCCTTGAATGGAAGGGGTTGTTCTGCTGAATCGTGGAGAAGGGTTTGGTTGAGTCACTCCCTCAATTTCAGTAAAGACATTCCTGTCTACATTATGTGGATGTTTCGGGGCTTCTTCTAGGGTCAGCACAGGAGCAAAACACACATCCGTTCCCTCCATAATTGCGCACCACTCATCACGACTCTTTGATTTGAATAGTTCCGTTATGCGTTCTTTAAGATTCGGCCATGCCTCGCGCTCCATTTGTTTTTGAAACTCTGTATCGTCAGTCAGCCCAGTTAGACGCATTAGTTCAGAATAAAATTGTGGTTCGATAGACCCAATCGAGATATATAAGCCGTCTGAGCATTCATACACATCATAAAAATGACTGCCGGTGTCAAGCAGGTTAGTTCCTCTTTCATCGTTCCAAACGCCCATAGCACGCATTGAGTGGAACATCGCCATCAAGGTCGCTGCGCCATCAACCATTGCCGCATCAACAACCTGGCCACTTCCAGACTTGCGAGACTCGATTATTCCACAAACCATGCCAAAGGCTAAAAGCATTCCACCACCACCGAAATCTCCGACCAAGTTCAGCGGCGGCACAGGAGCTTCTCCTTTTCGACCGATCGGCTCCAGAGCACCAGCCAACGCAATGTAATTTATGTCGTGGCCCGCAGCCATCGAATAAGGACCTTCCTGTCCCCAACCAGTCATACGGCCATAGACCAACTTAGGGTTACGCTCTAAACATTCTTCCGGTCCTAGGCCAAGACGTTCCATAACTCCGGGGCGAAAACCTTCAATTAGTCCGTCAGCGGTTTCAATTATCTTCATGACAACTTCTACTCCGTCAGGATTTTTCAGGTCGATGCCGATAGAAGATCGACCACGAGCCAGCACATCTAACGGTGCGCTCGACGGGGTTTGCGCAGCAACATTTCCAGCACGATCAATCCGTATTACCTCGGCTCCCATATCTGAGAGCATCATTCCACAGAATGGCCCAGGGCCTATTCCCTGCAGCTCCACGATCCTAACTCCTGCTAACGGCCCCATATTATCTCCTCAATCTGATTTAGTTAACTTACATAATCCTTGGCACAAGAAACCTATTTATAAGTTTTGATCTGTATTTAAGTGACTAATACAAACTCTTTCTTAAACGCGTTTCTGATTCTTTGTCATAAATTTCATGGTCAAATGTTGTTTTCTCAATTGTTCTAAAGATTTCTCCACTTGAGGGCAAACTTTTGCGGTCGGCTATTTCAGTTTCCCAAAGTTCCGACCTGTAAATAGCTTTCGAACACTGGAAGTAAACCGACTCTACAGTTACTTCAATAACAACGACTGGAAGCTTTTCGTTAACCTCAAAATGTTTAAGTAACATCGGATCATTCGTCACTGTAGCTCTGCCATTAACTCGCATGGTTTCAGTAACTCCGGGTATTAAGAACAGAAGAGCTACTCTTCCGTCCTCAACAATGTTGCTGAGGCTATCTAAGCGGTTATTTCCTGGCCGGTCAGCGAAACGAAGCGTTTTATCGCCAACAACCTCTACGACACTATTTTTTTCTCCACGCGGAGAGCAATCCAAGCCACCGTCGCCGATGGTAGCTATAGCCATAAATGGTGATGCCTCTATGAGCTGTTTGTACTCGGCTGAAATGTAATCCAGTTCCTTAGTAAGAGCTCTGGCGCTGACATTTCCATAAAGTGCTGTCAACTCACCGATATCAGAAATTTCATAGGCGTTCGTCATGTATTCCCCTTAACCAAATCTAAAAAATTCTCAAGGTAAGCATCCCACAGCTCTATCGGTAGGTCATGTCCCATACCTTCATACAGAACGAAGGTGGATTGTGAAATTGCTTCCACTGTAGCTTCTCCTCCATCCCAATTTATTAACGGATCTTTACTCCCATGGATAACAAAAGTAGGCGCACTGATGGCTTTGAGCATTTCTGTACGGTCGCCCGATGATGCAATCGCAGCCATCTGAAAGGCCATTCCGTCAGGGCAGTAGCAACGATCATATGCCTCTTCGATCATCATTCTCGCAGATATCAAATCGAATGAATCGCCTGAATAAAGCTGGCTTGCATGCACTAATTGATTTGTGATTTCTTTGCGAGTTTCTCCCGCTACATTTCTAGATAACGCTTCCAACGCAACACTTGTTGGTTGTCCAACGAGGGGATTACCGGTAGTAGACATTACCGATGTCAATGTTTCAGTTCTATCGGGGTAAATCGCAGCAAACGTTTGAGCAATCATTCCTCCCATAGATACGCCCCAGATGTGCGCTCTCTTCGTAGCCGTTTGGTCTAAGACGACCAAACAGTCACGCGCCATGTCGGCCAACTCGTAAGCGCTATTAACAGCAGACTTATCTCCGCTAAGCATTCTCTCCAGGGCTAGAGCGAAGGTAGGAGGATTTCCTCGAGTTTTTGAAGACAAACCAACGTCTCGGTTATCCATTCTTATGCAACGAAATCCCTCTTCCGCAAACTTTCGGAGCCAATCAACTCGAAAATTAATCAATTGGCTACCAAGACCATTAATAAAAAGGACTGTTCCGTTCAGTTCGAAACCTTGATGATCAAAAACTTCGTAGTAAATTTCAGTCTCGCCGTTTCGAGCGACACCCTGTTCGGTGACCTTCACTTAATTACCACAAACAATTTCATCTATCTGCCTTTTTAGTCGTTCTAGAGCATCAGCCGTTCGGCTTCCCCACCAAAAGAGATCTTGCCCATCGACCAAATAGGCTGGAGCGAAATCGGAAAGCATATCTAGATGCCTAACTCCAAACGGATACGGCTCTGTAGGAGCGAGAACAAAATCAAGTGAGGCTGAGCGAATCTCCAGATCGTCCACAACAGGATATGAGACTCCTCGATCGGAAAACTCAACTTCTACCCCCAGGTAGCGAAGTACCGATGCTCCATAAGTTAATTGGCCAATAGTCATCCACGGACGTTTCCAAATAGGCACAAATGCGCGGTAGGAGTTTGAACCCGCAAAATCTTGCAACGCTTCTGGAATTTCAAATGACCAGTCAATTTGCAGCCTAAGCGCTAGCCTCCCTATCTCGGAACTAACGTCTGTCAAAGATGCGACATGTAAAGCTTCTACCTCGACACCAGCTTCCACTAAAGTCAAATAATCCTCTTGTCGATTTTCTTCTCGATCCATGACGACTAAGTCCGGCTTTAACTTTACAATGGCGTCGATATCTGGGTCTTTGGTCCCTCCTATATGCATAAACCTAGGCTGCTCACAGAAACGAGTGCATGCAATCGGGTCGACACCCCAAGCTACGAGCGTTTCTGTAACGCTTGGAACAAGGCTGACTAGCCTTGGATTACCATTCGTCGACATAAGTAGATGGTAACCAAACACACACCACAATCCGATATCTCCTAGGAACAGATAACGTCCTTTACGTGCTGAACAGGCTGAACATCGAACAACTAGATGACCAGCAACGTGTAGCAGTCGAATCCGAAGCAGCACCTTTGTGTATTCTGGCTGGCCCTGGCTCGGGAAAAACTAGAGTTTTAGCGCATAGAATAGCTCGTCGAGTCGAGGACGCGTCAGCTGACCCGCGACACGTGCTCGCTCTGACCTTCACCCGTCAAGCCGCCAACCAGTTGAAAGATCGTTTATCCAGAATGGGTATAAGGGATTTAGGGTCCGTTGGCACCTTTCATGCCATCGCCCTGGCACAAGTTACTCAGTATCGAGCAGATGCTGGTCGCCGAGCACCTATTGTACTCGGCAACCGACGCTCAGTAATAACTGAGCTCCTTGGGTCCAACTCGGCTCTGCGCTCTGCGCAGGTAACTGCCGAAATCGACTGGGCTAAGGCTCAACGGCTAGAACCTGATGAATATCGGCATGGAGCAGGTCGGAGGAGAGTCGGCGATAGACATGCAAAGTTAGTCGCAGATATATTTGCTCGATTTAACGAATACAAAAAACGAAGAGGGATATTAGACTTTGACGATCTTCTGGAAGAGTGCACTCGTTTGCTAATTTCAGAAAATTCATTCCGAAATGCGCAGCAATGGATTTTTCGACATCTGTTCGTCGATGAATTCCAGGACTTAAACAGCTCCCAATTTGAGCTGCTGCAGGCCTGGCTAGGAGACAGAAAGGACCTCTGCGTAGTTGGAGATGGCGATCAAGCTATTTACGGTTGGAATGGAGCTGATGTTCAATACCTGAATGACTTCCGCATTTTTTTTCCAGATGCAGAAGTTATTAAACTTGATAACAACTATAGAAGTAGCCCCGAAATAGTGAGAGCAGCAAATGCAGTAATTGGTAAAACTCAAATGGGAATTGAGCGGGAAAGCGCCGCAACAAAAATTACTTCTGCCGGGTACAAAAATGAAGAAGAAGAAGCTTTAGGAATAGCACATCATCTTCGCAGCGTCAGAGAACCAGAAACCTCATGGTCCCGCTATGCGGTCCTAACTCGCACCAACGGTCAGTTGTTGACAATCGCTAAGCATCTCGAAATTCAGAAAATTCCTTACCGTTTAAGAGGATCTAATGAGCTTCTAAAACTTCCACAAGTCAATAACATCATCGACCAATTGGCTACATCTGGTGCATCTTTTTCGACCACGCTGTCAGACCTGTTGACTGATTTTACTTTTGGTCCAGAGGCTCAATTTCTAGAAATTGCTCAGCAATACAATAATGAGGAGCAGTATCCCGATGGTTCTAGTTTTCGGCAGTGGCTCAAAACCCTTAGGCCAACGGATTATAGCGACAGCAGCGAAAGGGTCGAACTATCAACTTTCCATGCAGCGAAAGGCCTTGAGTGGCCTCACGTAATAATTGCCGGAGTCGAAGAGGGACTAGTTCCCTTGAATAATGATGACGAGGAAGAGAAAAGACTTTTCTATGTGGCCATATCACGAGCTGAACGTCAACTTTTCTTGACATGGGCAGAAGAGCGAACAGTCTCAGGACGAACTAAACAAAGGAATAAATCTCCTTGGCTATCTCTAATACAAACGACAACAGTCAGACCGTCCGCGCCATCGAAAGAACGAGTAAGTGGCTATCTCAGAAAAGCACGTCTGGCGACTCGTATCGATCTTGATTCCTCGAGCCAAGAGCGTCTAAACGTGCTCAATGATTGGAGACTCAAGACTGCAAGACACAGGAAAATCGAACCTTCTTCGCTAATCCCTGACAATACCCTGAGAGCTATCGCTATAACGAAACCTTCTTCGCTTGAAGAGCTTGCGATCGTCCTAGGTCAATCCCTTGAGCGAGTGAAAAAAACAGGACCAGAAATTTTATCCGTAATTAACGGGCAGACGTAACTTTCAAGCATCTTTACTTTTTATTCTAAAGAAGAGCGAAGTGCCTCAAAATCAACTGAAATAAACAAGCCTTCGGCCTCTGCTATTAGTTCGTCTCCGTTAAAAGCCTTCGCTCGAGTGACTATTTTTCTTCCGCGAATACTTTCGACCCACGCCACAAAAGCTAAATCCGTATGCAACGGGGTCGGTTTTTGATAGCGAACTGCAAGTTTTCCGGTCATTCCAGGCTCAGAAAAATGAGCTTGCACCATACCCATCACCTCATCAAACGCAGATGCAACCCAGCCGCCATGCACATGGCCGGGAGGGCCTTCAAAGGAAGCCCCAAAATTTACTCGTCCTACAACCTTCTCTCCCTCAATAGCTAAATTTAATGGCACCGAAACCGGACTTAATGCCCCAGACAGAGGACTGTGATCAAAAAAGGTGAACATATCTTCACGCAATTCGTCAAACATGGAGGGGATATGATCCCGAGCCCCTAAGTGGGTGCTCGCCTCAAGTAAATTTTCTGCCATTTCAGCAAGAGATTCGCTCTGTTCAAGAGTGGGAATCCCATCATGCAGATTATGACTGAACTGTCGCAGCGCTGCAGCAATCCGTTCAACACTAGTTCGCAAAGGCGAATCCCAGTCCTTATCCAGCCAGGCTCTGAAACCACTCTCGAGTTCAGTAAAGTCACTTTCAGATTGCGACATCGACCATCACCGGTGCGTGGTCTGAGGGCTTCGTTCCTTTTCTAGCATTTCGGTCGACAAGGCAAAACTCAGCTTTGTCTGCCAGAAAACTGGTGCCTAGCAAAAGATCGATCCGCAAACCTCTACGTTTATGGAAACCACCATCGCGATAGTCCCACCAGCTATACAACTGATCTCCATCGTAGAACTTACGAAATAAATCAGCGAGACCACATTTTTGTAGGTTTTCGAGCGCTTTTCTCTCGCTATCAGTTACATGAGTTCTGATCTCTGGATTCTCTGGATCCCAAATGTCTCTATTGTCAGGGCAAATATTAAAATCACCCCCAACTAACGCATGTTCTGAGGACTCGCATGTTCGTTCCATATGAAGGCGAAGCCGTTCCATCCAACTAAGTTTGTACTTGTAATGAGGGTCATCTACGGCCCTCCCGTTCGGAACATAAACTGAACTTACGCGAATACCACCACATGTCGCTGAGATTAGCCGCGCTTCAGGATCCGGATCTTCTCTATCATCAAACCCATGACTAACGTCAGAAATCCCTACTCGAGATAAGATTGCAACACCGTTCCAACGGCCCTCACCACAATGGGCACTTTCATAACCTAGATCTTCAAAATGACTATACAAAAACTGTTCGTCTGACATTTTAGTTTCCTGCATTAGCAGGACATCCGGTTTCGCATATTCGATAAAATCATCGACCCGATCAACGCGAGCATTAAGACTATTTACGTTCCAGGTAACTATCCGCACGTTTTATAACCTAGCGGCCGCTAGCGTGCCGAGTTGTGACTGTTATCGACTCATTAAAAACTTCTGGTAAAATTAAGGCAGTTCTATTTGACTTCGGCGGAGTAATTACGGCGAGCCCATTCGAAGCTTTCACCCGGTACGAAAAAGCCGTAGGCGCGCCCGATGGTATCATTCGCGCAATTAACTCGACGAACCCTAATGAAAACGCCTGGGCTCAGATGGAAAGAAACGAAGTCAGCATCGACCAATTTTGTGAATTATTTGAACAAGAGGCAAATGAAGCAGGGTTTGCGCTATCGGGCCACTCCGTTCTCCAGTGCTTAAGTGGTGATATTCGTCCTCAAATGGTTACTGCCCTAAAAGTGTTAAAAGACAATGTCCGTGTCGGGTGTATAACAAATAATATGAAATCTGGGCACGGGTCAGGAATGAGCAGAACAAAAGATCAAGCATCAGCAGTTGCAGAAGTAATGACGTTATTTGAGGTTGTTATTGAGTCCGCCAAAGTTGGCCTCCGAAAACCCGATCCAAGGATTTATCAACTTGCTTGCGATCAAATGGAGATAGATCCCACTGAGGCCGTCTACCTAGACGATCTAGGGATTAACTGTAAGCCGGCTGCAGCGCTAGGCATGTCAGCTATAAAAGTAGTTGACCCTGACCTTGCTATTCAGGAGCTCGAACAACTCATCGGATTCTCACTGAGCTAATTTCTTTTTGTTTTAGCAGCAGCTAAGTTCCGGCGCTACTGTAGAAGACTCGATCGCAGACAACTCGGAGTATCTAAATGGCCAGCGACTACATCTTTACGATGCATAAGCTAAATCGTTTCTACCCACCTGATCGAGACATCTTGAAAGATGTCAGCTTGTCTTTCCTGCCCGGAGCCAAGATCGGAGTGCTCGGCCACAACGGGGCCGGGAAATCTTCCGTTCTGAGGATCATGGCAGGACTGGACGACGGCTTTACTGGAGAAGCCCGTCTCTCACCGAATTACACAGTAGGACTTTTATCTCAAGAGCCACAGTTAGATCCCAACAAAGATGTTTTTGGAAATGTGATGGAAGGCGTTGCAGAGACTCAAGAGTTACTAGAACGATATAATGAAGTCCTCGCCATGTGGGGCGATCCAGATGCCGACCTCGAACAAGTCGGCTCGATGCAGGCTGACCTGGAAGATAAGATCAATGCTACGGATGCTTGGAACCTTGAACGACAAGTAGAAATTGCTATGGACGCTCTTCGCGTTCCTCTTGGGTCAAGTGATGTATCTGCTTTGTCTGGTGGAGAACGACGAAGAGTAGCTTTGTGTCAACTGCTCCTTTCTCACCCTGATCTCTTACTTCTAGATGAGCCCACTAACCATCTAGATGCTGAATCGGTAGCTTGGCTCGAGAGATTTTTGCAGGACTACCGAGGCACCGTTGTTTCAGTCACTCACGATAGGTATTTTCTTGACAACGTCGCTGGTTGGATTCTCGAGCTTGATCACGGCCACGCATACCCATATGAAGGAAATTACAGCGGTTGGCTAGAACAGAAACAAACAAGGTTAGCCCATGAAGAACGTCAATCCAGCGCTCGACAAAGAACTCTCGCCCAGGAACTCGAATGGGTAAAACTCGCACCAAGAGCTCGACAAGCTAAAAGCAAAGCTCGTTTGACGGCATATGACCAACTGGTTGCTGAACATGAGTCAGTCGAAAAACAGTCCAGCGCTCTAGAACTAACTATTCCTATGAGCCAAAGGCTTGGTGATCAAGTAATTGAGGTCAAAAAGATTTCAAAAGGTTTCGGCGAGGACTTACTGATAGAAGACCTTTCCTTCATACTTCCCCCAGCCGGAATTGTCGGAGTAATCGGTGCAAATGGTGCCGGTAAAACAACCCTCTTCCGCATGATTACCGGTCAAGACACTCCTGACTCCGGCGAAGTGTTAACTGGCGCAACCGTCCAACTTGCGTACGTAGACCAATCAAGAGACTCTCTGGAAGATAGTCGCACTGTCTACGAAGAAATAACCGATGGTCTCGACATCGTTAAAGTTGGAAATCGAGAACTAAATGGACGCTCATATGTCGCTTCGTTCAACTTCAAAGGGGCGGATCAACAAAAATCAGTTGGCGATCTTTCCGGCGGAGAAAGGAACCGAGTGCACCTAGCGAAGGTACTTAAAGAGGGCGGTAATGTTCTATTGCTAGATGAACCTACTAATGATCTAGATGTTGATACGTTGCGAGCACTGGAAAGCGGCCTTCAAGCATTCCCTGGCTGTGCTGTAGTCATAAGTCATGATCGTTGGTTCTTGGACCGAGTAGCGACACACATTCTTGCCTTCGAAGGTGACAGCTACGTTCGATGGTTCGAAGGAAACTTCAGCGAGTATGAAGCTTTCAGAAAGCGCGACCTCGGGGACCAAATGACACCTACTCGGATCAAGTACAAGCCTTTAAAAAGATAAGCCTCATTTACTTTTTCGCGCGCATAGCGCGAATAAGTATAACAATTCAAAATATCGCTTAATACAGGCTGAATTGTTGAACCGAAATCCTAAGGTGTAAATTTATATTCGCGCGAAGAGAGGTTAAACATAAAATTATCTTGCCCTTCGCGCGAAATATTCGCGCGATTCGCGCGAATATCCACCACTTTCGCGCGATAAGTGACTAGTTTCCTTTTATTACTTTAAGTAGTTTAATTCTCCGGGAAGTCGACCATGGCAACAAAATCTTCAAGCAAACAAGCGTCTAAACAAACTTGGCAAAGTCGAGCTGTGATACGAACTGTTGACGCTGGTAACTCTGCATATTGCGCAGTGTGCGACGAACTAATCAAATTTCGTGCTCGAATTAGAGATGAACAAGTTATCTGCAACGTGTACAAAGATGAAAAATGGGATCGAGTTGAGCACTACCATCCAGAGTGCTACCAGGAAGCAGAACTTCCGTATGGAGAAGCAGACGATCCCTATGACCGGGAAAAAGAGCAAGCTACTCCCTCAGAACAGTCAAACTAGTAACTACAAAATCTGACTTAAGAAGAGCTTGGTTCGATCTTCAGTAGGACTTACAAAGAAATGTTCCGGAGTCCCGACCTCAACAATCTCTCCTCCCTCCATAAAAATAATTCGGTCTGCTACTTCTCGAGCAAAGCCCATTTCATGAGTTACTACTATCATTGTCATTCCCGACTCTGCTAGCTCCCTCATTACATCAAGAACTTCCTTAATCATTTCTGGGTCCAAAGCTGAGGTGGGCTCATCAAATAGCATCACTCTTGGCTCCATCGCTAGCGATCTGGCTATAGCTACTCGCTGCTGTTGGCCACCCGAAAGCTGGCCCGGGAACTTATCAGCCTGTTCGGGTATTCCAACTCGTTCTAGTAGCGCCTTCGCCAAAGCTTCGGCCTCGACACGCGGTTTTTTACGAACCCAAATCGGGGCCAGCGTCACATTATCTAAGACGGTTAAATGAGGAAATAAATTGAATTGCTGAAAGACCATGCCTACTTCGGAACGAATTTTTTCTATGTTTCTTAAATCATTTGTTAACTCGACACCGTCAACAATAATTGTCCCATTCTGATGAACTTCTAATCGATTGATACAACGTATCCAAGTGCTTTTACCGGAGCCTGAAGGACCACAAACAACTGCTACCTCTCCTTCTTTTATTGTTGCGCTAACACCTTTGAGGGCTTGGAAATCTCCATACCACTTATCTACACCGGCACAAACAATCATGTCTTTTCGTTTTGCAAGTTCCTCTGATACCGCTGTCGTCGCATCATTAACGCTCATACCTGATTCTCCATCTCACAGATTTGACTTGACTGAACTGCAATGGTCACCGCTCACCAACTCCTAAACGCCGCTCAAGCCGCTGGCTGTATTTCGACGTACTAAATGCAAAAATAAAATAAATTACAGAAACGACTAGAAGGCCTTCGCGCTTAACACCAAGAAAAGCAGTTTGTGATGGGATTGCTGAGTTTGCGACTCTCAAAAAGTCAAAGATACCAATTATAGCTAACAGTGAAGTTTCTTTATAAGTGGCGATTACTTGTCCGACTAAGGGAGGTATAGAAACGCGCAACGCTTGTGGTAAAACAATAAACCCAGTGCGTTGAACAGATGTTAGGCCTAACGCATCAGCGGCCTCGAATTGGCCATTACGCACTGACTGAAGACCACCCCTCACATTCTCAGCAAGGTAAGCCGCCGAGAAAAGCGTATAACCAGTAATTGCCGCCGCCAATTCGGCTAGCTCCATGCCTTGCGGCAAAAAAAGAGGAACCATCACTGAAAAAAAGATAAGGATTGTGATCAGAGGAACACCGCGAATGACTTCTATGTAACCGGTAGATAGCACCCGAAAAATCGGGAACTTCGATGTCCGACCTAACGCCAATAAAACGCCCAGCGGAAAGGAGAACATTATGGTCAAGACTGCTACAAACAGAGTGATACTTAACCCGCCCAGAAACTCCGAACTCGAGATATCCACCGTTGAAGGAGAATTAATAGTCGTAGCCATGTAATGGACTAAAAGCATCGTCGTCAGCCAATACATAACTAACTTTTTACGCTTAGCAACATCACCGACAAAGTTTGGAGCGAGCAAAGCTGCTATCGCTAAAAGAAGAAAGCTTATACGCGCCTTCTGCAACATCGGATACCAACCAAAAGCAGCAGCAACCCAATTAAAACCCGCTATTCCGACTAAACAAACCGCAAATATTCGAGCAGTTTCTCCAGCTGAACGTGTTAACCACCAGAGGATAATGCTTCCTAAGAAGCCAAAGAGAATCCCCATGGGAAGATCAGTCGAAACCACATGAGCGTAATCGAAGTCTGGATCCCTGAGAATTACCCAATACAAAACAAATGGGCTAATCAGCCACGAAACGTTAACTAGTGTTTTAGCAATAGCAGCAAGGTCACTGCTTCGCACAAACCTTCCCAAAACCATTGTCCCTATGAGAAGCAGATAGAGCCAGGTCCAAGGTATCGCCGTAGACAAAGCCACACGTTCCCCCGGCTCAGCAATAAACAATCCATCCGAATAGGCATAGTGCCCATATGGCGCAACCCAAAGACTTGCTACCAATACACCCAGCGGAACTAACACAGTTGAAGTAGCAGATACCACTTTAGTTCGTCCTGACTTATCGAGCCGGCACCAACCAGCGCAGCCCGACCCAACGAAACTGATACCCACTATCCACCATGTTGATCTACTCATCATGGCACTACCAAAAGACTCTCGAACAGGCTCAGAGAAACTGTCTAATAAAACAATGCCCTTGTCATCAACTAACGCGCTGGGTTCTCGCAGCAAGATACACAAAATAATAAAGCCACCGAGTGACATTACCCATCCACACAGCCGCTGAACTCGTATCGTGCCCCAATTTGCCCAGAGGCCGCTACTTAATCCGGCTAACGTCACCAGTACTGCTACCGAAACCCAAATTCTGGCATATTGCG
>PCCJ01000016.1 GCA_002731665.1 Actinomycetota bacterium | reverse complement strand
GCACCCTCAAGTCAAAATTTGGCCGTTTGAAACTGGCTTCGCGACTAGGCCGCAAAAGGGCGAGATCTGGGTCGCAGAAATCTGGCCGAGTGAATTCCCTCGACTCTTCCAGCACGAAGTGAAAGATGCTGATCAAGTAATTTCCGTGTTGAGTTTCCTCAGCGACTGTAATTCATCGGGCAAGATTAAAGACTTGTTACTGGGACCCGTTGATTTGCCTTCAGCCGAGATAGCTCAACGAGCGGAAGGCTGGCCTATCTCCCCAGCTCTTTGCGGACTGCAGTAGCTAACTTCTCCAGAGCCACCTTTTCGTTTCTGAATCTGGCTCGGGTGGCCCTTCTGTAACTATGGGAAAGTTGAGGACTGGCACAGACAACTGTCTACTAATACGTTCAACTGGGAAGAGAACGAGTCTCGAAGTATGACCCATAGGACGCGAAGAAAATAAAATCACCATGTCTGCATGTTCTTCGGCTTGGACTCGGGTGACCGCACCTGTGAAGCTTTCGGTTACCAAGAATTTTACCTCATGCTCTACATCCTTGCTGGTGCAGAGCCGCAGCACTCGTGCTACTCGATCATCGCCCGCGCTACCAGGCATAAAAATTACCACCGACGAACGCCAACGTGCCATTAGGTCAATAACCCACTCCGGAATATCAATTGGTATCGGTGAGGCAAGCAATATTTTTGCTGGAACAGGCACATTAGCGTGGTCTAAAGGAGCCGCTTGATCTTCACCAGTTGCCATGGATTTAAGATCTCTTGCGACCAGCAAGGGACCTATCAATTCGAAGAGCACTACAGAACCCAGAACTACCGTGGCTATTTCGGATCCCTCAGACCCAAGCGTTTCACTTGCCAAGACGGCCAAACCTACAGCAACCCCTGCTTGTGGCGTCAAATTAACTCCAAGACGCAATGCTGTTTTCCAATGTAGTCCACCAAGCATTCCACCTAATAGACCACCAATTATTTTTCCGACGACGCGGACCAGTACATATGCAACGCCAACTAGTCCAACGTTTACAACGTCGTCCATATGAATTGAAGCACCAGCTAGCCCAAAAAAAAGAAGATATAAAGGCTGTTCGATACTTTTAATAGTACGAAACAATCTCGCTGAAAAAGCCTCTGCTGAGACTGACGCCGCTGTTGCACCTGCCACTAATGCAGCTAAAGGCAAAGAACTACCCAACCATTCAGAAAGCGACCACGCAAGAAGTATATGGACTAACACAAAAAGTAATAATTCGCCCGACGTCTCAATTTGAAATCCGATACGTGAAATTAACCAACCGCCGGCAACCCCTAATAATGCTCCTCCAATTCCCAATTGGAGAAAATCCAGCAACGCAGAACTGATCGCCGCATCTTGTTCGCTAAGGAGTGCAGCAACCGGCAGCACGGCAGCAAAGGTCGTGGTAGCCAACGCGTCCGAAATGGCATGCGTTCCAACGAGCCCCGTACCATATGCACCTGTGCCTTTAACTGAGCTCACCACGTGTGCCACCGTCATAGGCGCACCCGCACCAGCCAACACCGCAAGTACTAAAGCTACTGATTCACCAGCGCCCGCAGAGCGCGTGACAAAAAACACCAAAACAGCGCTTACAGCGAACTGGACGATACCAGCTGTCAGAGCCCAACGAGCAGCCTTCAGAGCACGCGTGGAAACTCTTTCACCAATCACAAACATCAGAATGGCTAAAGCAACCTCTGTGATGGGCTGTAACTTGACTAGCTCATCCTGGCTAATAAGTTCGATCCCTGAGGGGCCAAGTAGCGCACCCACAAGCAGAAAGGCAACAACTTCCGGAAGCTGTCGACGAGCGAGCATCCGGCTAGCAATATACGCTAGCCAGGCCAGCACAGCAAAGGCAGCAAGAGTTCCAGTCATATTTCTCCAGACTCGTTCGCAGCTAAGGCAATCGCCAAAGTAATTCCAGTTAAGTCAACCCACAAATTAACGGGTTCAAACTTCAGTGACTGGTTCGAAGGCTGGATCACGTTTTTCGACAAAACTAGCTACTCCTTCTTTAAAGTCTTTTCGCTTAAGTGAATCCACCATCAGTGAGTTCGACTCAGCTAGTGCATCAGTTCGTGCCAAATCTAACTGATTCCAGACCTGTTTCTTCATCTGAGCCATCGACCACGGAGCACTATATTTGCCTAAGTCTCGGGCATATTCAACGCTTGCCGAAAGAAGGTCTTCAGGAGCAAGTACCCGACTGACTACGCCCATTTCTTTAGCTTCATCGGCTAGAAAGACCCGACCTGACATGAGAATGTCGAGCGCATTTGATGGGCCGACTACTCGGGGAAGCATATACGACACTCCGTGTTCTGCAATAAGCCCTCTCCGGGCAAAGGCGCTGGTGAACTTCGCACCTTCAGCAGCGAAACGAATATCGCACATCATCGCATGAACAAACCCCAGCCCAGCGCAGGCGCCATTTATCGCTGCAATAACCGGCTTTGGAATTGAGAGTGCATAGTCATGCCTTTCATCGCGGTGCTTCGGACGCTCTTCGCCTTCACCGCCCCGATCTTGAATGCCCTGGAGCATATCCATATCGGCACCAGAGCAAAATCCACGCCCGGCACCAGTTACCACAATAGATTTAACGGCTGCCGAGGCTGCGGCTGCGTCAAGGGCATTGAAATAACCAGTACCCAGCTCACCGGTCCATGAATTTAATCTCTCAGGACGGTTAAGCGTAATTATAGCTACACCATCAGTTTCTTCGTATAGAACCACTGCTTCGCTCATAATTCCCCCAATTTGTTTGTCTCAAGTCTTTTCGGTACGCAACCGATTGCTAAATAGTATTGAACTGACCAGACAGCCTATTTGATTTCTTCAACTTCAACGGTCTGCATTACGTCACCGACAGTTATTGAAAGCGCCACATCCATGCCATCGGTAACAAATCCGAAATGGTTGTAGGCCTTGGCTAGTTTTGTGGTGCAATCATCTATGCATATAAAAAATTGGCTACCATTCGTGTTAGGTCCAGCGTTAGCCATGGCTAACGCTCCAAGAGTGTACTCAGCAGTAACGGGTTCGTCGTCAAACCGATAACCGGGACCACCAGTACCGCTACCTTCAGGGCATCCACCCTGGATCACGAAGTCCGGCACAACCCTGTGAAAAGTTAACCCGGTGTAATACCCATCTCGAGCTAGAGATATAAAATTATTTACGGTGACAGGAGCTAGTTTAGGGTCGAGATCCATAACTATGGCGCCCTTGTTAGTCCCAAGAGTTACTCGGTAGGTTAATTCTGTGTCGATCGTCATTTCAGGTAAATTTGCCATTAATGGAACGTTAGCGGAGTAAGGCCCACCAAGAAACCGAGTTCGGTCACAAAATCAAATTTGAGTCAGTCATTTGAGCGAAGAGTAACGCCAGCTAAGGCTCCGGTGTGTTCGCCGTTTTGCATAAATATTTCACCGTTCACGACTGTGGCATCGTACCCAGCTCCGCGCTGAATATACCTGCCTGCGCCACCCGGGAAGTCATGCACATACTCTGGACCTGAAAGAGAAAGCTTATCCCAATCAATCACGTTGATATCCGCATATGCGCCTTCAACGAGGCGGCCCCGATTTTTGAGGCCAAACAAATCAGCTGTGTCGGAGGTAATTCGCCTGATGCCTTCTTCAATAGTGAAATAGCCAGTATCACGAACCCAATGGCTCAAAAAATAAGTGGGCTGACTGGAATCCATGATCTGGCCAACGTGCGCTCCTGCGTCGGCTAGCCCCATCACGATCGAGCCATGATCTAGCATTGTTTCGATTGCTTCATAGTCCTGGTTCAGGATTGGCAAGCTAAGCATGACTGAACCATCGGATTCATCTGTCACATTCAAAAAGTACTCAACTGGACTTATTCCAGCCGTGGCTGCGAGTGCTTCCAGGGTTCCTTCTTGCCCAACCCGGTAATTAGGATTCTCTGCATCTAGAAGATACAGGCGACTGAGATCGACCATCGCGCTTCCATTACCATGTACTTTTTCCGGATTGTTACCCTCGTAAATTAATCTTGCTCTCATCTCAGGGTTCCGAATAATCTCGAGTCGCTGCTCCACAGTCATCTCTCGAAGCGATCTCCAGGTGGCTCCGGCGCGTGCCCAGGGAGTGCGATGCTGAATTCCAAGCACCACACCAATGGGCCTGCACGTAGTTTGTGGTCGTAATTGTGCGCCCGAGGCATTTTCAGCTTCCACAGCGCTAAGAGCCACATCACTCATATCTGGACGAACTGCGTTGTAGACCAATCCAAACGTTGATGGCCGGCCGCTGCGCCGAGTTATTTCGCCCAATGTTTCGATTTCATGTTTGAGACCTCCCCAGTCTGCACCTGCCTTCTCAAACCGTGGAGCAGACTCGAAAACTCCGCGGCCGTGTTCGCCGAGTACATCTGCAAAAGCGAAAAGCTCATCGTCCTCAGCAAATGTTCCCGGTATCGGCCTACCGTCTGGAGTTCGATGTAACAAAGTTCGAGATGTAGAGAAACCGAGTGCGCCCGCAGTCATGGCTTCATCAATTAAATCGCACATTGAACTTATTTGTTCTGCTGAGGCAGGTTCTTCATCAAGGCTAGATTCTCCCATAACATGCCATCGCACGGCCACATGACCAACCATGCCACCGACATTTATTCCTTTCGGAGTCGCGTCAATAAAACCTAGGTACTCACCGTAGCTACGCCAGTTCCATGGAAGGCCTTCGAGAATAGCATCCTTGGGAATATCCTCTACGGACTCCATGACTTCTGCGATGAACTCGATATCCTCAGTTTTGACTGGGGCGAAGGTCACGCCACAATTACCCATTACAACCGACGTAATGCCGTGCCAGCATGAACTGGAACCAATAGGGTCCCAGGCTAATTGAGCATCTAAATGAGTATGGATATCAACAAACCCTGGGGTAACAAGTTTTCCCGTTGCATCGATTTCAGTTTCACCGGTGCCTTCCACAAGGCCTAACTTGACGACACGGTCGCCAATAATGCCCACGTCTGCAAGTTTCGAAGGTGCTCCTGTTCCATCGACTACTGAGCCACCTCTGATAACAAGGTCGTATCTAATTTCGGTGCCAGTCATTTTACCATGCCTCTTTCTGTGCCTTGTCAAACAAAGCCTTTGCAATAACGAACTTCTCTTAGCGTGCCGCCCATCAAGATCATAGACCCTAACGCAGTGCGGACGTAACAAATGTGAGGCGACACCCGCTGTCCCGAAATATTAAGTACTCTCATACTTAAACAAGACACTTAGTCATTAAGTGCTCATCCGAGGGTCTGCAGGTGCGTATGCGAAGTTTTAGCCCAGTCCGAGTCGTCGTTCTTTCTATACTGCTATCAGCTTTCGCTTTGACCAGTTGTTCTGATGACACACCTCAGGTAGTGCTAGAGGAGAGCGTTGCTGTGAAATCTACAACCGCAACTACTCGCCAACCACCAACAACGTTGAAGCCGTCACCAACAACAACCGTTCTCGATCAGGAGAGCTCTACGTCTACTACAGAGCTTGAGAATATAGAACCGCTTTTAACAAACGCTGCTTCATTGTCGACTGGAGGGTTGGGACCCGTCAATATCGGAATGACACTAAGCGAAGCTGAAAAAGCAGCTCGTGTAGCTTTAGTTCCCTTGCCTGGCGGTTCTGAATCATGCCGCTCCTACTCGCCCAAGTCCGGTGCTGTCGGGGTGTCTTTAATCTTCAACGATGGAAAGCTTGTTCGCATCGAAATTCTGAGTGGACCTATTAAAACTCGATCGGGCTACGGCTTAGGTTCCAGCAAGCTTGAGATTATGAATGCATTTGGTGAACGCATTCAAGAATCTGCCAGCGGGGACAATATCTCATATGTCCCTATCGATAAAAAAGATCTTGAAAAACGAGTGATCTGGCAAGTGGACGAGAACGACATAGTCACGTCTCTTAGATCTGGTGTTCTCCCGCACATCACACCGCTGTTGAGTTGTCTAGGCGAATAAGCAACTCAGCAACTCGTGTCCTATTTCCAGAAGTTTTTTATCACGTCAACCCAAAGTTGAGTTGTAAGAGCGAGCGAGTCAACATCAACTCGCTCGTCATGGCCGTGAAAGCGTGTCATGAACTCCGAGGAAGTTACGTTGTCGCTAAATAGCCCTGCACCATATGCGATTGCCCCTTTTTCCCGGTAGAAGCGTGCGTCAGTTGCCCCGACAATTAAGGACGGAATAAGCTCGGCGCCCGGATGAGCTTTTTGCATCAAATCTTGAAGTAGCGACCACATCTGTGTATCTGTTGAAGAGAAGGTGGCAGCATCGTCGTGAATGTGTTTAATTTCAACTTCATCGAATAACTCACCGAGTGCCTCTCTAAGGTGATCATCTACATTATCGCTGTCTCCAGGGGCAGTCCGGATATCTACTTCGATTTCAACAACATCAGGAATGACGTTAGTTTTTACTCCACCATGAACAACGTTGGGCGAAAAGGTCGTATGACTGCACGCATGCAAGTGCCCAGCTAATCCCGGCGCATCTAGAGTGGCTATTGTTTCCCAAACCGTCTCTGGACTTAGCAATGCCGCTTTAACTTCATCGGACAAATTCAAAGTCGAAACTTGATGCTGCCACATTTCAGTTAATTTTGGAGATGGACGATAGTCCCCTAGGCGTCGAATTATCTCAGCAGCTTTTAGAACTGCATTATCAGCGCCAAAGGGCATCGAGCCATGACCTGGTGTCCCCTTTACGGTCAATCTCCGCCAACCCAATCCCTTTTCGCCCGCTGCAACCGTTAACTTTTTCCCATTAGGCGTCGCCGTAGGCAGTCCTCCGAATTCAGTTAATACAAAGTCAGCTTTGATCGCGTCCCAATGATGTTCAGCCATCCACTTAGCCCCATAAGTGCCTCCAGCTTCCTCATCTGCTACCCCAAAATACACCAAATCACCTTTGGGTCGGAAGCCAGTTCTTATGCAATCGCGAAATGCCACCGCCATCGAAGAAGTCAAATTCAACATATCTACAGCACCTCGTCCCCAGACCTCACCGGCTATCAGTTCTCCACCGAATGGCTCCCTGCTCCAACCATCTGGGCTCACTGGCACTACATCAGTATGTCCCATCAGGCATAGAGCCGGAGCAGTTGGGTCAGTGCCTTGGATTCGCGCCACCATTGATCTACGACCGGGCAAACAGTCAAAATGCTCTAACTCAACCCCAGGACCTTCAAGGAAAGTTTCGAGCATATCGCTATTGCGGATTTCCTCGCCAGACGTTTTTTGACCATCATTCACGCAGGCATTTCTAATCATTTCCTGGAGAAGTTCTACAGTTTGATTCGTAAGGCTGCTGTCAGTATGGGCGATATCAGTCATACAGTTAATGTTACTGTGCTCAACTGACTGCGCTTCGCAAGTGGACATATCGAATAATTTTAGAGAATCGATGAGTAGCTTGGAAGTTGAAAACTATCAATTACGCATCGTCACGGTGCTCCCAAATAGATCGATATGCCTCACGACAAATGCTCGTATGCCAAACTAACTTGAAAGCTACAAGTCTCTAGGGAAAATCGATAAATGTCGTTGGGGTCGATCCAGTTTTTTATGTACGCCATCATTTTGGCGAGGCCCCCGAAGCACACCTGAAGCTACTTGATTTTCGAGGATCTCAAGTCAAGTCTCCAATCCTTTAATTCGGGCCTGTAAATCTAAGGCAGTGCTATTCTTAGCTAATTGAACTTCGACATGTCCGATTCCTTTCTCCCCGTGGCATGCAACGTCCCTACCGCTGCATGCACAAACGAGAAAGGCAATAGCACCAGACAAAGCTTCAGGCTCAACCCGCTTAAAAAACCCCAAAGGTTACGTTGAATCCTCAGAGTCTGCTGCGGCGTAAGACTAGAGAGATCGTTAACTCCAAACAGGTCTTACAACCGCTCTGTTAGATAGCTGTGGTTGCTGATTTGTACGGCTACAGAACAGACATCACTATCGAAATTAAAACAGCGACGACTAAAAGCTTTATGCCCATGTTGCCATTTTTGTCTGAGAAAATGCTTGAAGCCATAACGGAAGCCTACTAAAAACATCGAGCCGCCAGCAGGTTCACTTACTGAGCATTCGAGCTACATGGAGCATATAGACGTTTCTTAAGCCGCAAGCATGACTTCTCAGGGCTATGAAGATGGTGCAGAAACAGCAAACTGTTCGACAATGCCAAGAAGCCGTAAGCCAGATGCACCGCAGGGATTATGTCTGAATGTCGAAATTTTTCCCGAAGGCAGCATTCCTCGAAGTCGACTTAGGATAAGGGAGCTATAATCAGGCCATTATGACAGATAGTGATCTCGAAGCTTTTAGAGTCGAATGCGCCCGGTTTATTACTGCCGCTAAGGATTCTGGTGACGCATGCCCGGCATACGGAGCTATTTTACCGCCGGCGTTTTACCAAGCCGCCATGCGGTGGCAGCGCTACTGCTACGACTCCGGATGGGCAGGAATTCATTGGCCCAGTTCGTACGGCGGTATGGGGCTATCCAAGAGACACAATGTCATCTGGCATGAAGAGTGCGCCAAGGCAGAAATAGCGCCTTATCTTAACCTTCAGGGTTTGGTGCTCGCTGGGGAAGCCATCCTGCGGTGCGGAACCCCTGAACAAAAAGAAATGTTCTTACGACCAACACTGATGAACGAAATCTTATGGTGCCAACTCTTTAGTGAGCCCGGCGCCGGATCCGACCTTGCTGGACTTCAGACTTCAGCGATCATCGATGGTGATTATTTTGTTCTAAATGGTCAAAAAGTTTGGTCGTCGAATGCACAATTCGCTCAATTTGGGATTCTTATGGCACGTACGGATTTCGAGGCGAGCAAACACAAAGGCATAAGCTTTTTTTTATTAGATATGAAACTTCCTGGTATCGATGTTCGGCCCCTAAAGCAAATGACTGGCGATCACGAGTTCTGTGAAGTTTTCTTTGATGACGTGCCGATGCCCAGAAATGCTTTACTCGGTGAATTACATGGCGGCTGGTCAGTCGCAATGGCTGTCCTCGAAGATGAGCGTTCTGGCGCCGGAAGCGCCGATGTTATAAGCCTTAGTCGCCGTCTCCAGTCAATGACTAATAACGCTAAGGATACTGACTCACTCACCCGCCAGTCCCTGACTTCTCTTCTTTCGAGAGGACGTAGTTTGCAATCGCTATTGGAAGAAAGAGGATCGGATCCAATGATGGCACCAATAGCTAAGCTCCTTAACACTGAAATTGGCTATGACGAAGCTCAAATTGAATCAAGGATTCGTGGGCCTTTGTCAATGCTTGAGAGCGACGCTACCGATCGCCTTCTATATTCACCAGGTATGCGAATCGCTGGCGGTTCTAGCGAAATTCAACGAAATATTATAGGAGAACGAATCCTTGGACTACCTCGAGAGCCGCAAGTAAACAGTTCGACTGAGACTTAGAGGATCATGCCAACAAAGTTGGGAACTAGAAAGTTTATCAGCGGCTAGAAACTTCTACATGTTGAAAGCTTCTCTAGTATTTTCATTAATTGCTTGTTGTGAATAGAGCATCGGCACTAGCTCGCCTGCTAACCACTCAGCTCTTTGACTGAGGTCGTTGCCAGATCCTCGCACTCCGGAAACACCGTGCGGTACGATCCATCCGCTGTTATCCCAATCGCCTAAGTCATAGACATATCTCGCAACTGACGCAGCAGTCGCTCGCTCTCCAGTTTCCGGGGTCATTGCACCGCAGCGCACAGTGTCTCCATCTCCTGGGCAACCATCCATCGGTGGGTGAAGAGAACGAGCTGGCTGCCATTGTGTGGCTAATGGATGAGGTGAAGCCATGCGGTGAATACGCCCCCACTTCCATTCGGACACTAAAGAACCACATCGATCCTCTAGCTCTGCAAGAGATCCATCAATAACTGAGCTAATAGCATCTTTCAATTTTTGCTGAGTCTCCAAACCAGAGATCTGGTGAACTTCTCCGCTCACAAGCACCTCAGTCGCAGATTCGAATAGCATACGGCTTGCCTGTTGAGGAGATGGCCAACCTGGCGCACCCAATTCAGGAGCAATAACTCCCAAATGAGCACCAACGGTTTCAGTCCAACGTCTTCGAATAATGTTATAAATAGTCGCGGCGACGGAATCTTCCGTGACTTCACAATCCCAATCGCTCAAAAGGGTGACGGCCTCGCTGGCTAAGATGTGATTACAATTACCAGCACTTTCAACAAATATTTTTATGAGTGCTGGGGCTACTAAGGACTTTACGTCTTTATGGATTTTTGTCATGTCATCTGCTGTGGCATCAAATAATTCTGACAGGAGCTGAGCGATTCTGTCATGGCGAGATGGCCCTGCAAAATCAAGAGAAATATAAGGTCCTTGGTCAGAGATTCTGTTGTTCGCAGTTACAAGAAAACCACGTGCTGGATTCCGCCAGCTCTGAAGTTCTTCAAAGGCGACTTCATTACTCTGACTCCAAGAAGCATCCGAAGTTCCAGCTACTGGAGTCCAACGATTGGCGACGCTTCTTTCCACTACTCTTCCTCTTATCTTGAAAGAAATATTCCCTTCTACATCTGCAGACAAAAGATTATTTACTGGTATAACCCATGACTTCATTGTCGACTCAAGTTCTTCACAAGACTTTGCCCTAAGCATCGGAGCTAGGGATTCAAACGTTGTGTCAACATTTGAAATCCCCGTCCACATCAAACCGAGCGCTATTCCATCCGATGGACTGCCAAAAACGATTGGGCCTCGCTCTGTCGAACCACACCACACTTCAACGGAATCTGAATCTCTAATTTTTAAGATCTCAGGGCTCCATTCGATCGTGTCTAAGTCATCCGATTCAATAAAGACATCAGTGTCATCGGCCATTCCATGGGTAATGCACCATGCCACATTAGAGTTATGACCAAAATGTGGAAATCCGGGCACACCAGGAAAACCCATTCCTATTGCATCAAATTCCGGACACTTCATATGGAACTGGTGGTACACATTGGGAAATTCGATCGTTCGGTGTGGGTCTCCAGCCAATAAAGGCAACCCAGTAGCCGTGCGGCTACCATCTAACGCCCAAGAATTTGAGCCACCATCAATAGCGCTTAAGGCGTCTAAAGCAACTTTATTATGACTCAGGAGTTCGTTGTTTCTTGCTAGAAGGTCTAATGCATCGTTGCTTTGCCGAGGAAGCATAGCGGTATCAGCATTCGGGTCGCCAAGAAAGGAACGCGTAATCTCTGCTCCAGCCTTACTCAATAAATGGCCACGCCATAATTTCCTATCAAGGGTGCCCATAAACACATGTCGTACTTTATAGACAGCTACGCAATGCCAGGGTTCCCAGGGCTCTGGGGTTTCTGGGTGATATTCAAACTCTACGGGCAAAGAATCAATATGAGTGTCTAACCATCGGTTGACACCAATGGCATAGGAGCGAGTCATTTCTTTGGCTTCTGTATCTAATTTATTCCAATCATTTCTAGCAACCCTAGCGAGTCCTATCCGCCTGAAAAAAGCGTCTTCTCTG
>PCCJ01000034.1 GCA_002731665.1 Actinomycetota bacterium | reverse complement strand
TTTGATCCAAATGGTGACTACAGCCTTGACTCCCTGGCGAATGCAATTACAGACCAGTTCTGGGAAGGAGTCTCACCAAAGTGAAATATTGGACAAGCAAAACCGACACCTCTTCGCAACAGTACTTAGACAATGGCGAAAAATACTCAAGACTAATCGAACAGCTGCGACAGAGACAAGAAATCGCTATAAACGGTGGGCCGGGGCGAGCCAAATCAATTCAAAGGCACTTAGACAGAAACAAAGTTCTTGCTAGAGACAGAATCAATATGATCGTCGATTCCGAGTCTCCCTTCTTAGAGCTTTCTACCCTGGCCTCGTGGGGTCAACACAATGATGAAGCGCCGGGCGCTGGGATCATCACAGGAATCGGGTTGATTCACGAAGTCCCCTATATGTTTATTGCAAATGACGCGACAGTAAAGGGCGGCTCACTGCTTCCTATAAGCGTCAAGAAACATGTTCGAGCTCAAGATATAGCATTAGAGCACAAGCTTGGCGTGATCTATCTGGTTGACTCCGGAGGAGCTTTTCTTCCCTTGCAGGACGAAATTTTTCCTGACAAAGATCATTTCGGTGGCAGCTTTTACCGCCAAGCGCGTATGTCTGCCCAAGGGATACCTCAAATTTCCGTAGTTCTAGGCGGCTGCACGGCAGGGGGCGCTTACGTACCAGCGTTAAGCGACGAAGTCATAATGGTAGATGGCATCGGCCGAATATTTCTTGGCGGACCACCGATTGTCAAAGCAGCTTTAGGAGAAATTATTGATGCGGATGAGCTCGGAGGAGCGGTCCTGCACACAAAGGTTTCTGGCGTCTCCGATTACATCGCAGCCAACGAAAAAGCAGCGTACGGCAAGTTAAGAGAAATATGTGAGACAACTAATCAACGCAAAATCCAAGATCGTCAACCATGGATCCAATGGGCACCTCCTGAAGCACCTCGGTATGATCCCAAAGAAATTTACGGAATCATCAGCGCTGATGATCGAATTGGATTCGATGCCCGAGAAATTATCGCTCGACTAGTTGATGGATCTGAATACGCCGAGTTCAAACCTGATTGGGGTGATTCCATCACCTGCGGCTGGAGTAAGCTCTGGGGTCATCCCATCGGCATTGTTGCTAACAATGGAATAATTTTTAGTGAAAGCGCTCAAAAAGCCACTCACTTTATTGAACTATGTCAGCAAAGAAAAATTCCCCTGCTGTTCCTTCAGAACACAACCGGCTACATGGTCGGAAGTGACGCTGAAGCTAGCGGTATCGCAAAGCATGGCGCTAAAATGGTGGCTGCTGTAGCTAATGTAACTGTTCCCAAATACACGGTGCTTATTGGCAACTCATACGGCGCAGGTAATTACGGGATGTGTGGCCGTGGTTTCAATCCACGTTTTCTTTTCGCATGGCCAAACAGCAAAATAGCAACGATGTCGGGAGATACCGCACAAACTGTATTGGTTGACATCCGACTAGCGGGTATGAAAGGACAGCAGACAACCGAGTCGGAAATTGAAGCTATCCGTTCAGAAATAGCTAACCAGTACGAAACGCAAAGCGACCCCTATTACGCAACAAGTCGACTATGGGATGATGGAATCATTGATCCTTGCGACACCCGAGATGCTTTAGGGCTATGCCTCTCGCTGGCTGCCAGAGAAGACGCTCCCCCAGATGGCCATGGCCTCGTGTATCGGATGTGATGTATGAAACTTTTTATCGCTAATCGTGGAGAAATTGCCCGCCGTATAATACGAACCGCACAAAATCTGAACTGGATCACGGTTGCCGGTTACGCTGATCCAGATGCCAACGCTCCTTTCGTGCAAGAAGCCTCCGAGGCAATTCGTATAGGCCCATCTGCTCTGAGTGAGTCATATCTTTCTGCCGAAGCTATTCTTAATGCGGCGAGAGCAACTGAAGCAACGGCTATACATCCTGGCTACGGGTTTCTTTCCGAAAACGCTGACTTCGCTCAACGAGTTAAAGATGAAGGCCTTATCTGGGTTGGACCAAGCCCGGCTCTTATAGCAATGATGGGGTCCAAAATTGAGGCAAGGAAAATTGCTGAAACTGCCGGAGTGCCGATCATACCGGGGTTTTCAGGTAGTCAACAATCCGATGATCTTCAAAAAGCGGCTGACAGTATCGCTTAACCAGTTTTAATAAAAACCTCGGCCGGTGGTGGAGGGAAAGGTATCCGAGTTGCTCATTCACAAGAAAATTTTTTCAAAGCTTTGGATGAAGCTCGTAACGAGGCATCACGGTCCTTTAACGATAGTGATGTCATAGTTGAGCGATACATAGAACAACCTAGACACATCGAAGTTCAAATTGTCGGAGATGTCTTTGGGAACATCATTGATTTAGGAACGAGAGATTGTTCGGTCCAGCGCCGGTATCAAAAAATAATTGAAGAGGCTCCAGCTTCAAACCTTAATCCGGATACCGAACTTGGGTTACGTGAAACCGCCACCCAGCTAGCCAGAAACATAGGCTATGACAACATCGGAACAGTTGAGTTCATTGTCGATGCAGCTACTGGAGAGTATTTTTTCCTAGAAATGAACACACGACTTCAGGTTGAACACCCAATCACGGAGATGGTTACTGGCCTAGATTTAGTGGAACTCCAAATGTTGAGCGCAACTGGCAAGGAATTGGCGATTCGACAAGATGACATCACATTCACTGGACATGCGATTGAATTCAGACTAAATGCTGAAGATCCGTCAGACAATTTTTCGCCTAGAACTGGTGTCATTGATCACTTATCAGTTCCCAAATTCGTTAGGTGGGATAGCGGCATAGAAGTTGGCTCAGAAATAAGCCCTTTTTATGACTCGATGATCGCGAAATTAATAATTTCGTCTCCTACTAGGTCAGAAGCGCTAACTGGTGCCAAAACAGCGCTCGAAAATCTTCTGATAGGACCAGTTGCCAACAACGCAAGCCTTTTATATTGGGTCCTTGACCAAGATGAATTTCGCGAAGGGTCCATAACTTCACGATTCCTCGACGAGATAGAGGTACCGATAGAGATAGTCGACTCGGTCTCTATCGGTGCCGCAGCCAACGAACTCTTAAGGTCTGTCCAGTCGAATGAACTGGGTCCTTGGGCATCGGTCAAATCATTTAGAGTAACGAATCACAAATCAGCATTTGATGTTCTCTTAAGCGACAGCGAGGGAAAATTGCACGAAGTCCAAACTAATTTCTCTGCGCCTACGAGCAGACTTAGTGTCGATTTCAAGACTAAGAGTGCAGCTGTCAACCAACGTGGAGCGACACATGTCTTTCAGTTAGCTGATCGTACTGAAGCCTGGATGCTTGACTCCTCATTAGGCCTTGGCAACATAGGTGACCTAACGGCCCCATTCCCTGCGGTAATAATTGAAACGCCAGTTCAAGCCGGCGACGATGTCGAACCAGGTGACATTGTCTTAGTCATCGAAGCAATGAAAATGCTTCACTCCCTCACTGCAACTGGACGCGGAACAGTGTCTGCACTTCGTGTACAGACAGGTGATGCGGTTCAATCCAAACAGATTCTCATGACATTCACCAACACAAAATCTAATAGCGAAAGCCAACCAAATGACGCATAGTCCCTCCACAAACCGCAATGCCTACATGTCTGATGAGCTGCAACAAATATATGACCAAACGGTTGCCTTTGTAGCGAACGAAGTAACTCCTTTCGGTGAATCATGGGAAAGGTCTGGAATGGTACCCAGAGACGTCCTGAAGAAAATGGGGTCGCTAGGAATGCTTAGCCTTCGGGTACCCGAGCAACACGGTGGGCTGGGCATGGGGCCTCTTGCTTCTGCAACTTTTGCGGAAGCGCTAGGAAGCTCTACCTTCGCTGGGTTCGACGTAACAGTTCTCGTTCACACAGATATGTCTGGACCACACCTAGTTAACTCAGGGTCAGAGTCGCAACTTCAGAGTTTGTTGCCTGGGATCCTTGCTGGTGAAACTATTTTATCAATTGCGGTGACCGAGCCTGACGCAGGTTCTGATGTTGCAGGCATCCGAAGTACAGCAGTAAGAGATGGGGACGGCTGGAGGATCAACGGTTCCAAAACTTTTATAACTAACGCTGCACATGGGAACATGTCAATAGTTGCAGCACGAACAGACCCAGACAACCGTTACGGAATTTCTATGTTCTTGGTTCCTGCTCACACAGAAGGCTTCGAAGTAACAAGAAAGCTTGATAAACACGGATGGCTTTGTTCTGATACAGCCGAGCTTTCACTCAATGATGTTTGGGTTTCCGATGAACAACTTTTAGGAACTCCTCACCGAGGCTTCTACGCCACAATGCAAAATTTTCAAAATGAGAGAATGGTTTTAGTGGGGATGGGCGTAGGAGCAGCGCAAACCGCTATTGACCTGACAAACCAGTACACACAAGACAGGAAGGCTTTTGGCGGACATCTTTATGATTTAGGTGCTATTCGCCAACGTCTTGCCATGGACCAAGCCAAGGTCGATGCCGTTCGCGCCTCTATGTATCATGCAGCCTGGATGGAAGAGCAGGGCCTAGACAATGTTAAAGAAATGTCTGGAGTCAAAGCCTGGGGATGTGAGGTAGTCAATCAAGTGATGTATGACTGCCTTCAATTTCATGGCGGCAGCGGATACATGCGCGACTCAGCGATAGAGCGGATGACGCGCGATGCGCGTATCTTGCCTATAGGCGGCGGTGCTACTGAAGTCATGTTGGAAGAAGTAGCTAAACGTAGCTATGCATAGTCGAAGTTGCCTCTGCAGACTCATAACTTTAGAATTGAAAGCGATCCCGACTCAGAAACCAACTTAATAAATGTCTGAAATAGTTCTTGTACATGGCGCCTGGGGCGGCTCTTACGGCTTCAAAAAACTTAGACCGCTATTGACTGCACATGGGCATGAGGTTTTTACTCCAAGTTTGACTGGGATCGGAGAACGTTCTCACCTCGTGAACCCTTCGATCACACTGGAAACTCACGTCACAGATGTTGTCAACACTATTTTGTACGAGGACCTTACCGAGATTTTATTACTGGGTTTTTCGTATGGAGGAATGGTTGCAACCGGCGCATTGGAGATGATTTCCGACCGAGTTAAACACCTTGTATATCTAGATGCCTTCGTTCCTGGAGATGGCCAAAGCGTTACCAAAATAACCGGACAATGGGCAGCCGAAAATTCCCTTGACCCGGGAACTAAATGGCTCGTTCCGCCTATCCCCAGAGAGGCAGACAAACTCGAAGACACGCTATGGTTTGGGCTTCGACGGTCCATGCAGCCTTTGGGAACTTTCACCCAAACCGTCACTCTTTCAAAACCATTAGAGGAATTACCACTGTCTCGCACATACATCAAAGCAACTGCCGATGAAAATGAAGCAAATAACTCCCACTTTTGGCAATCGGCTAAACATGCGCACGAATCAAGAAATTGGGAATACTTTGAAATTGCCACTAACCATTTAGTTGCGATAAACCGCCCAGATGAATTAGCGAAAGTTCTTCTTGAGATCATCGGCGAATAGCCCAGAGATAAAGGTGCTCGGGCCTCACTGACGAATATAGGCCTTAAGTCAATTTGAGTTCCTTCTTCCCTGACAATTAAAATTGGGGTTAGGACTCCTTGCAACGCACAAACAATTACTGTTTGTACTGTCGCAATGATTTGCGCAAAAGCCTTCTAGCCATCCAGCACATTCACGACACCATCCTGGAGAAAAATAATGGACAGCGAGTTAACACCTCCCCTTCGTTCAAAAGCTTGGTTCGACATCCCAGATGATCCATTAATGACAGCTATGTACCTCGAACGGTACGTAAATTTTGGGCTGACACGTGAGGAGCTGCAGTCAGGCAAACCCATAATAGGGATAGCTCAGACTGGCTCAGACTTGTCTCCATGTAACCGCCACCATCTGGAATTGGCTAAGCGAACACGTGAAGGAATTAGAGAAGCCGGCGGAATTTGTTTTGAGTTTCCTGTCCACCCTATTCAAGAGACAGGTAAGAGACCCACAGCTTCGCTTGATCGAAACCTTGCTTATCTGGGTCTAGTTGAAATATTGCAAGGCTATCCCTTAGACGGAGTGGTGCTTACCATTGGCTGCGACAAAACCACCCCAGCTTGCCTTATGGCAGCAGCAACTGTGAACATTCCCGCTATTGCTTTATCGGTTGGACCTATGCTGAACGGACGGTTCCAAGGAGAGAGAACCGGCTCCGGAACTATTGTTTGGAAAGCGCGTGAGATGCACGCAGCAGGCGAAATTGATGATAGTGAATTCGCTGATTTAGTTGCCACGTCAGTAACTTCAACCGGTTACTGCTCGACTATGGGCACAGCCACGACAATGAACTCTCTAACTGAGGCATTGGGCATGCAGCTAACAGGCTCCGCAGCTATTCCAGCCCCATACCGAGAACGGGCCCAGATGGCGTACCTCACCGGTTTGCGAATAGTTGACCTAGTCAAAGAAGACATTCGACCTTCCGACATAATGACGAGAGAAGCATTTGAAAATGCCATCGTTGTGAACTCGGCTATAGGCGGTTCGACTAATGCGCCTATTCACCTCAACGCAATAGCAAGACATTTAAACGTCCCGTTGGATAACAATGATTGGGAATCCATAGGGTTCGACGTTCCCCTGTTAGTGAATATGCAACCAGCCGGCGAATACCTCGGTGAGGACTACTACCACGCTGGAGGCGTTCCTGCTGTTATCAACGAGCTACTTAACTCTGACTTATTGCCTTTCCCAGACGCAATGACCGTTAATGGATCTACCATCGGACAAAATTGTGAACAGACTAAGGCAACTGACTCTTCTGTTATCTATGCCGTTAGTGATCCTCTCCTCGCGAACGCTGGCTTTATCAATCTCTCGGGAAATCTGTTCGATAGTGCGATTATGAAGACCAGCGTTATCGGTGAAGAATTTAGGGAGCGCTACCTATCTGATCCTGGGGACTTAAATGCTTTCGAAGGGCGGGCCGTTGTTTTCGACGGGCCAGAAGATTACCATGACCGCATAGATGACCCTTCGTTAGGAATCGATGAGAGATCCTTACTCATCATTCGGGGCGCCGGCCCAATTGGTTATCCTGGTGCCGCGGAAGTCGTAAATATGCAGCCTCCGGCGGCTCTGCTGGTGCGAGGAATCCACTCTTTGCCATGTATCGGCGACGGCAGACAATCGGGCACCTCAGGATCGCCTTCGATTCTGAACGCTTCCCCTGAAGCTGCAGCCGGCGGTGGTCTAGCCATTCTCGAAACCGGTGATCCGATACGCATTGACCTCAACGAAGGGTCTGCAAATATTCTACTTTCTGAGGAAATACTTGCCGAAAGGTATCAAGCGCTTGAGCAAAAAGGCGGATTCCCTTACCCTCCTAGCCACACTCCATGGCAGGAAATCCAGAGAGGTATGGTCTCGCAGCTAGATGAAGGTATGGTACTAAAACCGGCGGTAGCCTTTCAAGATACCGCTCGAACCTTCGGCTCTCCCCGAAACAATCATTAGGGAAAGGTTTTCGTGATAGCAGCAGCTATTTTTTTAGTCTTAGGTTTAGCTCTGCTCATGTACGCAGGTGACCACTTCGTAACAGGTGCATCTCGAATGGCGGCCGCGCTGCAGATAAGTCCGGTGATTGTTGGGGCTTTAGTGTTAGGATTCGGTACTTCCGCACCAGAAATGGTTGTTTCTGGACTAGCAGCTTGGCGAGGCAATTTAGATCTCGGATTAGGGAACATAGTCGGTTCAAACGTCGCTAATTTGAGCCTTGGGCTTGGCGTAGCAGGTCTCATATCTTCGGTTGCGATATCTAAGTCTGCCATAAACCGCGAAGGCCCTATATCTCTTGGCGCTGCTTCACTTTTCTCCTTAGTCGTTATCGACGGTACATTGTCTCGCATCGACGGCATCATTCTTTTAGTGGCGCTCCTCGCCGTAATTGTTTACCTAGTAAAGTCACCTTCAGCAGCACCAGAAGTTTTCACCAAGACCAGTATTCACAAGTTCACACCAAACTTGGTACTTGCTCTTGCAGGGCTCGCTGGGGTCCTCATAGGGGCTCAATTCGCTGTAACTGGTGCCACACGGTTAGCTACCGGATGGGGTCTCTCTGGTGGATTCATAGGATTCTCAATAGTTGCGTTAGGAACATCGCTCCCAGAGTTAGTCACCACTATTGCCGCCGCTCGACAAAAGGAAACTGGTCTCATAATAGGAAATTTGTTTGGCTCAAATTTATTCAATTCGCTCGCAGTTGGCGGATCAATGGGACTAGTGGGCGGAGGCGTTTTAGAAGATGTAACTATGCGGGGACGAGGCATTTACCTGATGCTCGCCGTTATCTTTTTTGCTTATCTACTATGCGTTTGGGGCAGAAAGATCTCAAGAAGCAAGGGTGCTTTACTTCTGGCCCTATACGCGGGAACCATGTTGTTAGTAGGGGTGGCGTAGTTTCTATATCGATGGTTGCCAATAGCCGAGAGACACCAAGGCTCATACCGATGCCCAGTCGGTCTAGGCTACTCACAAACGCTAGAGGGGTTTCTATGTCAAGAGTCATCATCACTGGGGGCAACCGGGGCATAGGACTTGAGCTCGTAAAGTCATACATTCTCAATGGAGATCAGGTAGTCGTTGGATGCCGACAACCAAGTAAAGCGACGGAGCTGGCCAGTCTTAACCCGACAGACATTCTCCCGATTGATGTAGGCGATGAGCAGTCGGTCAAAGCCTTTGCGAAAAAGATCGACTATCCAGTCGACATTTTAATCAATAATGCTGGGACAAGCGTTGAGAACATGGGATTAGAACGCTCTCAAGCTGGAGTAATGGATGCACCGATTGACCTTACCTTGGAGATGATAAAAATTAATGGCTTGAGCGCCGCCATGGTCACACGAGAATTAACGGACAAATTCAATGCAGGCGCGAAGGTCGCTAACATAAGCAGCCAAATTGGTTCAATGGTGGTTGGAGCGGGATTCGACAACCTTCCATATTCGACATCGAAAGCGGTTATGAATATGGTCACAGTCCAGTTAGCTAGCCATCTGAAAAAAAATAATGTGACTGTCGTCTGTTTCCATCCCGGCTGGGTGAGAACTGACATGGGTGGTTCTGGGGCAGACCTATCATCCGCTCAGGCTGCTCAAGCGATCAACACAACTATCGCCACCATAACCCCCGAAAAATCTGGCTTATTTTTGAGGTGGGATGGTTCAACTCACCCATGGTAGAAGATAGGCGTAGTATGTGTTCTCGTGCACACAATTAAAATCGCTGCCTCAGAAGGTCTCTATCTAACGGCCGATCAGTGGGGAGACCCCAAAAATCTACCCGTAATGATGTTCCATGGAGCTGGCCAAAATCGGCACGCTTGGAAAAAGACTGCCTCTTCGCTGTCTGAACAGGGTTACTTCGTGATCACAGTAGATGCAAGAGGTCATGGCGACAGTGATTGGTCACCAGACGCTCACTATGATTCCGACGACGTCGGAAGAGACATCCAAGTACTAGTTTCAAATTTGTCCAGACGTCCCGCTGTTGTTGGGGCCTCGATGGGTGGAATGGGGTGCTTAGCGGCACAGCGTTTAGCAAAGCGGCAGTTATTCGAAGCTGTGGTCCTCGTAGACATCACTCCAGACTTTGACATTGAAGGCGCCAGGCGAGTCATCTCGTTCATGGCCGGGCACCCTGATGGCTTTCGAACGCTTGACGATGCCGCCTCCGCTATTGCCGCTTACAACCCACATCGAAAAAAAGTTACTAACTCATCGGGTCTGAGCAAGGTGCTGCAACAGCGTGAAGATGGCAGGTGGATATGGCGATGGGATCCTGCATATGTGTCCTCTAAACCTGGATTCGACACAAATTCTCCTGACTTAATGACTATTTCTATGGCACGTACTAGCAAAATAATGAAAGAAGGACTGCGCTCAGTAGAGACACCAGTATTGCTAGTTCGAGGGCAGCAATCAGATCTAGTGACTTCTGAAGCGGTCAAAAAATTTTTAGATATAAAACCAGAAGCCGAATTCGTTGATGTCGCCGGAACTGGACACATGGTCGCAGGCGATGATAACGACGCCTTTACTTCCGAAGTTGCGAAATTCCTTCTAAAGCACTTCTCCCCTTCCCTTAATGAAGAGAGCCGTTAACCCCCTTAGCTAAAGCTGCTTTCGAGGTGACTCGCACATGACAATGACCGACTGTGAACTATTGTTCATTGTCTTGTATGGAGATTCGGTTGCGATTCCATGCAAAGAGCACTGGAAGGCCCAAGAGAGCTATTAGCGATGCACCATAGAACGCAGCCACAGTCGTCCCTGCGGTCCACGCAACTATGCCTAGTATCGGCCCTCCGACTCCACCTGACAGTTCAAAAAACATTGTGAAAGTACCCATTGCTCTTGCACGCTCGTTAGACGGTACGCCATCTACGGCTGCGACCATTAAAGCTGGATAAAGCAACGATCCTCCAGCGGCAACTACGATGGCACCCACAAACATCCCAGTCCGACTTACAAAGCTTCCCATTATCAGCATTCCAACCGTTGAACCCACAAGTGCGATTGCTACGGTTTTCGCAGTACCTAAGATGTCAGGGAGTTTGCTGCAAATAAGACGCATAAATAAAACTATCATTCCATAGGTAGCGAAAATTGGGCCAGCATCACCTAGGGAGCGTTCATCTAGCAATTTCGGCATGAACCCTTGCATCGCCGGGAATATCATTAGCCCCATCGCTAAAACGGCTCCCGGCCATAGAGCAGAACGATAGAGTAACTTTTGTTTCTGTTTCGGATTGTCCCCTTCAGTCGACTTAACTCGATCATTTGAATTTACGAAGTCAGGTAGCCAGCAACCGATCACCGCAGCTATGCCCATGCAGATCGCGCCGATGAGAAACCCTCCATCAAAGCCCCATCGGTCTGAAGCTAGTTCGCCTACCCAAGGGCCAAAAGCCATTCCCCCATAGATAGCCACTGAAAAATAGCTTGCTGCTTCTCCGCGCCTACTTTCCGGCGCAAGGTCAGTGGTCAAAGTAACTGTGCCGACGAAGAAAGCACCCTGAACTGCGCCCATTGCTATACGAGCAACAAGTAGCCACATATAAGTATCAGCCAAGGCATGCAGCGCCAGAACCACCGCTGTAACAAAACTTCCCCCTGCAATGAGTATTCTTCTGCCCTTCCAATCCCCTAACCGCCCAATCCAGGGACGCATCAACACGGCAGAAAATGAAAAAATACCAAACGCTATTCCAATCTTTAGATCTCCCCCGCCTAAGTCAGTCGATACGAAACGAGAGATCAACGGTAACGCCGAGGAAAAACCTAGGGCAGAAAAAAACGCCGAAACGCACAAAATCAGGAAATGTGCTGTTAGGAGGCGCTGATTTTGATTTCCCAAGACCTCTGATCGGCTTGGCGAATCCGCAGAAACTACCTCGACTCTAAAAACGTGT
>PCCJ01000033.1 GCA_002731665.1 Actinomycetota bacterium | reverse complement strand
AACTCGACCAACTTCGAGAAGCGGGAATAGTTGGATAGCTATCGGTAATCGCACACAATTGTCCCATCGGAGTGAGATCATGTTTCTATGGATATTGTGTTAGTGGTAGTAGTTTTGCTTTTAGCAGCAACTGTAGTGACTCTTGTCCTGCGGCTGAACAGGGAATCTGTGTCAGTCCCAGCTCCGGAGATAAAAGTGGATACAACTAGTCTGGTAACTGCAGTGAAAGAGGCTGTCGATGCTCAAGTCCAGAGTTCAGCGCGCGGGGCACTTGAGCACAACGCAAAACAAGCAGATGCATTGCTTGGACAGCGCGGAGAAACTCTCAAAGAAGAAACAAAAAATCTGTTACGTCCTATTAGCGAGCAGATGAACCAGTTAAAAGAATCAGTAGGTCAGCTCCAATCCTCATACGAAAAAGAACAAGGAACTGTTAGCCAGCTGAAAGAATCTTTAGTAGAGCAGATCAGTGGTTTACAAGGTGTTACTACGGCTTTGGCTGGCGCTCTGAAGTCACCCTCAGCTCGTGGCGCTTGGGGGGAGAACCAGCTAAAAAACATCATCGAGTTGTCAGGTATGGACGAACATTGTGACTTTAATCTTCAACATACGGCCCGTGGCGACCAAGGCGTTCAGCGACCGGATGTAACAGTCCGCCTTCCAGGTGATGCATATTTAGTAGTGGATTCTAAGGTCCCACTATCAGCTTACCTTCGGATGCAGGAAGCCTCAGACACTGAAGGTCGTGATGCAGCTTTAGATGATCATGTGCGCGCCGTCAAGTCTCATGTTAAATCATTAGCGGACAAAAAATATTGGGACTTGTTTCCTAATGCTCCCGATTTTGTAGTGATGTTTGTACCAGGGGAGTCATTTCTAGCTGACGCAGCTCGTCACGATGCGGGGCTAGTCGAGGAATCAATGCGTATGAGAGTTTTACTTGCTTCGCCGACGGCGTTAATGGCGTTATTGTTAGCTGCGTCGCGAGGTTGGCAGACCAATCAACTGGCTGAGAATGCTCGTGCAGTTGAACAAGAAGGCCGGGAACTTCATCAGCGAGTTGGAAAGGTCCTGAGTGCAATGTCGAAGACTGGCCGATCTCTAGAATCAGCGACCAAGGCTTATAACGAGATGGTGGGGAGCGTCGAAAGCAGAGTTATGCCGAGTATGCGAAGGTTGGCAGAGTTTGGAATCAGTTCCGAAGCTCTTCCCGATATTCCTGCAATAGATAGCAATCCGCGACAAATATCATCGCCGGAACTGAACAGTGAAGATTCTAAGAATAGCTAGGCCTCAGCTAAGACTGTTAGCTGCTTCAACGAACGGCTCGATGCGGGTTAAGTTGCTATCGAGATGTTTCAGTCCTTGTCTGAGGAAAGGGATTAAAAGCTGAGTCACGCCAGCTTCTTTATACGCTTCAACTAACGCCGGGTCTATGGTGTCATCAATAGCACCAATATGGATTTCTATCTCTGATATATCTCGGTTTTCTTCTGCCATGAACTTCGCAAGCCTATCGATGAGGCTTTTGCTTTCTGAAGGAGAAAGGTTGATTCCGTACCAGCCTGACCCGTACTGCGCGGTGCGTTTGAGAGCAGCATCGGAATGTCCGCCCACTGTTATCGGCACCATTGGCTTTTGTACCGGTTTTGGATACACCCTGCATGGAGCCAATTGGTACATGTCACCATAGAAAGAACTGACTTCATCAGTCCAACATGAAGTAATTACTTCGAGATATTCATCGCAACGTTTACCTCGGTTAGGCCATGGCGCACCGAGCGCCTCAAACTCTTCCCAACTCCATCCGACACCTACCCCGAAATCAAGGCGACCACCGCTTAAAAAATCGAGAGTTCCGTACTCTTTGGCTACATAAACTGGATTGTTTTGAGGGAGTATACAAATACCGGTGCCAAGCCTAAGAGTCTTTGTGCAGGCAGCGAGAAATCCTATGCTGCTGACCATGTCCATCAATCCGCTTCCCTCAGGGAATCGGAAAACACCATCACTGCTACCCGGGTATTTTGAGTCATACTGGTCAAAAGTAACTACATGTTCCCCTAACCAAAATGAGTTAACCCCCATGGATTCGGAGCCTTGCGCAAACTCACGTAAAAATTCGGGAGTTGCTGCCGGTGAACGAAGCGGCGTGAACAATCCTATTTTCATAGAACTCAAGTGCTTTCGGCTGTTGCGCTGTTTCTTTTGACCGCATCGTCGTGACTAGTTTCCCAAGTTAGAGGGATAGAACGTGGTCCTCTTACTGGGCCGCCTGCCCATGTGACCTTATTAGAATCAGTCAATTCAAATTCTGGAACTCTCTTAAGCCATTCTTCTAAAGCGACTTTGATCTCCATGCGTGCGAGGTTAGATCCGAGACAACGGTGAATACCTAATCCGAAAGCTGAATGCCTATTGACTTCTCGATTGATCTGAAATTCTTCGGCATCAGCTAAAAATTCCGGATCACGGTTAGCTGAAGCGAAAGGAAGCATGACTCGCTGCCCTGGACACAGTGTTGTTCCTGAAATTTCAACCTCGTTTGTAACTACTCTGGCCATAGAAACGGGAGAATAGAAGCGCAAAAACTCTTCGACTGCGGCATCCATGGCTTCGGGGTCATTAACTAACCGGCTCCTGTCCTCACTGTTTTGGCTTAAGTGAAGAATAGACGAACCGATCGTTCCCCAGGTCGTGTCTATCCCGGCGAGAAGTAATAAAAAAAGCCCTCCGCTAATCTGCCTATCATCGAGAGGTTTCCCGTTCATGTCTGCTTCAAGTAGATAAGTTAAAATATCGTCACGGGGATCATTTCTTCGTGATTCAATAAAAGTTCCAAAATATTCAAAAACTTCAGAAGTTGCTTTTGCAGCTAATTTGACGTCTGTTGGCCCGGCTTCAAGAAGCTCGTAAACCCACCTTCTGAACATGTCTCCATCTTTTTCGGGTATCCCAATCATTCTTGCGATTACTTTTACAGGAATATGTTTGGCATAACTTTCGCTCGCATCGCAAGACCCATTTTCAGCGAACTCATCCAGTAACTCGTTACAAATATCGCGTGTTATCGGTAGCCATTTTTCAATGGCCTTTGCGGAGAATGCTGGAAGCAACACGCGCCTATGATCCTGATGATCGGGTGGATCTGAAGTTATTGGAGGTGAGCTAAACGAACCAAGGTCTTCAACTCGAACGTCACTAATAATTACTGATTTGGATGAAAAATTTTCAGTATCGTGGGCTATGGCAGAAATATCTTCATGCTTAGTAGGTAGATACACTCCGTTGAAACGGTCGGTGTGTGCGATTGGACAGCCACTCTCGCGGATATCTTTCCAAATCGGGTACGGATCGGTCAGATACTCTTCGTGATAGGGATCGAAGTCATTTGCCCAGTCAGTCACGTCTGGACGATTTGGTGTGTTCATTCTGGCTCCCTTATAACCGCGCCGTTATATCCCATTGGCAACATCTCATTAAAATAGTAGTCGATCGATGCACAAAGTGCCCCAACTATTGAAGAAGTCGGCTAAATGGTTTGCCAGATGATCATGGGGTGATTAATAGTTGTAACGGGGGCGTCGCAATTTGTTTAAGGCGCGATGACGAGGGGAATAAGAACTTGGGTTCTGCAGATTTATCAAATGGTCCATTAACCGGACTTAAAGCTCTCGATATGACAGTTGCTGTCCAAGGGCCGCACGTTGGGGCATTTCTTAGCGATATGGGCGCAGAAGTGATAAAAGTTGAACCTCCTGGCGGGGAGCTAAACCGTTATGCGCGCGGTCCAGGTTTTGACTTTGACATGGATGTAATGGGCAGCCAACAGGTAGCTATGAATCGAGGTAAAAAGTCAATAGCTTTAGATGCTCACGGCGAGTTAGGTCAGCGGGTTCTTCATGAGCTAATAAAAGAGTCTGACATATTTGTAACAAATTATCGCTCAGAAGCACTGGAAAGAATGAGCTTAGATTACGAACATTTACGAAAGTTAAATGATCGTCTGATTTATGGCAGAGTGTCAGGATTCGGTCCGAAGGGACATGATGCCAACAAAGCGATGTTGGATGGAGCAGCTCAAGCTCGTGGAGGTTTGGCCGCAATCTCGGGTTCTGCTGATGGGCCCCCTATGCCGCCCGGAGCAGCGATAGCTGATCATTCAGGTGCCATGCAACTGACTTTAGGTATTATGACTGCATTGTTCGCTCGTGAACGCACTGGTAGGGGACAAGAAGTAAATACGTCAGCATTGGGCACAATGATGTGGTTGCAATCTTGGGAGCTAACCCATACAGCAATGACCGGCATCACTTTGGGACGTGATGGGCAGCATAACCCAAGTATTGCTAGCCCGTATGGTGTGTACCAGGCCTCCGATGGTGGGTCTTTCTTGTTGGCTGTGGCTATGTCAGACGAGTCATGGGATGAGTTTCTCGTGTTTGGTGGAAAGCCCGAGTTGGTCTTAGACAGCAGGTGGAACACAGGAGCTAAGCGAATAGGAATTCTCGGGGATGGCGATGGTGTTGTTGAAATCCGAGCTGCGTTGAGCGAAGCATTTAAGACACGCACCACCGAAGAATGGGATATTTTCTTTAAACAACAACCAGAAATCATCTATGAGCGAGTCCAGGGCTACAAGGAGCTATTAGGAGATCCTCAAGCTGAAGCTAATGGCTATATTGCCGAGATAGATGTACCGAATTATGGGAAAACCAAAGTGGTCACCAACGTGGTGCAATTGAGCGACACACCAGGATTGGGAGCGACACTTCCCCCACCGGAACTAGGTGAACACACATCTGAGATCATGGTTTCTTTGGGTTTTTCACCAGAAGAGGTCGCGGAAGTACTTGCTCCAATAGAAGCTGCTGCAGCTGAAATAATTGGTTTAGTGATTTCTTGAAAAAGCTCCTACCCGAGCGGCTATTATGTGAGATACATAACGCTGGGGGGCGTAAATGGCATACGACATAGTTATAAGAAACGGAACTGTAATAGACGGGACTGGTGGAAAAAGTCGATCAGCCGACATTGGAATCGTAGATGATCGAATCGTCGAAGTTGGTGAATGCAGAGCTGAAGCCGAGAGCGTAATTGATGCGTCGGGCCGGATTGTTACACCAGGATTTGTTGATATCCACACTCACCTCGATGCGCAGCTTGCGTGGGACCCAATCGGAACGGTGTCTTGCTGGCATGGCGTTACCTCAGCTGTAATGGGTAACTGTGGAGTTACATTTGCTCCCTGCAAACCGGAAGATCGCAGTTTCTTAGCTGAAGTAATGGAGTCAGTTGAAGATATACCTGCTACAGCAATTTTAGAGGGTTTGCCCTGGGACTGGCGAACCTTTGGTGAATATCTAGATTCATATGAGCGCATGCCAAAGGGGCTGAACGTCGGTGGAATGGTTGGGCACTGTTCGGTTCGGCTAATGGCCATGGGTGATCGTGCTATCGATGAGCACCACGCAAATGCTCAAGACATTGCGAAAATGTGCGATTTAGTTGAAGAGAGCATGGAAGGTGGAGCACTAGGATTTTCTACATCGAGAACCTATTTGCACCAGACACCTGACGGAAGAGAAGTGCCTGGCACTTGGGCTCACCCGGAGGAGTTGCTTGCTATCGGTGAAGTAATGGGTCGCTTAGGCAAAGGAATTTTTGAAGCAGCAGTAGATAACGATCGAAAGCTGCACGGAATGGTCGGTATAGCCGACCGTTCCATCATTGATCGCGAAGTTGAGTGGATGAAAGAACTATCTCTGAGAACCGGTCGACCAGTTACATTCGGTTTTGTACAAAACAGGTCTGATCCAAGTGCGTGGGAGTACTGGCTGGAACTAGTCGAACGTGCGAACGAAGATGGTGCATTGATATACCCACAAACAACTAGCCGAGGAATTGGAGTGTTATTCGGCGTAGCTAACAGAACGCCATTTGATAATTGCTCTCGAGAGTGGAGAACTTTGCGAGGTCTGTCTTGGCAAGAGAAAATTAAAAAACTTGGAGATAATTCCTTTAAGAACCAACTTGTGCTTGATGCCACGAAGACGCCTTCCAAACTTGATCTGGCAGGAATATATAGGTTGGATACTAGCCGAGTGGAATATGAGGCTGACCCATCAGAGTCGTTGCTTGCCCATGCTCAAACTAGAGGCGTATCACCCGCCGAAGCCTTCATAGATATGGCCCTAGAAACTGAAGGCCGCGGTCTTTGGAACTATCCATTTTTAAATTTTGATTTTGATGCGATTGAGTCAAAACTCAAGCATCCTGACGTAGTTCTTGGTATTGGCGACGCAGGTGCACACGTTGGGCAAATACAAGATGCCAGTCAGTCAACATATTTCTTAACAAGGTGGACTCGCGATAGTAAAACTTGGGAAGTCGAAGAAGCGGTAAAAATGTTGACGTCTGAAGGGGCCGATCTTTTCGGCTTCAAAGACCGCGGAAGAATACGTGAGGGTTCCTATGCGGATGTAAACATTATTGACTTCGAAAATCTTGCTATTCACGCACCTGAGTTTGTTTATGATTTTCCTAATGGCGCCGGTCGCTATGTCCAAAAAGCTTCTGGATACGACCTAACACTAGTTAATGGGCAAATTTTCATGAGAGATGGTGAACACCAAGGGCCGCTCGCTGGAAGAGTCATCCGCAGCTGATCTAGCTGTCACAAATTTTCTGACTAAAAACTTCACCGGACAAGGCATTTCTGAGCATTAGAGCAATACTTTTGTGACAACACTACTGTCAGCTTATGCCAAAAATATTTACACAAATAGTCGCTCGGCCCGATTCCAGTAGGACAGCTCGGCGCATAGAAGAACAAGGATTTGACGGAATCTCATTTGTCGATTCACAAAATCTTTCTGGAGACGTTTATGTAGCAATGGCTACAGCGGCGGTCGCGACGGAGACTCTCGAGCTTTCGACAGGAGTTACAAACCCTGTGACTCGCCACCCAGCAGTAACTGCAAGCGCAATTGGAAGCGTGCAACGCGTCGCTGGTGATCGAGTTCAGTTAGGAATTGGACGTGGGGATTCTGCCTTGGCTCACATCGGCCGCAGCCCGGCTCGTGTTATTGATTTCGAGCGATATCTAATAGCAGTTCAAAAGTATTTAAAGGGCGAAGAGGTTTTATTTGAAGATCTAAAATTCGGGGAAACAGTATCGCGAGGAGTTGATGAACTTGGACTAGCGGCATCAGCGATCGCGAGTCAAATAAACTGGCTTCCTGGAAGGCTAGGAAAAGTTGATGTAGAGGTCGCCGCCACCGGTCCGAAAGTAATTTCAGCAGCAGCTCGCCACAGCGACCGAATTATGTTTGCTTTGGGTGCTGATCATGAGCGAATCAAATGGGGAATAGAAATTGCTCGCAAAGCTAGAAAAGACGAGGGGCTAGATCCAGACGAGATTGACTACGGAGCTTATGTAAATATCATTTGCCATTCGAATTTAGAAAAGGCCCGCGAGCTTGTGCGTGGAGGTTTGTCTACGTTCGCTCGATTCTCCGTTATGCACGGAGAAGTTGTAGGCCCTATTTCCTCTGAGGACGAAAAGGTAATGAATGAATTACATGAGAGGTACGATATGAGGAGTCATACTCGGGCCGACTCTGATCAAGCATCTCTGCTATCTAATGATTTTGTAGATAACTATTCAATCGTAGGCGCACCCGACCGTTGTATCGAGCGCATCCAAAAACTCAGTGATCTCGGTCTAGACAAATTTATTTTTGTGGGCGCAACCCTAGGTTCCGACCAAAATGCGGCAGCTGAATCTGATGCGTTGATAGCTAAAGAGGTTGTCGCAAATTTATAACCAATAGCTTAAATTTAGTTACTTAAATAACGCTTGGGAGTAAGTATGAGATGCATGATCCCATGTTAAAACAGCGTGACTTCGTGCCGCATGAACGTCACGCCATATTCGCTGCATCAGCTCGGCGCTAGAAAGAGCGCTTCCGCCGCTTGCTTCAAAAAGTCGATCAACGGAATTAGCCAAAAGTCGGACTGCAAACCCACAATCTCTAACAATGACAGCATTATCTAACGCATCTACCTCACCAGCTACACCTAACAGATCTAGCTGCTTTGCGGCATGATAGAGCATCAACTCTGCCGCTTGAACTTCTGCCGATGATTCGGCAAGCCTATTAAGAGCGAGAGGATCATTGAGCTGTGTGGTTTTTAATGCGACTAAGACGTGGCTATCCATGCGCTCTTGAAACCGTCTTATTGCAGCTTTAGCTGCACCAATTAGCGGTGCAGCTAGAACAAGTATCGCTGTAGTTCGCCACGGTGTCATATATAGCGGATGACCATAAAGTTTCTGTCCAGGAGATTCCCGGTTCATAGATTCAGACACATGAAGAACCCTGTGGGCGGGCACCAGGACCTCATCAGCGATAACCAACTCCTTAGAACCGGTTCCTCTGAGGCCGCTTACTTCCCATGATTGATGGTCTATGGAAATAGAGTCCTTTGGCAACATACAAATAACAGGCGAAGGTGTCTTATCTCCTATGAGCCCACCGACTCCGAGCCACGAAGCATGATCGCACCCAGACCCAAAACTAAACCTCCCGGAGACTAAGACATCTTGGCCTACTGCCTTGAATTTTGTTTTTGGAACTATTGATGCGCTGATTAAGGTTCTTGGATCTTCCCAAAAATCATGCTGTCCCTCTGCAGGGAAATGAGACGCCATCCAATTATGTGCGCTCCAGACACCAAGGCACCATGCAGTTGACATGCAATACTCTCCAGCGACAGCGACAGCCCGCATATGATCTTCGATAGACGACTGAGCACCTCCGAAGTTAAAAGGCTGCGTGAGTCTATGAGCCCCGATCTGTCGAATTTCCTCAGCATTTGCTGGATCAATGCTCCCACGAGATTCGGCACCAAGAGATCTCTCTTTCCAAGCGGGACCGGCTAATCGAATATCACTGACTATCTGATCTAGGTCCACGCCCCAAACATAGGGTAAGTAAACCCAAATTTCGAGTCAGGATTAGTGATAAGAGCGCAAACTACCTTAACGAAGTAGAATTTACAGTTGACCAGATAAGAAGCTTGAGCAATAGAAAATAAGAGCGGGGATGAAATGGGACGATTAACAGGCAAAGTTGCAATAATCACTGGAGGAGCTCGGGGTCAAGGAGCAGCCGAAGCTGAACTCTTCCGTGATGAAGGAGCGACAGTCATAATTACCGATGTCTTAGATGAAGATGGAGGTAAGACTGCAGCCCAGCTAGATGTTGAGTTTTTACATCACGATGTTTCGTCGGTAGATGATTGGGAAACCGTAGTAGCTGACGTTATTGCGCACCATGGTCGGATTGATGTTCTTGTTAATAACGCCGGTATTCTACGTGGGGCAAGACTTGTGAATACCAGTGATGAGATATGGAACGAAACTGTTGCGATAAACCAAACTGGCGTTTTCTTAGGAATGCGATCTGTTGCACCCCAGATGATTTCCCAAAAGTCCGGCTCTATTGTGAACCTGAGTTCAGTTGCCGGTTTAGAAGCAACGTTCGCATCAATGGCTTATGGAGCAACTAAATGGGCTGTTCGTGGAATGACTAAAATCGCTGCCCTGGAGCTTGGAAGAAGTAATATTAGAGTTAATTCGATTCATCCCGGTCTAATCAATACGGAAATGACTTCTGAGTTCGATAAAGAAAAAATGGTGAGAGGCATACCACTAGGTCGAGAAGCGGAAGCATCTGAAGTCGCTGCTCTTGCTCTTTTCTTAGCATCTGAGGAAGCGAGCTATTGCACCGGACAGGAATTTACCGTTGATGGCGGTATGCATCGTTAGTGAGTTCGCCAAATACTTTTAAAGCTTTAAAGGTTAAGCATTTCCCTTTACTACTTGTAGCCGGGTGGACTTGGGGTTTATCGAGATGGGGTGTGTCCTTTATCGGGCCTTTTATTGCCCATGAGTTAACTGGTTCAGCCCGAATGGTTCAGCTAACTGGCGTGGCCTTATGGGCCCCGATGCTTTTTGGAGGCATTATCGGTGGCTGGATCTCAGACCGATTCGACCGACGACGGACAATGATCTGCCAGTTCCTAGTGACAATTCCCGCATTGTTAGTTCTGAGCGCAACTGAATTTTTAGGGATTCTAGATGTTTGGATGATATACCCCGTTCTCTTTTTAGCTGGCGCTGGAATGGTGTTCGACATGACAGGCCGAAGAGCAATCGTCTATGACTTGGTTGGTGCATCAAATATTGATAACGCGATGGCTTTGGAATCAACTGCGACCTCAACAGCGCTTGCCTTAGGTGCGCTTGCCGGAGGGTCTCTAATCCAAGCAGCAGGAATCGGATGGGCGTTAACAGTAATGGCTGGCTTGCAAATAATAGCTGTAGTTACCTTCAGCATGGTTCCTAGAATTGACCGGCTTCAAAAAGCTACTGAGGGTGGCTTAAGCGCGATAACTGATGGCGTAAGAATGTTACGAACCGAGCGAGGTTTGATCAGCATTCTTGGGGTCACAGCATGCGTAAATTTCTTTTTTTTCGCCTCAACACCATTAATTCAGATTGTTGGACGGAAATTCGAAGTTGGCCCTGCCTTGCTAGGACTGCTCGCCTCAATGCTCGGAATGGGAATGTTCATCGGTTCATTGACTGTTGCGAAACGCCAGCCGAAACGGAGAGGGCGAACGTATGTTGTCGGCTCATTCGCAGCATTCTTCTTTATGAGTGGTTTTGCGTCAGCTCCTTGGTTTCTGCTCGCCGGACTAATGTTGCTAGTTGCAGCGATTGGCATGGGGCTATTCGGATCAACGCAAGCAGTGTTAGTCATGGACTCAGTTTCTGCTGATAAGAGAGGCAGGGCATTAGGTCTTCTGACTACAGCTATAGGCGTGCTGCCAATCGGGATGCTTCTCTTAGGTGAGCTAGCAGAAATTCTCGGACCTTCTTCAGCAATCGTAATTTCGGTGGCTAGTGGTGCAGTGCTGATGTCTATATTTCTGAAATTTCGCCCCGAGAGCTACCGCATTCTTGTTAAGCAGGTCCCGCCGGAAAAGACATTTATTGATTCAGCGTATTCTGGGTCGGTGTTTGCTGTGGAACCAGTCCTAAATAGCTAGTCCAACTGTGTTTAACCAAGATCGAAGGTCAAAAAGAGACTCACCATTTATTTCATGTTGCATCGGATACTCGAAATACTGGGGCTCAAGGCCAGATTCAATAAGAGAATCACGAATGTTTCGACCTCTATCGATAGTAACCATTGGGTCGTCAATCCCATGTTGAACCAAAATAGACACCGGCGGACCATTTAGTTGATATTGAAAGTTAGGAACTGTTTGAAGCATCCCCGATAGACAAGCTAACCCAGCGGGCCGAACTGCCTTGCCAGCTCTAAAACATGATGCCAATGCCATAGCACAACCTTGAGAAAAACCTAGTAACACACTTTCGGAATAGTCAAAAGATCCCCATTCGCATATCTCTTTAATCGTTTCATCGATGGCATCAACTGATGCAATAAAAGTTTCTGATGCGATCGCACCTGCAGCATCTCTCTCATACCAAGCAGCCCCAAATGGAACGAGGTCTATCGGAGCTCGAAGACAAACAGAAAAAAACAAGCCTTCAGGGTCAATATGTGAAACGATTGGCGCCAGATCATTTTCGTCGGCTCCATAACCGTGAAGTAAAATAAGCAGACGCGACCCCGGACCTGAAGATCCGATTGTGTTCAAGGTGAGTCGGGTATCTCTGTTGATCATTGGGGCTCCGGTGTCCGTAAGCAAATAAAACGTGTCGCGATCTAACAGTAAATCACATACTGTAGGTTCTTGTGATCGTAGGAATCGACATCGGCGGAACTAAGGCTATGGCAGTATTGGTCGATCCTGCATCCAACCGGGTAGAAGCTAGCATTGTTGCTCCGAGCTCAGGCAATGATTTTGAGCTCGTTGAATCAATAGTTGACTTAATTACAAATCTCGATGATCAAACGGCTGCTTCAATTGATGCGGTCGGGCTGGCTGTAGCGGGTCTAGTAACATCGGAAGGCTCTGTTCGATATTCACCAAATCTTCCATCTTTGATAGAGTTTCCTTTGCAAGAACGAGTATCCAACGCCATTGGCCTGCCAGTTGCCGTCGCAAACGATGCGACTGCTGGGACTATTGCTGAAGCTGAAATTGGAGCGGGTAAGGGCTGTAAGAACTTTATCTTTGTGGCTCTTGGAACCGGAATAGGAACTGGTCTGGTTGTTGACGGCCACTTACTTAAGGGATCAAATGGCTTTGCTGGCGAGTCGGGGCATATGACAATAAACTACGACGGTGATCTCCACGTAACTGAACGCCGAGGCCCGTGGGAGATGTACGGCTCAGGTAGCTCTCTTACACAGATGGCCCGGCAGGCCGTTTCGGCGAGGACCGTGAGTCTCGATGAGCTAAATGTTGCTCAGATTGATGACATTCTTGGTAGCCATTTAGTTTCAGCTATGACATCTGGTAACAAACATGCGGAAGAAATATTCAGCCAGTTTTGTAGAGATGTAGCTATTGGAATGTCTAATTTGGTCATGGTGGTGGATCCCAGTCTCATAATAATAGGCGGAGGATTAGCAAACATTGGTAGCCCTCTCATTCAAGGTATTAGCGAGTGGTTGCTTAAAATAGCCGTAGGTGCAGAGCATCGAGACCCTGTGCGACTAGAACTCAGCCCGCTCGGCTCGGATGGTTGCGCGATAGGTGCTGCTTTACTTACCAAAAGTTTGCTTAAGAAGCAAAGTTGAGCTTGCTGATAGATGCCAGGGGCGCTTATAAAGCAGATGTAGCTTCGTGGGCCCTAGGATAGAACTTCACATGAGTTCTGATTCTGAAATGTTTGATAGCGGCCGGGCTTGGGCAGTTGCGGTCGGAGCGATGATCGCTGTCGGTATTTCATTTGGGGTCCTTTACACCTTTGGTGCTTTTGTTTCGTCAATGGCGACCGAATTCAACGCAGGGCTTGGTCTTACCTCTCTGATGTTTGGGATAACAATGTTCTTGTTTTTCGGAACAGGTGCGATATCTGGGCGTTGGTGTGATCGCTATGGCCCGCGCCCCCTTCTAGCAATCGGAGGCTCACTATTTGTTGGTGGTTTAATAGCGGCTTCCTTTACCACAGCTATTTGGCAAAGTTACGTGGTCTATGGACTCGGTTTGGGTTTCGGAGGCGGACTTTACTGTTCGCCCCTGTTCTCAACAGTTGCTACATTTTTTGTCAAGTACAGAGCCTTAGCCCAAGGTGTTGCAGCCACGGGTTCAGGAATTGGTACTTTGCTACTGGTTCCATTTGCTAAATCGTTAATTCAGACCGAGGGGTGGCGAGGAGCGTTTCGTGTTCTAGCGGTGATATCAGCAGTGTGCCTAGTGGCAGCCACATTTTTAGTAAGACGATCTCCAGTGCAAACTCAGGCGAATTCTAAAAACCATGTAGGTCTAGTAACTAAAACACCTGAGTTTAAAATTTTATGCGGTTCCAGCGCGTTGATGTCAACCGCTCTGATGGCAGCTTTCGCTTTCGTTATTCGGTTTGCTGAAGAAGACGGTATTAGCTCTAACAGAGCTGCTCTTTTAATCAGCGCAATTGGGGGTTCGAGTATTCTTGGACGTTTGTTACTGACAAGTTTTGCTGGACGCCTCGGAGCTGTTCGTCTTTTGCAACTGTCATTTGCTGCTCAGCCAGTTGCATATTTAGTTTGGATGTTCGCTAATGGGAAATACTGGCTATTGATGATTTTCGCCTTGCTGCTGGGCGTCACCTACGGGGGTTACGTGGCTCTTATGGGAGCTGTAGCCGCTCACTATTTTGGAATGATCGGCATTGGATCGGTTATGGGGTACATCTTCCTTTTCAGCGGGGTTGGTAGCCTTATCGGACCTCCGCTCGCAGGTTTTTTGACTGACATGGCATCTACACGCTTTGTCCCCCTTGGCGTTATTTTCTTCATGTCACTGATGGGTGCATTGATTCTTGCTAGAGGGTCTCGTGATCCAGTTAATTTTGAAGCTGGCGAGCCGAAAAATAATGTTGTTGACCTTCGTGAGAGACAACCAATTGTTTTCACTCTTGAACCCGCATGAGAACCAGCAGCCGAGTTAGCTGCAAAAGAAGTAATATCAATAGTGAGATTGCATAGGGGCTAGTTTGCGATCGAAAGGGGCTTAGCTATATGACAGCAGTAAGCGAAATTTTTCCTGGGATTAGCATTATTGACTCTGACACCCATTGGTCTGAGCCTCCAGATCTCTGGACGAGTCTGGCTCCGGCTAAGTACAAAGATTTAGTGCCTCAGATGAAAGAACATAACGGCCGTCGAAAGTGGGTAGTGAATGGAGATATTCCGATAGCTGGGAGCTCTGCCGTTAGCGCAATACTTCCCGATGGTGAGAAGATGTTGGGCTTAAATTTTCTAAAAGCTGATATAGAAATGGTTCATGCCGCCTCCTATGACTGTGACGCTCGACTAAAGTTAATGGACCAGATGGGTGTCAGCCATGGCATTGTTTATCCAAATGTTGGAGGATTTGGTAACCAAAATTTTTTGAAAGTTGAGGATCGCTCATTAAGGATTGCATGCGTCGAAATTTATAACGATTGGATGAGCGATCTTCAGAGCCGTTCCGGAGAGCGAATACTGCCAATGGCGCTGGTTCCATGGTGGGATATCGATGCCTGCATAGTCGAAGTGGAGCGTATGCATAAAAATGGGTCGCGAGGCATAGTTATGTGCTCTAATCCGCATGATTCGGGTATGCCTAACTTCTCCCAACCACAATGGAGGCCGTTCTGGGAAACGTGCGAAAGCCTCGAGATGCCAATTAATTTTCATATTGGTGCTTCTGAGGGCGATATCGATTGGTCAGGGAAAGTTCCATACGAGACTTGGCCTGGAGATGTAAAAATCTCTCTCGGTGGTGCAGCAATCTTCCTTGGACAACTCAGGTGGATGGTTAACCTTCTCGTTAGTGATGTCCCTGAGCTATACCCGAACCTAAAGTTTGTTTCTGTCGAAAGCGGTGTTGGTTGGATACCCTTTCTGCTGGACGCTCTTGACTATCAGTGCGGCGAAACAGCTCCTCAGCACCTCGCCCACTTATCTCTCAAACCATCAGACTATTTCCGGCGTCAATTTTATGGATGCTTTTGGTTTGAGTCACGAACCCTTGGTCCGGCAATTGAGCATCTTGGTCCTGACCGAATAATGTTTGAGACAGATATTCCTCACCCGACATGTTTATATCCTCATAGCGTTGAGCGAGTTAGAAACGCCATAAGCGAGCTAGACCCAGTTATTCAAAAAAAAATACTTCAAGATAATGCTGCCGACTTGTACAAAATCAAGGTCTGAACGTTCTATGCCGGGGCGAGGAAATGTTCACGAAGAACCAGGAGTTGGAACCGTTGAGTCCTTTCCTCTCAAAGCAGAGGAATCAGAATTGGTTTCATTAATTGAAGAAATTTTTTTACACTGGAAAGAGATAAGTTTCGGGCCAATTATTCAAGGTGCCGCTTATGAAATACGCGCACCAAAAAAACCAACCATGAGCACCCTAGACGGTTACCTGACCTTAGACTTCGGAAAATGGCATATTCATCTGTGTGTAGGGGAGACAAAAGGAGAACCTGGATTTCCTACTGATCCTTATGTAGCCGAGATCCGCCGCTGCGGCAAAGTTGAGTTATATAGGCTAGTAAGAGAAGAAGGCCCTGTCTCATGGGGATGTCGAATGTTCAATGGCTTAGGTGAGCAGATGCTGACTGTTCTATTGCCCAATCCGTTCTTAGATGGCAACAGCACAACAGATGAACCTGACTGGGAATGTTTAGATCTTTGGAATCACCTTCGTCTTAAATTTTTAGGTCTACAGCCGGATGACTTTGACCAAAAATCAAATGGGTTTATACATGGCTGATATCCCCAAATTTTAACTTCAATTTTTGAGAGTAGGTTTCACTTCCATGAATGCACCATTGTCTGACATCGTTGTGCTTGATCTTACGAGAGCATTAGCAGGTCCGATCTGCTCTAGGCTGCTTAGTGATTTGGGTGCCCGTGTAATAAAAATTGAGCCTCCTGATGGTGACTTGACTCGGTCACTAGTTCCTCGAGTTGATGGACAATCACCGTATTTTGTGCAGTACAACGCTGGAAAAGAGTGCGTTTCAATCGACTTGGCTGCCAAAGGTGGACGTGACTTGTTTCTAGAGATGGTTACGCAAGCCGATATGGTTCTTGAAAATTATCGTCCAAAGGTAATGAGTCGCTTAGGTCTTACTTATGAAGTGCTAAGCGAAGTGAATCCCCGGGTTATTCTTGGATCAATTAGTGGTTGGGGCCATGGGAATTCTCGATCAAACCAAGGGGCTTTTGCGTCAGCTATCCATGCGGAAGCTGGAATAACTGAAATGGTGGCTCGGCGTCGCGAAGAGCAGCCGCAAAATGATCCCATGTCGCATTCAGATACATGCACTGGTCTGCATGCGCTTGGAGCAGTGTTGGCTGCGTTGTATATGCGAGAACGCACTGGGAAAGGTCAGGCTGTTGAGATCTCAATGGCTGAAAGCACCTTGATGGTCAACGATCTTGCAGCAGTGGAGATGACCGGTGAGGACCCGATGGTTGGTTTTAAAGGCGGCCAGAATTGGTCCCCGGTGCTTCAACTTGGTAATGGGCGTTACGTGAACGTGACTTTAGATATTACTACTGCCGACGGATTCAAGACATTGTGTCGTGTCATGAAAATTGATGGGCTTAGCAGCGATGCTCGATTCGCTGCGATAGAAGACCGAGTTCGAAACAGAGATCAGCTCACTGCAATATTTGCTAAATACGTGATTCAGTTTAATTCAGCGGAAGAGCTCGAAGCAGATATCGGCGTGAGCGCCGTTCTGGCATCTGAAGTTAAATCAGTTCCTGAGCTAGCTGCAACAAAATGGGCTGAAGAGCGAGGTGCTTTTATTAACGTGGATACCGGTAGGGGCAAAGCGGTAAAAGTTCCACAATCACCATGGCGTTTTGGTGATGCTGCCGCTGGTGTTAAACCAACAATCGCGTACAGAGGGGAAAACAACAGAACGACATTGCAAGAACTCCTTGGCCTGACGAATGCCGCTATTGATTCTCTTGAGGCAGATGGTGTTCTGAGCAGTCGACCTCCAAGCTGGCATGAAGACTCCAGCTAAATCGGGAATTTTTAGATGTCTGGGATACTCAGAAAGTCAGGTTCACGTTTTTGAATAAAAGCAGATACAGCTTCTTGGTTGGCTGGTGCGCCGAGGAGAGATGCGTAGGCACCGATCTCGCGTTTGTGTGCTGCCCATGCCTCAGTTGAGCGACCCGAATCCATCATCAGCTGTTTAGTTGCGATAAGAGAAGGAATTGGATTAATTGCAAGTTCCTGAGCGACACTCATAGCCTCTTCTAACAAGGTTTCTTGCTCAGTAACTCGCCAGACAAGGCCCATGCTTTTACATTCATCTGCGGAGAACCAACGCCCTGACATGAGAGTGTAGGCAGCATTTTGCCAACCCATTCGCGTTGCGAAGGTATAACTGCTTCCTGCTTCGGGTGCAAGCCCAAGTTGCGGGAATGGAGTCCTAAGCCGAGCGCTGCTAGCCATAAAAACGAGATCACAATGTGCCAAAAACGTCATGCCGATACCGACACCTAAGCCGTTAACAGCTGCTATTAGCGGCTTTCGGAAATTCGTAAGTTGTTGAAGCATCGCTGGAAATTGATGAGCGGTAGTTTCGCCTTCAAGGCCTTGTTGCATCTCAGTGAGATCTTGTCCAGCAGAGAATGCTCTACCCGCACCGGTGACGATTGTTACAGCCACGCTGTTGTCGATTTCGGCAGCGGCTAATGCTTCCTTAATCCCAGCAAAGACATCATTATTCATCGAGTTAAGTGCTTGCGGTCGGTTGATGATTACTGTTCTTACTCGACCATGATCTTCTGTTATTACTGAATTTTCGCCCATTGTCGAATACTGCCACGACTACTTAATGCATGCTGTACAAATCATTGATATTGCTAAAATAAAAATATGAAATTAGAAGCCCCTTCTATCGTCGAATTGCACATTGGGGATGAGCCGCAAGTTTGGAAAAATTTAGGGTTCCGAGTCGAAAATAAACGATGTCGAGTAGGAACTATAGATTTGGTATTTGACCAAGGCTCTAAAGGTTCAGGAATCCATTCATGGGTTCTACAAAATGCTAAATCTCCAAATTTTGGTTCAATTAAAACTATGTCACAAGATTTTTTATCGACAGAAGTGGCGTCAGACCATCCGAATGGGTGCTTTGGTATTGACCACGTTGTGATGCGAGTACCTGAGTTTAGTAGAGGGCGAATGGCTCTGGAAAAGATAGGAGCGCTCGTTGGTGAACCCGAAGCCATTTCGAAATCTGGACCGACGATATTAAGATCTGCTGTGAATATGGGCGAAGTGGTCCTTGAACTGATTGGGCCAGAAGAGCTTGACCCTATTGCTAGTTGGGCGCTTTGGGGTCTTGTGATGTCAGTTCGAGAGGTTGACGAATGTGCCAAGCTTCTAGGGCCAGCTGTAGGAAAAGTTAAACCTGCTGTTCAAAAAAATAAATGCATAACGACAGTTCGGAAGGAAGCGGGTGCCTCTGCAGCGATCGCATTCTTAGGGCCACCTGCAAAATAATTGGATTGAGTAATCGATATCTGTTCCCTTATTTCGTGCTCTAATGCTGTGATGAAGATTTCAGCCGCGTTCCCACCGACTCCCGAAACTCCAGAGCACATAGAATTGGCTGAGCGACTTGGCTACGAGACGGCTTGGGTATACGACACGCCAGCATTGCAGCTAGATGTTTGGATGATTCTTGCCTTAGCAGCGACGCGAACAAAAAAAATTAAACTAGGCCCGGGCGTCTTAATACCATCTCTTCGCCATCCGATGGTCACTGCGTCAGCGATTGCAACTTTAGTCAGTCTTGTTGGCCAAGACAGGGTCGTGGTTGGCGCTGGAACTGGTTTCACAGGACGTCGAGCAATGGGACAGAAACCTCTGAAGTGGGCTGAATTTCCTGAAATGGTCAGAGACGTGCAAAGTTTACTCCGGGGGGAAACAGTCGAGCATGAGGGACAAGTCATATCAATGCTTCATTGGGAAGGCCATGCTCCCAATCTTCCAATTGAAGTGCCATGGACTCTAGGAGTTAATGGGCCGAGAGGCCTAGGAGTAGCAGCAGAAATGAACCACGGGGTTTTCACTTCCCGTCCTCGTCCTGATGCAGATTACTCTCAGCTTCGAGATGTTGTTTTGTTGACGAGCGGAACCGTTATGGATGAAGGTGAGACGGTCGATTCCGAACGGGTTATTGAAACGGCAGGACCATGGGTGAGTGTTGCCTACCATGCATTTTTAGAGCAAAAAGATGAACGACTGGCGTCTATGCCAAATGCTGAAAAATTCATTGAGCTAGTTGGCCAAGTTTCAGAAGAGGAAAAGCATCTGCACGTGCATGCTGGACATTTGACAAATATGAACGCGATAGATCGGGAAGTGATAACTGGTGAAAGCATGTTTGCATCACCATTTACGTTGCCGGCAAGTGATGTGGCCGCAAAAATAAATGAATTTGCTGACCAGGGAGTGACAGAAATCGCGTTTCAACCAATGGGCAATATCGAGCGGGAACTCTCAGCTTTTGCTCGAGCATCGGGAATAAGCTGAGAGTTCAATAACGAATTACTCCGGCGTTCCTGTTTAGTGAAAAGTCTTCTGCGCTAATTGGCAACCACACCGCCAATCATGTCATGAAACGTAATGATACGTTTGTTTAAAGTGATGTAAAGGAGCTTAAATGCCAATACCAAATAGTCCATATGATTTCCTTCCACCAGTTAGTAACTTCGCTCTCGATAGCTCCGATGTCTCGGATGGAGAGATGCTTCCGATGGCGCAGGTGTCAGGAATTTTTGGAGCCGGCGGCCAAGATATATCGCCAAACCTAAAGTGGTCAGGAGCACCAGAACAAACTGAGAGCTTCGTTGTCACTTGTTTCGATCCAGATGCACCTACGGGCAGTGGATTTTGGCATTGGGTCGTATATGACATCCCAGCTGACGTTTTTGAATTGGCGACCGGAAGCGGCGCAGAAGACGGTCAAAAGCTACCAGAAGGTGCAAAACAACTAAGAAACGATGCAGGGCTATATGGATATTTGGGCTCTGCGCCGCCGGCAGGACATGGCCCACATCGTTATATGTTTGCTGTCCATGCACTAAGCATTAAAAAACTTCCAATCGACGACCAAGTTTCTCCAGCTATCTGCGGATTCAACATGTTCGGAACTACCTTGGCTCGGGCCTTGTTAGTCCCAATTTACCTGCAAAGCTAAATCACTAAATAGTTTCGATCCAGGTCAGGATTGAGCTGCAGAGATTGTCTCCTCGATAGCTTCGATATCTGGTGGAGGTCCATAGAACATCATGGTTGAACGATCTGCAAAAGTATTTCGCTCCCGGAGTTGAACCCCAACCTCTGAGGGTGTCCCTGATATGCAAAGAAGGTCTATTAAATCATCATCTATGTTTTGAGTCATTTTCAACCACTCTCCCTGTTTAGAAAGCCGGTTCAGTTCTGGTTGTAGGTTCTCATATCCATGAAAATCGAGTACACCAGAGTAGGCGGGAGTTGATCCATAAAAAGCGAGTTGTGCCGCCGCTTTCGTTCGTGCTCGAGCAACTTCTTCATCATTCCTACCCATAGCGACGATAGTGAGACACGCAACGACAACTTCCTCCGCTGAACGTCCAGCAGTTTTTGCTCCTTTGGCCAATTCAGGAAGCGTTTCGTTGATCACATAATCAGCGGTGTGGAAGGGATGCACGAAGAAGCCGTCCGCGACTTCGCCGACCACGTTGACTAGCTTGGGGCCAACACCAGCAACATAAATAGGTGGTTTGGAAACCGTTAAAGGCCCAGGACTGAAAGCTGGAGTCATGAGAGAGTGGGTATAGAACTCACCTTTAAAATTAAGTTCTGCACCCGTCTGGAAATTGTCCCAAATTGCATGTAGCGCTCTTATGTACTCCCGCATGCGTGCCGCAGGCCTTGACCACTGCTCGCTGTATCGCCTTGTGATATGGGGCTTTATTTGAGTGCCTAATCCAAGAATAAATCGGCCTTCAGATAAACGCTGCAGATCCCAAGAAGTCACGGCGCAGGTCATTGGGTTTCGAGCAAAGGCAACTGCAATAGCTGTTCCTAGATTTATGGACTTAGTTCGGTCAGCAGCCAAAACAAGCGGAAGGAATGGGTCATGTGATGCTTCAAAAGTCCATGCGGCATCCAATCCCATTTCCTCGAAGGCTACGGCTTCTTCGGCGCATCCATCTGGGGTAGGACTGCTAGTAGCACCGTCAATTAAAAGAGGTTCATTGAGCATTCGTTCCTCAGTCTCCATACCAATCGACTCCGCCTTTACCGCTTTGTCTGGCGATCTCTGCCTGGGCCAAAGTCAGCTTAGCTAACTGGTTCATGTGGACTTCATCGGGGCCGTCCGCAATTCGCATCAAGCGACCTATTACAAACATTTCAGCTATAGGAGTATCACCACTAACACCTTTACCACCGAAAATTTGCATTGCTCGTTCAGCGACATCATGAGCTAACTTAGGTCCAACAATCTTGACCATGGAGATGTAATCCCTAGCTCCTTTAGCGCCAGATTTATCCATCTCTGCTGCGGCTTTCAAAACAAGCAAACGGGCTTGTTCGATGGCGCACCTAGCTCTTGCTATATCTTGTCGAGTGGAAGAGAATTCGCTGATTTTAGATCCAAAAGGTTCACGTCCTTCCGCCCGGGCGCACATCATGTCAAGCATCCTCTGAGCCATCCCAACATTTGTCATTGCATACTGAAATCTCCCTGGTCCGAGTCTTCCTTGAGCTATCTCAAATCCTCGGCCCTCACCAAGAATTATGTTGTCGATAGGAACCCGAACGTTATGATAGGCAAGTTCGCCATGACCAGCAGGAGAATGAAAATTTCCAAATACTGAGAGCGGACGAACAATCTCTAGCCCAGGCGTGTCTTTCGGAACGATTACCATTGAGTGACGTTGGTGCCGGTTGTTATCGGGATTTGTAACCCCCATGGTTATGACAAACTCACAGAGCGGATGATAAATATTACTGCTCCACCACTTTCGGCCGTTAAGGACGTAATGATCCCCATCTCGCTCAATTTGAAGCTCCATGTTGGTTGCGTCAGAAGAAGCTACCTGTGGCTCAGTCATCCCATACGTTGAGCGGATTCGCCCCTCCATAAGAGGGCGAAGCCATTGATCTTGTTGTTCGGAGGTTCCGTATTTTGCCAGAACTTCCATATTGCCCCGATCAGGAGCGGAGCAATTAAACACCTCGAAAGACCAGGGCACCCTGCCCATGACTTCTGCTAGGGGCGCGTATTCAAGATTAGTAAAGCCAGGACTCCAATCACCATATTCTGCAGGTAGAAACCAGTTCCAGATGCCAGCTTCCTGAGCTTTGGCTTTCAACTCTTCGACTACGGGTGGTTGTTGCCAAAGATTGTCTGGATTTTCGATGAAGTCATGGTGCTCGCGCTCGGCGGGGTAGACATGAGCTTCCATAAATGTTTCTAGTCGCTCAACGTGTTCCATTGTTTTCGCGTTGTATTCAAAGTCCACAGTACCGAGCTCCTTAAGTAAGTATTGATACGGATACTTGCAGAGTTAGACCGGCTAGTGCTCAGTAAATGAAATGTATTTTGGGTTTCAGACCGTTATTGTGTAAGTACGTTGTTCTGATGGGAGAAATGCTATGGAAGACGAAAACTCGCTGATTCCCGCAATGATCGCTGTTTTTCTAGGTATTGGTGGTGCGTTAGCAGCTGTGACGGTTGTGATCGTGACTGTTGTTGTCTTGGTCTGATTGACTAAACAAAAACTATCCCTAACTAAAATCGGGTAGATCTGAGTTTACGGATCCTTCCCATTCTGGGGCACGTTTTTCGATGAAGTGCAGTACTCCCTCTGTCCCATCTGGCTGAGCTCCTAGCCAAGGAATTATAGAAAACTCTTGCGAAACAGTTTTAAGTATTTCTGGCTTAATATTTTCCCACATCATTTTTTTAGTAACTGCTACAGACACAGGTGCAGTATTTTTGGCAATGTCATGTGCCCAGTCCATGGCGGCGGGTAGAACCTGCTCCGCTGGCAGTGATTGCGCTACTAAACCTATTTGCATAGCCTCTTGACCAGAAAAAAATCTTCCGGAAAGCAGAAGGTCGCTAGCCGTTTGGAGTCCCACAATGTGAGTTAAGAGTTTTGATGAGCCTAGTTCTGGTGCAATGCCTCGTCTGACAAATGCGAACTGGAGCTTCGCATCCTCAGCGACAAAACGAATATCGGCTGAAAGCGGGAAAGTAATTCCGACACCGATGGCATGACCATTGATAGCCGCTACAACCGGTTTCGATAAATCCCAGGGCATCGTAGCGGGAGTGCCTTGTGCCTGATCACCGTTGTCGTTGTTGTCGGCAAAAGTATCTGCGCCAGCAGAGAGATCTTGTCCGGCGCAGAAAGCACGCCCGGCGCCAGTGATTACTACAGCACGAACTGAATCGTTGGTTTCTGCTGCATGCAGAGCATGGCTGATTTCGGTTGCCATTTCCGTGTTCCAAGCATTCAGGTATTCAGGTCTGTTCAGAGTTAGTACAGCTACTCCTGAATCGATTTCATAGATAATCTTGTTATAGGCCATAAACGGAAACGTACTCTCCCCGTTCGACCGAGCCACGTATTTCTAAAAGTTGTTTATGTCTGAGAGTTATATGAAATTTGGCGTGTTAATAACTTAGAGGAAGCTAGACCGGTTAGGTAAGAGGAGTGAAGGTGTCCCTCAAAGAACGTAATTTTGAAATAATTAAGACAAATGGTGTCAATCTACGCTGTGTCGTCGAGGGGAATGGTCCGTTAATAATTTTGATGCACGGATGGCCACAGTGCTGGTACCTATGGCGGCACCAGATTGACCCACTTATAGCTCAAGGGTGGACTGTTTGTGTCCCGGATCAGAGGGGATATGGAATGTCGGACTGCCCTTCTGCAGTCAGCGATTACAAAATTCTCGATCTCTGCGCAGATATTGACGGCTTAGCTTCTGCGCTAGGGCATGAGACGTACGTTCTGGGTATCCATGATTGGGGCGCGATTGTAGGGTGGAATGTCGCGCAGCTTTACCCACAACGAGTGCGTGCGGTAATCGGAATGTCAGTTCCCTACACGCGTGGATTCGACCCCGCATGGTGCACTCAAGCATTTTGGGGCGAAACTTTTTTCTATTGGGCTTACTTTTGTAACGAAATTGGAGCTGCGGAAACTGAGTTTGAAAGTGACATTCGCAATTCGTTACTCACAATTCACATGTCCGCTTCCGGGAACTCAGGAGAATCCGTAAACCCCATCGGTAAGAAACAAATGCTCGACGCGTTGCCGGCGCCAGCGAAAGAACTTCCTTCGTGGATGACCGAAGAAGACCTAGAGTACTATGTCGAGCTTTACTCCCGTTCTGGGTTTCGTGGGGGACTAAATTGGTACCGGAATATCCCAACGCTGATGGCGGATACCAAGAATTTGGAAGGAATGAGTATAAAGCAGCCTTCTATTTTTCTTACTGGCGAAGTAGACCCTGTCCGGATGATGGCTCCGCATGAAGCCCAAGCTAAGCATTTTGATGATCTTCGCGAACAACATGTAATCAAAAACGTGGGTCATTGGCTTCAGCTGGAAGCTAAAGATGAGGTCAATGAAATAATTCTCGATTTTTTGGCTGAATTTGTATAGCTAGCAAACCTTATTAGAGGACAAAGTTCAACATAAGTGGCAGACTAGCGACATGTCTAGTGAACCAATCTTGTCCTATTCGGAATCAATCGACATTAGAGCTTCGGCTTCCGATGTTTGGAAGCTTGTGACTGATATGGAGCGCTACGGAGAGTGGAGTTCTGAAAATACCGGCGGCTATTGGCGAAAAAATGCCGATGGTGTCCCAGGAACTGGTGAGATTGGTGATGAATTCGTTGGAATTAACCGTAAAGATGGCGAAGAATGGAAAGCTTTAGTTGAGATTGTCGAAAGACAAGAAGGCCAATCATTTGGTTTCATTACTGGCGGCTTAGCAATGAATTTAATTTCATGGCGTTATTTGATTACCCCCAACGAAGATGGCGTGACCCTCAGTGAACATTGGGATCTGTTGAATTTGTCGCCGATGATGATTGAGAATGGGCAACCTGAGATAGATAAGCGTGCCGCAAATGCGAAAGAAAGTATTGGAGCTACGCTTAAGGCTATGAAAATTACGGCTGAAAGTTAAAGCTACGTTTTATAACTTCCGTATCCGAAAAAACCACGGCCCATTGGCCGTTGCGTGTGGCGTTGGGTTTCTGAGCGGTCTTGATACATCCGTTAACATAGCGTTTCCCGCTCTTAGCGCCGCCTTTGAATTAGACGTTTCGGATATTCAATGGGTTGTCATAAGTTTCGTTCTCAGCTATTCAATTTTGCTATTACCAATAGGCCGGTTTGCTGATCAAATCGGTCATGGTCGTGTTGTGCTAGCCGGGATCATTGTTGAAATGTTTGCTTTAGCAGCGTGTGGAATGGCGACAGTCTTCTGGTTTTTTGTTCTGGCAAGAATAGCCCAAGGAATCGGCATCGCATTTATGTTGAGCTCTGCGCCTGCGCTCGTAACCCTTTCAGTGTCTGAAGAAAATCAACCGCGCGCTCTTGCTCTTTTCGCAATGATGATCGCTATGGGCGTAGCTGCGGGAGCCCCGATAGGAGGCGTACTCCTCCAAACATGGGATTGGCAAAGTGTTTACCTATACAGAGTTCCCTACACGGGCCTGCTCATGCTCCTATCTCTCTGCTGTGCCATGTATCGTCGCCCAACGATAACGAAACCTGAAGTGCTAGACATCAAAGGCGCTTTATCATTGGGGAGCGGACTTGGGTTAGTTCTCTTTGTGGCGAGCCGAGGGTTTACTTGGGGCTGGTTTGCGTTTCCAACTTTATCAATGGCAGGTATAGGCATCGGGCTGCTAGCTGTGTTCGTGATTGTTGAACGTAAGTCAGAAAACCCGTTAATAGACTTTAACCTTTTTGCTATTCCTGACTTTGTTACTGCCAATTGTTTGAACGCATTAGCTAACGCAGCAATGTTTACAGTGTGGTTTTTGGGCCCATATTTTTTAGTAACTGTTCGCGGCCATGGAACAACTGCCGGAGGCTTAATCCTTGCTGTGTCTCCTATTGCTACAGCCATTGCTGCGAAGTACTCGGCACGGTTAGTGCGAAGAATTAACATCAATTTGCTAAGTCGCTGGGGTCTTCTAATTGAAGGAATTGGGTTAGTAGCCATGAGCAGGGCAACTGCACTAACACCTCTACCAGTAGTGGTAATTTTTCTTGTACTTGTTGGCGCAGGACTTGGTTTGTTTCAAGTTCCGAACATGAGCTTTGTGATGGCTTCTATCGATCGAACAAAACAAGGATTAGCCGGTGGTATTACGCAAATGACCCGAACGGTTGGGCTAGTGGCCGGGCTGGCCGTCTGGAACACTCTTTACATCATTCTGCGTGATCGCAAAGCTGCAGAGTTGAGTATCAGCGAGTTAGAAGATCCGAGAATTTTTGTACCTGCATATAGCGCCGTCCTCGGTTTAGCTGGATTGTTGTGTCTACTCGGAACGCTTGCAACTCGTCAGAAACGAGCCACTATCAATGACCTTCCCGATGTTCCATTGTGTAAATAATAGTTCCTAAAGAAATAAGTACGATACCCATGCCCGCCATTTGCCAAACGTTCAGGCTCTCACCTAAAAAAAGGGCTGCCCAGGCAGTCGATAAAATGGGTACAGCGAGAAACATCAGCGAAACCAGAACAAGCTTGGTATTTGAGTGAGCAAAATTAACGAGTGTGTGTCCAGCCCCGCCGACTAGAGCCAAGAGCGCTAGAAATTTCCAATCTGAGCCTGAAACCCCCATGTCCTGTCCGCTTACAAGAGCTATGGGCAACGCAACGGCCGCAGCGACCAAGGTAAGAGTCGTTTGAAGTTCTATAGCGTCCAAGTGCTTACGAGCATTTTTTGTGGCAAAAAGATAGACGGTCCAAGCAAGAATTGCGCCAACTGAGAGAAGGTCGCCTCTAAAGTCCCACTCAGGTCTCGTAGACGAACCATAAACAACTGTAACAACACCTGCCATGGCCAAAAGAGCGAGCCATCGATCAGAATGGTAAACACGTTCCCCCAGAATCGGCCCGACTAGGACTAACGACATAGCCGGCTGAATCGCTCCAATAATAGTCGCATTAGCAATAGTTGTTAATTTCACAGCAGTAAAAAACATTGCGATGTTTATTGCGAAAAGAAGCCCAGGGAACCATGACCATCGAAGAGCAGCAAGAGTAATTGTTTTGCCGCGAATAGCCATAACAAGACTCAGCGCTAGAGCTAACCAAAAAAACCTGTGAAATGATAGCGCCAATCCATCAAGACTAAGATGCTTAGCAACTGGCCCAGTGATACTCAATAGACAGACCGCGAAAGTAGCTACAGACCAACCGGGTAAAGCAGTTTTAGAACTGACAGATTCGGCTTGTGTTACTTCAAAAATATGTGCATTATCCACCGGGTGCGAATCTTCCACGCGGAGCTAAGTTGCCATATGGCGACGCGAGACGAGGTCATTTACGCCGATAGCTTCTCGGATATCGGCCGATGGCTCGTCTGTCCCTGCGTCAAGCGGAGTTCCGGTCCCATCTGCTATTCGAGTCATCATATGAAACATTGCACTAACTCCGACTGCATCAACGAAAACATCAGCGCCGGCTGCATTGACTAATTCTTCGCGAACAGCAGTCAATTCATTCAAATTTTTAGACCACAAGGCCTCAGATAGTTTTGACAACAACTCTCCGTGAAGAACACCCCCATTACCGTCCGTGGAACTCGAAATAGCTTCGAAAGAAATATCTATGTTCTGGCTGACCCCACTCAAACTGAGCAGAAAAGAATGGCTCGTAGTTCAATAAAAACACTCATTCAGCTTTGAAGTTCGGGCCGCAACTAATTCTATTTGAAGTCGAGTCAGCGAGTTGTACCCAGATGTCAAATCGCCCAACAGAGCAGCAGTTGGCACATATTGAACACTCGAAAGAATTTCTCGCGATTCATTTTCAAAAGGAACAGAGCTTAGCGCCTTCAAAACATTTGGACCTTTGGTAGCAGCGGTAGGTACCCAATGAGTCGTAACAGATACTTCTAACTCACTCATGACGGCAGTCTTTGTAGCTATCGGGTCGGGCAAGTCGACTCTTTTAACGCCAAGGCCATCGGCAAATCGATCTACACAGTTAGCTTGAGCGACTAATCCAACCAACTCTACGTACGCAACTGGATCAATATTTCGAGAGATAATCGATTCGTACCATTCCTTTGTGAGCGTTCCGGGGTGATTAGTTAACCGCCAAATAACATCTATCGCAGCATCAGGGAGAGGATGGTTATTGGCTATGAATCCTTCAATGGAGCTTGGCGCTTCCCAAGGAGCCAACTCGTCTGCGTCTATCGCACGGCGCACCTCAGCTATAACTGAAAGTCTCTGTTTGCTACTCCAAGAGTGACTGGGAGTAGCCCATCTTGTGGCTAAGTCTCCATGAGCTGCATCAAGCTCTGGCCGTATGGGAAGTTCCGTCGTGTAGGTAGACATTGTTCTATATTTGCACATTTTCTCTGAGTATCCTGAGAAGCTCTTTTTAAGGAACTATTCAGAAGTTAAAGGAAAAATTCAACTTCAGGTGACGTGACCCCCAAATGAGGCGTACGATTTGTCCAATAAGGCACGGCAATTATAAGGAGCGATCATGCCGACTCCCCAGAAAGCCATCTTTAACGGGATGGGTCAAAATCAATGGTACGTTCACCTCAGTCGAACAGAAGGCGCTGACCTTGGAGTAATTAAGACAGCGCTGTCTGGCTTGGTTACCGATTGCAACGCGGAGGGTATTAACCTTACTCTTGGCTTTGGTCCAGGTCTGTTACCAGAATTGACTGATGATGTTCCCGAAGACTTTCAGGCTTATACAACAGTTGAATCCACCGATGGTTCAGGTCGCCAGGCTAAAGGCACTCAAGAAGAGCTGCTTTTGTGGCTGAATCATGATGACAAGGACAAGGTTTGGAAAGCTCAATACGACGCTCGCAAAGCCCTAGAAGGTCACATGGCCGTTGCGCGTGAAACGCCAACGTTTATTTACGGCGAGTCCCTCGACATGACCGGCTTCAAAGATGGAACCGGTAATCCAGCCGACGAGGACCAGCCTGCTGTAGCAGTTGTGCCAGATGGTGCCTCAGGTGCCGGAGGAAGCCATATCATTGCCCAACGTTGGGTGCATGATCTTGATGGATGGAACGCTCTTTCGGTAGATCAACAGGAAAAGAATTTTGGGCGCAAGAAGTTCCCAGAAATCGAAAAAACCGATCAACAAGAGGCCTATAGCCATCTCAGTCACGTTGAGCTCCGTGAAAATGGAAATCATGGAAATGAAGAGAGCGGTAAGCGAAACGAAATCGCTCGCCGTTCAACTCCATATGCTTTCCATGATGGAACCGTTGGCCTTTACTTCATGGCCTTTTGTAAAGACCAAGCACCTCTTCGTGAACGAATGAGGCTGATGTATGGCCTCGACGGAGCAAATAATGTTCGAGATGCGATGACCGATTATTCGAATCCAGCGTCTGGTTCTTTTTACTTCGCACCAAGCGAAGAAACTTTAGCTGCCATTATTAACTAATTAATACTTGTTATAAAAATTAAAATTAAAGCCGTGGAGTACCTCACTAAAGCTCAGGGGCTCCACGGCTTTTGGTTTAATACTCCATTAATGAATTGGCCGGGAACAGTCTGTAACAGTTATTTTTATTTGTAATTAATTAAGAAAATCGGTTAAGCCACTTCCCACTGAAGTAGAGCATATGGAGGAGTAGCGTCCAGGTGCTGTTCGAAAACAGGTGTAACTGGCGAACCAATTACAACATCTTGCATTGAATCACCTAACAGATTACCCACCATTCTGAGTCCATCAGCTTGAGGAAATTCAACTACAACGATGATGTATGGACCTCGATCTTTTAAAGCGCTGTGGACTGGATGATGTGGCCGCTGCCAACTGTATATGCGACAAGGCGACTCGAGAACTACCCATTCGATATCCATGGAGTTACAAGAATGGCACATCCACTCAGGTCCCCACTGATGGGTTTCACACAATAGACATTTCTGTACCCTTATTTCGCCATTAAGAGTTCCTTCCCAAAAAGGTGCGTCTAGCCCATCAGACATGGGTGCTGGTTGACGCAGACCAGGAAGATAAATTTCGTTAGTGATTCTTGTCATCCGAGTGCTACCTCACTTCCATATATTGCCGTTGAAGCGACAGCGACCATCGGTCCGGCGTTGGCCAAAGCCACTTGTGCATTTTTGACTTGATTTGAGGAGTCTCCTCGTATCTGCCGCACGGCTTCAATTTGAAGCCCTAGTCCATGCATGTAACACTCGGCAAGATTACCCCCACTGGTATTAAGAGGTAACGATCCTCCGTCCGCTCTCAAATTTTCGAATGTAAGAACCTCGTTCGCATTTTCATACGTACATAAACCATGCTCTATAAGACTCATTACGACACCGCCCGTAAAGTTTTCATAACTTTGAACAACATCTACATCCTCGGGTTTCACACCTGCTTGTTCATATAGGTATTTGGCAGCGGGCTTAAAGCTTGAGGTCACGTAGTCAGTAGGATTTTCTGCCCAAGCCCCTGACCTGTGTCCTCCGCTTTGTTGTGCGCCGAGAAGGAGAACGGGTGAGTCCCGCAGATCTTTTGCATAATCCTTACTTACGACAATCATCGCTGCTGCGCCATCATTCTCAAGGCAACAGTCATAGAGGCGAAAAGGCTCGGTTATCCAGCGAGACGCGTCATAAGCCTGATTATCTAAGGTTCGTCCTTGCATTATGGCTCTTGGATTGTTCTGAGCGTGGTGATAGCAGGTAAGAGCTATCGAACGCATTGTAGATCGGTCAATATTATGATCATGAAGTAATCGAGTTGTGCGCATTGCGTACATCTGAGCTGCACTCATCATCCCGAAGGGCAACAGGTACGCAGCTTGGCCGCTAACTGGCTTCGAACCGCCAGATCTACCAAATCTTCCAAATTGGCCCTGCGCTAAGCCACGATAAGCAACTACGACTCTTGCTGAACCAGACATAATTGCTCCAGCTGCATTTTGGACAGCAGCTGCAGCGCCGCCACCCCCGCTGGTCCACTGCATATTAGAATAACGGAGTTCTGGAATACCAAGTGCGTTGGCTAACCTCGGCGGATCATTCCGATCATCGGAGTATGAACAAAAGCCATCAATTTCTTTCGGGCTAATACCGGCGTCATGGCAAGCTGCAAGAATAGCCTTTAAAACTAATTTGAATTCCGGGTCTGGAGATTGACCGTGTTTGTAATAGGTGGTTTCGCCAACTCCGGCGATCGCCACCTTGCCTCTGAGGTTGTATGTGTCGCTCATAATTCTTTTACAGTATCCCCTAATGAGGCAATGAGGTTGAGAGAATCACCTTCAAGTCTGCAAGGCAACCATTCACGCAATATTTCAGCGCCAATCGATTCATAAAAAATTATGGCAGATTCATTCCAATCAAGGACCTGCCATTCGAGTCTTGGGCAGTGGCGTTCCTGTGCGATCCTTGCAAGAGCTCCCAGGAGTTGTTTACCGAGTCCTCTACCTCGATTTTTTTCTGAAACAAAAAGATCTTCTAGATGAATGCCTTTAGCACCGCGCCAAGTCGAATAGTTGTGGAAAAAAAGTGCGAAACCCAGTACCTCTTCATCCGATTCGATGAAAAGACATTCAAAAGGCGGAGAATCGGAGGAAAGCTGCTTGGCAAGTGTTGCTGGAGTAACCAGAACTGCATCAGGTTCACGTTCGAAACTAGCTAGTTGACAGATAAAGTTGTGAATCTGTTTTGCGTCTTTTGGTCCGGCAAACCTAATAGTAGATTTTGTCACGAGCCCATTGCTATCACTCGATTATCCTAAAAATAGGATGAGTATAGGTTTCTGAAGATAATCTTGTCCACGATGAATCTTTAGATGAGCGGAAGTCTTGATGAGCGACGAAAAACTAGTGGAGTACCGGAGAAGTATAGACAATATCGATGCGGCCTTAATACACATTCTTGCTGAGCGATTCCGAATAACTCAAGCAGTAGGTCAATATAAAGCAGCTAAAGGTCTTGCCCCTGCTGATGTTAGTCGGGAGAGCAGTCAGATTAAGCGCTTGCGTGGGTTAGCCGAAGAAGCAGGGTTAGATCCTGAATTTTCCGAAAAGTTTCTTCGTTTTGTGATAGACGAAGTTATTCACCACCATGAACGGATTGCTGAAAAGCCGCACGGTCAAGATTGAGCTAGTGCTCGCGTAGCACTTCATCTAATCTGTCAAATATCGTTCCAATTTCGCTATCGGTAATTATCAATGGTGGACAAAAAGCTAGAGCCTCGCCAATGCCTCTGCAAACTACGCCTTTATCTACCATGGCATGAGATGCTTCTAACCCGCTCCAGCCAAGCTCGCAGGCCCATATGCCACCAATTCCGCGGTAACTCTTAATCATTCCGTCTCCAGCGAGGGCTTTAAGCCCGGCCTCCATTTTTTCGCCGATGCGGTGTGCTTCTTGCAGTAGCCCACCAGATTCGATAACACCAATATTTGCAAGTGCGGCAGCTGCAGCGGTTGGGTGACCTGAGTAGGTGTATCCATGCATTAATTTGCCGTAGTCATCATTTTCAAGTTCGTCGGCTAGCTCGCGAGAAATAATGACGCCAGATAATGGTAAATATCCTGAAGTGACTCCCTTTGCGAAAGTTATGAGATCAGGAGTAACTTTGTACGTTTGAGCTGCAAACCATTCGCCAGTTCTTCCAAAACCGGAGATCACTTCATCGAAAATCAAGAGGGCTCCGTTGTCTGTGCACAAGCGACGCAATCCATCCAAGTAACCATCAGGTGGGGGAATTACGCCACCTGCTCCCTGAACCGGTTCGCTAATAACCGCAGCTATTTTGTCTCCGTGTTCAGCAAAAAGTCGAGCCGCGGGCTCAATATCATCGTTTGGTATTTCAATTACGTGTGGAAGTAAATCGCCCCATCCGACCCGGTTGCCTTCGATGCCTTGGACACTGGTACCGCCGATATTGACGCCGTGGTACCCAGAAGCTCGACGAACAATAATTTGCCGATCGCTTTCACCTCGCCGTTGTTGAAAGAGGCGGGCAAATTTTATTACAGTATCGATCGCTTCAGAACCCGAGCAACCCAAGAATACCCGCCCATCAGGGTGCGGTGAGAGGCTCCTAATTTTCTCGGCAGCTTCAGCAGCAGGACCATTAGTAAATGGATCAAAGATATTGTAAGTCTGAAGAAGGTCTAGCTGTCCTTTAATAGCGCTAATCACGACTTCATTTCCATGCCCAATTTGGCAGAGCCACAGGCTAGCTAGTGCGTCTAAATACTTCTTCCCATTCACATCAACGAGAGTGCAATCTTTAGCGGACACTAGTTTTATAAAATCTCTTTCAGCCTTTGAAGGAAAGCTGAAAGAGTGAAGTAGCGCATCAGTATTCATGGCCAATTCCCCCAAAGATCAGACCCGAAGTATAAATATCATTCTATCCACTGTAAAAGCCCAGAGCGTTATGGAGGAGTCTCCTCTAGCATTTCCTGTACGGCTAAATTTTCAGTCATTAAGAATGGGAGTCTTCATGTCCCTCAACCACGGTCGCCCGATGGTTTCGATCCCTGGACCGTCTGTTATTCCTGACCGAGTCCTCGCAGCGATGCATCAAACGATGCCAAATATATACGAAGGGTCCTTAATAGACATTTCTAATAGCTTGTTGGAGGATTTACCTAAGATCGCTCGCACCTCCAATTCTGTATTCATCTCAGTTTCAAATGGCCATGGAGCCTGGGAAATGGCCATAAGCAACACTCTCTCGCGCGGAGATCGTGTCTTGATCTTGGAATCAGGAAGATTTGCTATCAACTGGGGAGAAATGGCGTCTGTTAGCGGCGTGGTTTGCGAACATTTACGCGGGAATGATTCAGATCCGGTAGACCCAGCGGCGTTGGAGGAAAGATTGAAAGGAGACACGAAGCATGAGATAGCAGCTATTCTGGTAGTGCAAGTAGATACTGCTAGCTCTGTACGGAACGATATTCAGGAACTTAGAAAAGCTATTGATTCTGCAGGACACCCAGCTCTATTCATGGTTGATTGTATTGCTTCTCTTGGTTGCGAAAAGTTTGAAATGGATGAATGGGGAGTGGATATAACTGTTGCGGCTACTCAGAAAGGGTTAATGGTGCCGCCTGGGTTAGGGTTTGTGTTTGCTAGCGCAAAAGCTCTGACGGCGCATGCAAATGCAAATTTGAGAACTGGTTATTTTGATTGGACTTCTCGAATGAACCCTGTCGAGCATTACAAAATATATTGTGGAACGCCCCCAATCCAACATATTTGGGCTTTGCGAGAAGCATTAGACATGATCTTCGAAGAGGGTTTGGAGAATGCGTGGGGTCGGCATGAAGTACTTGCAGAATCTGTTCGTCTGGCAGTAGATGCTTGGGCTGTGTCAGAAGGTATGGAGTTAAACGTTAAGCAGCAGAGCGCTCGGTCTAATGCAGTAACGACGGTTCTTACAGGCAGCGTGAATCCCAAAGAATTACGTCGTTTAAGTGAAGAAAAAGCAGGAGTGACGTTAGGTCTGGGCCTAGGAGAGTTTGCGGACCGTTCGATTCGAATTGGACACATGGGCCACTTGAATCCTCACATGATACTCGGCACTATTGGCACAATAGAAGCATGCCTTGGATCAATGGGTGCGCCAATCGGTTCATCTGGAGTGGCTGTGGCAGCGCAATTAATTGGTTCGCGACTCTAACTAGCATTCTAATTTAAATAGGCAAATCTCTCGCAACGGCGCGTACCGGACCTCAACTTTAGACGCTTTAATAGTTCGTTGAGTTAAGTAATCCGTATCCCCTGTACCTCATCGTCGATGACTGATCTTATTCAAAGCCGGGCTTATCCGACCTCTGGGAAAAAGCAGAATCCCAATTAGCGTGGGCCGGTTTCTCAATTAGTTGCCTGAAGGTCAGTAAGTTTTGAATTTGGCGTTACTGCCCTTCAAGGGTTCAACTAGGAAGATAAAAGGTCTGTGAGTAGTACTTGGAACGTCGAAAGAACTACTCGAGAAGGAAGGTAAAGACGTAAGGTCGGTTGGTGGTTTGGCCATCAGAAAGATTAGTAAACCCAAAAAAGCGAAGACTGCCATTACTAAAAACGCCGTTTGGTAATCCCACGCATCACGCATTACACCAACCAAAAAGGGCCCACTTCCGACTCCAAAAACCATCAGAAGAGATCCCAAACCGTAGATTCTTGGATAATCGCGAATTCCAAAAACATCAGCCAGGAGTAATGGATGAAGCATTAGTAGATTGCCCATGGCGCTACCGAGAACTACAACGCCCGTCAGTGAAAGTACTGATGAATTTGCGTCTATAGCAATAAGAGAGATCCCAATAGTTTGAACGCCAACGAGACAGCCCGTTAACCGACTCAGCGAGATTCGCATTGCAGCAATGCCACCAAGAATTCGAGCGACAACGCTAGTACCGCTTAGAACCATGAGAGTCAATTGAGCAGTTTCTATGTCAAATCGATCTTTCGTAAGCTTAAAAATGTGTTGAATGGCTCCTACTTGTGCCGACATTATAAGAATAAAAGAAAGCGAAATCAGAATAAAATACCGGGACCGTGTAGCTGTCGCAAAATCTACGCCGGGCAATCCTTGGCTCGCAGATGTCTTGTTGTTCGCCGGCTCGTCTCCATCTGGATAAAGCCCCATTGCCTCCGGAGATGGTTTTACTAATAGCCAAATCGCAGGGATTAAACTAATCAGAAAATAGAAACCTAGACGAGGTGCCCAGGTGATGAGACCGCCTTCGTCAATGGCACTGGCGATCAGAGGGCTTATAAGTATACCTCCAAGAGAAAGTCCGCTGGACGCTATGGAAAGGGCTACGGAACGCTGCCGGTGAAACCATCGTGTGACAATGCTGGAGGTTGGTACCAGGCTCGTTAGAGCAAAACCTGTCCCGAATATTGCCATAACGGGAAACATCTGCCACTCAGTACTAATTTGGGCTATTAGTGCGAGCCCTCCCGCACCGATAAAAGCGCCCACGGTCATTACCGACCTAGCGTCATATTTGCTGATTAGCCCACCAGCGAAATATCCGGCTATTCCGGACGAAACAAAGAAAGTTCCTGTTCCCGCTCCTGCCATGCCAACGCTAAATCCTTGCTCTCGAACAAGGGCATCAAGAAAAATTCCTTGAGCATAAAAAGCAAATCCGGCGCTCACAGTCAGGAGAATAAAAAGACCTGCTAAGACAATCCAGCCACGAAAGATTCGCGCTGACTTTGGGCTGGGCATATCAGTCAGGGTACCGGTTGCTTTTTAGAACCTTCTTAATTGTATGAGTTCAGAGCGCCATAAATCCCAACAGAAGCCTCGAAGATTTCAGTGGGTTATCTCTTTCTTCGAGCAAGAATAAGCGAACAAGATCTAAGGTTTGCCTTATGGACACGATGCGCGCTGGGAGAATGATTGAAATAGGAAGAATGGAATGCGAAGAAATTGAGATTCCGTCGATCAGAGATGGACAGGTATTGATTCGAAGTGAGATGGCTTCAATATGTGGTAGCGACTTGCATGTCGTCATGATGGGTGCAGGAGTCACTCATTCGCTTCCCTGCCCACACGGTTATCCCGGGCATGAAGGAATAGGTGAAATAGTTGAAAGCAAAGTTTCAGGGCTCCTTGAAGGAGAACAAGTTCTTACTTTCCCTAATCCACCTGTAGGGGAGTGTTTCAATGAGTATCAACGAGTAGAAGCTCAATACTGTGTTCCGTTACCCGATACCGAGCTACCTAGATCACATTTGTTGATGGCGCAACAGCTTGGGACTGTTATTTACGCTATGCGAAAGTGCCAACGAGATGTAGCCGGCGAAACCGTTGTAGTTATGGGACAAGGCTCAGCTGGTTTGTTTTGGACGCATCTATTGAAAAGTGCAGGTGCAAAAAACGTAATTGTTTCAGATATGTCTCCGGCGCGCTTAAAAGTTGCAGCCAGCTATGGCGCCGACATGTGTATTGATATACGAAACGGAAATTTACACGAAGCGGTTAAAGACTCTACAAAAGGAAAAGGTGCTGACTATGTCGTCGAAGCTGTTGGTCGAGCCGAAACTTTTCGAGAATCTGTTGACTTGGTCAGGGCTGATGGTGAGATAATTTGGTTCGGTTTACCAAGCGTAGACCACGATATCGATATGCGATTTCACAAATTTTTTCGTAAACGGTTACGAGCTTCAAGTATTTATGGCGCCCAAGACGAACCACAAGCAACTTCATTTCGTATGGCTTTAGATCTGATTTCTAAGGGTCATATTGATGTAGAGAGCTTGTTAAGTCACGTTTTTGATATTGCGGAGATAGGAGAAGCTTTTGCTCTAGCGCATGATCCTCACGAAGATGAAGCGCTAAAGGTTTCTATAAAATTTGATTGAGTCCGATCAGATTGCGCCTAAATCGATGAACGGTACGTAACTCATAGTTAGGGAAACAAAGTGCGGGTAATTATTACTGGTGGTGGTGGTTTTCTAGGCAGCCGCCTCGTCGAGGTATATAAGAGAAAAGACAACGCAGAGATAATAGTAATTGATCTCCAAGAGTTGCATCTAGATAAATGTCAATCTATTAAATGTGACATAGCAACAGATGGTTTCGATGTCGGTCTTCTTAGAGAAGGACCTTGTCTTATTTACCATCTTGCTTCAGTTGTTAGCGCCGCAGCTGAGGAAAATTGGGAGGATGCAGTCGAGCAAAATGTGCTGGGATTAATGAACCTATTAAAATCGTGTCGCGAGAGTAATTTTACGCATCGACTAATCTTTTGTAGCAGCGTCGCAGTTTTCGGAGGAGAACTAGCGAGGTCAGAGGTTGGTGACCTAACAAAACATGCCCCAAGTTCTACCTACGGTATGACTAAAGCAGTCGGGGAGTTACTCGTTAATGATGCGACAAGGAAGGGACATATTGACGGTCGAACTGCACGTTTGCCGACAGTTATCATTCGCCCTGGAGTTGCTAATGCCGCTGCTTCAAGTTTTGCATCGGGTATGTTCCGCGAACCATTAGCTGGGAAAAAAAGTGTCATTCCCGTGGAAATGTCAACTGAGCTCGTGGTCATTTCACCAGAAATCGCTGTAGCAGGTTTGTGTCACCTGGCTGAACTCCCAGGAGCGTTATTAGGTACAGATAGGACGGTAAATTTGCCCGGGTTGAAGGTGACGGTTCGAGAGATGTTGTCGACGTTGGAGAGCTTGTGTGGAACAGAGGTCTCATCATTAGTCACCCAATTAGCTGACTCTCGAATAGAAAAAGTAGTCGCTAGTTGGCCATCCTTGTGGAATGACTTGAGATCACGAGCTTTAGGTTTCGATAGCGACGAGAGCCTCGTAACGATTATCGAAACTTATCTTGAAGGACTTAGCCGGTAATCGACCGAATTGTTTCTGTAATTGCAGCGCAGCCCTCATCTACTTCTTCCTCGCTGACATTGAGCATTGGAGTTAAACGAATTACGTTTCCATACAAGCCACCTTTGCCAACTAACAGCCCACGAGATTTACAACCCTCGATTAAAGCGCTAGCTGCATTAGGATTCGGCTCTATGCCACCAGGATGCACGCATTCAATCCCTAGCATGAGGCCTTTGCCTCTTAATTCAGCAATCCATTCAGTGTCATCAATAATTTTTTGGAGCCGTTGAGCCATTTGAAGACCCCGGGCAGCAGCGTTGCTTTGAAGGTCATGATCTAAAACGTATTTAAGTGTGGCGCGTCCAGCAGCTACAGATAAAGGATTCCCTCCAAATGTTGTAAAAGAAGTGCGGTCGATAGCATTCATGACGTCAGCACGTGCGACGCATCCTGCGAGAGTTATCCCGTTCCCGACTCCCTTAGCAAAAGTTAAAATATCTGGAACAATTCCGTGAGCTTGGTAACCCCAGAAATGATCTCCAGTGCGCCCCCATCCTGTTTGAACTTCATCACTGATGAACAGAATGCCGTTGGCATCCAAAACCTTGTGCATTGCACCGAAAAATCCATCAGGAGGCGTGGCAAACCCCCCTACACCTTGAATAGGTTCCGCTATGAGTGCAGCGAATCCTGAAGCATCAGTCATGTCAATGAGTTGTATCAGATCTGACACACATGCCTGTGTGTAGCCCTCGTCATCTAGGTTTCGAAATGGGCTCCTTAGCTTGTACGGGCCTTGAACAAAGTGAACATCGAGCCCGCTAAAACTACTGGTCAGCCAACTTTTATGTGATGTCACCGCCTGCGAAGTAAGAGAGCGCCCGTGGTAACTATTGCGCATCGCTAGAAGCTGATTAGTTTTTCGATAGTTGGTGGCTAGAAGAATAGCTGTGTCGTTTGCTTCCGTTCCTGAAGTAGTGAAGAGAACTCTTGCATCAGGAATTCCTGAGACCGAAGCAATTTCTTCGGCGAAGGCGATCATCTCCTCGTTTAGGTACAGCGTTGAGGTGTGCATAACTTTGGCAGCTTGCTTCTGAACTGCAGCAACTACTTCATCTGTGCTGTGTCCAATCATTGTGGTAAGAATCCCGCCGAAGAAATCGAGGTATCGGTTGTCTTCTAAATCCCAGACGTAGCTACCTTCCCCCCGCTCAATTGAAATTGGGTTCTCGTACAATGGACGTACGAAAGATGGCATAACAGCGTAGTAACGTTCGAGAAGCTCTTCGGTTGTAGTCATAATTAATGTGGTTGTGCTTTCATTTTAACGTTTCACATTCCAGCGTAATCTGTTAAGTGTTAACGATTGGTAGGTCAATTGTTGCGATTGTGCACCCGACAGCGAAAATCGGTATCGGTTCATAAAAATGGATAGTGCCAGGCAAACCAGTCGTGGCAGCCGAAATTGTCATGAAAGTTCGAATCTCAAAAGCCCCTTGTCCAGCATCTAAATACGAGTCTTTGTCGGTGTATGTCAGCATCGCTTCTTTGTCGCACCGGCTCCACTGATCAAGGAAATTGCGGTCCCACTTCTCATTAATTTTACCGCTATCAGGAGTTGCTGGCCAGTGGCTTATTCCACCGGTACCAATCAGCGCTACACGTTCTGGTATTTTTTCTATCGCTGCTCCGAGAGCTTCTCCAAAAGCCCATACTCTATGCAGGGGAGCTAGAGGCGGTCCTTGACAGTTAATATTTACAGGAATAACAGGGAGATTAAAATTGGGTGTGAGGAAATGAAGCGGGACCATAATCCCGTGATCAAATTTCCATTCTTCTGCGTAACTAATATCTGCGCCTTGCATAACCTCGTTAATCAACGATTCTGAAACAGAACGTGCACCGGGAATTCGAGTATGGGGAATCCCAAGCCATTCAGGATCCTCAATTGGCCCTTCATAGCTTTCGGCCATCCCGATGGCGAAAGAGGGCATATTATTCATAAAAAAATTAGCGAAATGTTCGGCAGCGACAACGATGAGCACATCAGGTCGAGACTCTTCGAGTCTTTCTCTCATGCTGTCGAACGCCTCGTAAAGATGCTTTTTGGCAACCTCGTCAGCTAGATGTGCTCTGCCTACTATCCCCGGAGCATGGCTGCAGACTCCCGCAAATACTAATGTCACGTTTCTTGCCTTCCTAGGGCTTATTCTGATCGACTAAGGCACTGCTCATGTGCAGGTACTCCCTCATACCCGGTGACCGCATATACACCTTCGCGCACGGGGCCGTGTGTCTTAATGCCATCGCGCATTCTCTGTAAATAGTCTTGCCACTCAATCTTATGAAAAGCTGCGAAATGCATCAGTATTTGGCCATTAACGCCAAAATGAAAAAGAAGCCCAATATCCGGCTTGATCAATGCGTTTATTTCTTCTGGTGTCAGATCGAATGCAGATAAAGCTGAGCGCGGATCTTCGCGATAACTTTGCTGATTAGCCGAATCTCGATTTAATTCGAAAAGAAACTTTTGTACTTGGTAGAGGCTCACTCCACCAGATTCTAGAGTCGTAAATGAGATACACGAACCGAAAGGTGATCTATTGGGTATTTATTCGACACTTCGCTCAGTAATACGGTTTAGAAAGTTTGAAAAAAATACAATAAAAAGGCGACTGAACAGAGTTGCAGACGTCTCTGATCTTCGGCGGATGGCTCAACGACGCTTACCTGGAGGAGTGTTCGACTACATCGATGGTGCTGCTGAAGACGAAGTCACTGCGGGATTAAATGTTTCCTCTTTCAGCAATTATGGTTTTCGCCCAAGAGTGTTACGTGACGTAGCGACTATTGACACATCAACTACGTTCTTAGGTAAGCATCTGCCAATACCTCTCATTCTTGCTCCGACCGGTTTTGGGCGAATCGCTCATTCACAAGGGGAACTTGCAGTGGCGCGCGCAGCCGAAAAGGCAGGATTACCCTATTCATTATCAACGATGGGTACTCGCTCTATCGAAGAAATAGCGGACGTTAATTCAGGCACAAAATTTTTCCAAGTATATGTTTGGAGAGATAAAACGTTACTGAAAGAGATGCTTGAGCGTGCTGAGGCAGTGGGTTACGAAGGCATCATGATTACCGTAGACACAGCAGAACTAGGAAGACGGGAACGTGATGTGCGGCGCGGTTTTAGTCTTCCCCCGAAGATTGGCCTAGATACCATTTTAGATGGAATTCGAAACCCTTCTTGGACTTGGGATTTTATTCGAGCTGAACCGATTCAATTTGCGAATGTGACCGGCAAGAGTGTTGGAGATGGTTCAAGTCCAGTAACTTTGTCTGACTACATAAATAGCCAATTTGACCCAGCGCTTTCATGGAAAGACGTCGAGTGGTTTAGAGAAAATTGGTCAGGAAAGGTAATGGTAAAAGGGATTCAAACTGTCGAAGATGCGGTTATCGCTGCTGACTTAAATATTGACGCTTTGATTCTCTCAAACCATGGAGGTAGGCAGCTAGACGGTTCACCTCCGCCAATTGAGCTTGTTGCTCCGGTTGCTCAGGCGATAGCGGGTAAAACTGAAATCGTGTGTGATGGAGGAATTAGAAGAGGAAGTGACATAGTCAAAGCAGTTGCTTTGGGAGCCAACGCTTGCATGGCAGGGCGAGCTTATTTTTATGCTCTTGGTGCTGCTGGTGAGCCAGGTGTGGACTGGGTCTTGAATTTCTTAGCCGAAGGAGTTCGAAGGACAATGGTCTTAAATGGGATCGGTTCGGTCAAAGAACTTACGCCGGACTTAGTTGTTTATCGTGGCTGAAATGGACACTAATTGTGATGCTGAAACTTCCAGAGAGCACAACAAAGTAGTAGAAAATATTCTATTCATTATGTGTGATTAGCATCGATGGGATGCCATGAGTTGCTTTGGGCATCCTTCATTTGAGACACCGCACAATGATGCACAGGCAGGTAGGGAAGTCAGATTTAAGGGCGCCTTTGCTCAAGTTGCTGTATGCGGATCTTTACGAAGAACTCTTTGAGTGGCTTAGTCGTAGGCATCATGACTCCGCTGATTAATAACGTATTTTATAGAGGACCTCTATCCCGGGTTTAGTAGCGCGCCAAGGAGTTCTGATTGGATATTGGGGTGAGGAAGAGCTAGAAGAAAGACTGCAAGGCACGCTCTAGCATTAGAACTTCAAACAAGCTCTCTGAAGATCATCCCTAGGGCGCTCGCCGAGGCTACGCCAAGAATTGCTGTTTTGAACCACTTACCATTTAAATGAGGGCGAAGTTTGGCGCCAAAAGCCAAACCCAAGAAGGCGCTTGGGAGAAGAAATAAACTAAGGCGCGTATGGTACCACCCGAAAGCGCCAGAAATAATCAGTGGAGTGATAATCATAGGAGCTAGTAGCAGCATCAACCGTGCGACAGTACCTCTCATAGTGCCAGGTTTTCGATGCCCATAGAAGATGGCGAAAACAGGTCCAGGGATGGCCGCAACAGTTGCTGAAAAAGCAGTAGCGGCGCCAGCTAAGTATTGAATTCCTCTTCCTTTCGGCAGACGAATCCCAATTAGTTGAATTACGACGGCGCCTATTACAAAAAGGCTTATTGCGATCGTAAGAGCAGATTCGCTAAGTTTCGATAACAGAATCAAACCGAATGCGATTCCTGCCGGTGCACCAATAACCGCTCGTCTCCAACCAACTGAATCAGTTTCATGCCAGTCACCGATCGTGTTTCGAATACTTACTACCATTGACATGCAAAGCATCGGCCCTGGAAGTAATTCAGGTTCGATTGCAACTAGAACTGGCCCCGCTATCAAACCTGCACCTATTCCAAGGCAAGCTTGGACTGTGCAACCGATGATGAGAAGCAGAAGTGCAATCCAATATTCTATAAAGGTCATTGGTTATTCCCTAATGAGATCCGCTTAGAGCATGTTTAGTTGACATATAAGTCCTAAGAGCGATGCAGTTCCCATATTCTAAAGAAGTGATTAAAAGACGGTCTAATATTGTTTTGACTGGTTTTATGGGAACAGGTAAAAGTACCGTTGGTCAGATTATTGCCGAAGACCTCGGGTACGAGTTCATAGACACGGATGAAGCAATAACGTTAGTCCATGGGCCAATTTCAAAATTTTTTGAGGAAAATGGTGAGTCAGCTTTTCGAAAACTTGAACGGGAAATTTCGGGTGTTCTTAGTAAGCGGTCGCGACTTGTGATATCTACCGGCGGTGGGTTGATGTTAGATGCTGACTGTGTCGCATTTCTTGAACCGGTTTCGGAAATATTTTGTTTAAGCGCAAGTGCTTCGGAAATCTTGAAACGAGTTAATGAAAATGGACAAGCAGGTGCTCGACCACTCTTAGCGGGAGACGACGCAGCGCTGCAAATAAAACTTTTACTTCAATCAAGAAGCAAAGGTTATGGTCGTTACCGCGACGTTCCTACTGACCATTTATCTCCCCGAGAGGTAGCCGATGTTGTGATAGCTCAACTTGCTACAAACTAGGTCCTATCAAAAAATTCTTGGGAATCGAAGTTGAATTAACCATTGAGCGCAGTAAAAGACGTGACGGCAGACGATTTTATTTTGCCCAAGATACCTGCCCGAGGTGCAGGGTCGTTAACTGACATATCAGATGCCTGTAGCTCCGATAGAGAAAATGCAGAATCTTTCTATAGTGATTGGCCCATCAGCGCTCAGTCAGGTTCTTAGCTTAAATAAATTTCTTAGGTAGCCCACTCCAACGTTCCGAATAGTCAGATTGCAATTCCGTGAGCCCCATTGCCCAGGTAGTTGGCTGCCAACGGTAACGAGACTCCCACATTACTGCTAATGAATTGTGTCCCTTTTCAGGTTTTAGCTCGGAGTTAGAAGCTTTCTGGAACGCTTCGCTGTCTGGCCCATGAGGGACAAAGGAATTGTGGAGAGAGACCCCTCCAGGACGAAAACCTTGAGCCTTAGCATCATAGATACCTTCTATGAGTCCCATTAGTTCACTCATCACATTGGAATGAAACCATGGAGGCCGGAAAGTATTTTCAGCGACTCTCCACTGCTCGCGAAATAAAATAAAGTCGATGTTGGCGGTTCCGATCTTTTCCGAAGGTGAGGACAAGAGTGTCCAAATAGAAGGATCAGGGTGATCAAAAACCGTCGGTCCTATTGCCGAAAAGTTTCGCAACTTGTATCTGTATGGAGCCAAGTTGCCGTGCCAAGCGACTACATCAAGAGGCGAATAAGGAATTTCGGTTTCGAAAAATTTCCCATTCATTTTGGTGACGATTCGAGTCGAACGCTCTGTATTATCGAAAGAAGCTACTGGAAATTGAAAGTCCCTTGCTGAGGCATTCGTGTTAATACCCATGAGACCGGATTCCGGTAAACGAAAAGCTTCTCCGTAGTTTTCACATACGTAGCCTCGAGCATATGAATTGGCCAAGTCCACAGAAAATTTTACTCCACGTGGTATGACCGCTAGGTCCCCAGGAGAAACCTCAAGATCTCCCATTTCGCTTTTTAGTAGTAGCGCCCCCTCATAAGGAACAAACATAAGTTCACCATCAGTGTTAACGAAAACGGTGTCGACCATAGACAGCGCTGCAACGTAATGATGCACTGCGCCTCCTAGTTGGAGTGCGGCATTCCCATTAGTGGCGATGGTAGATAGGCCCGAGAGCCAATCAGAACGATCTGAACTTTGGGGGAATGGGTCCCAGCGCAATGGTGACGCTATTGAAACATTAGAAATGTCCGGGCCAGTTTTAATTAGGTCCAAATTTGTTTCAACGAGATTTTTTAGATGTTGAACAGATGGTCTTATACGGTACAGCCAAGAGCGACGCTGCTCCTCTCGAGGAGCCGTGAAAGCCGAACCACTTAACTGTTCTGTGTACAGGCCGTGGTTCCCTTTTTGAGGAGAATTTTGGCCTCTTGGTAGTGATCCTGCTAGAGCCTCTGTCTGGAAATGGTTTCCGAATCCGGATTGATAGAGGAGCTCGGTCACATTTTTATATTAGTCGGTGGGCTGGCCTCGACCGATAATTCCGTCAGATTCTAAGTCAGCCAAGTGCTCATCAGTCAAGTCCAGTAACTTATTCAAGACTGAGTTAGTATGTTCTCCTTTTTCGGGAGCAGGTCCGCGAACCCCAACATCAGGCGCGTTATGGATCCTGAATGGTGCAGCTACGGTTTCAAATGATCCTACTCGTGGGTGGTCGATAACTTCGAATGCTCCAGTTGCTCGAACCTGAGGGTCTTTTGTAGCTGAAACGGAGTCATTTATAGGTGCCCAGATACACCTATATTTGTCAAGCCTCGGCATCCAGTAAGTGGAAGGCATCGCACCAATTGTTTCATCAACTGCGCTGAGGAGGCTAGTCATGTTTCTATATCTCAAACGACCAGTCGAGAAATCTTGGTCAGAAAGTAAATCTTCTCGGTCTAAGGCCTTACAAAATCTGACCCAAGCATCACCTGTATCAGGCATCGCGAATTGAAGCCACCTACCATCTGCCGCCTCAAAGGCTTCAAGCATGGCAGATAAAGCATTGTCTCGTGGCCGGTCGTATGCAGGTTGCTCGTCAATAAGAGATGTGACAAGGTCAAGGCTGATCGTCCATGTGGCTGTTCTCAAAAGTGATGCCTCGACGATTTGGCCCTCTCCAGTCATGTCTCTAGAGCGAAGGCCAGCCATAACAGCACCGAATAAGGCCATAGAGGTCGTGTGATCACCTGACCCAGGCCTGGCGTGAGGAGGTGGACCGCCCGGAGCAGTTCCGCCGCCAAAGACACCCGAACGAGAGAAAAAAGCGGTTACGTCATATCCGGGACGATTAATCTCCTCACCTACTTCTCCGTAACCAGAAAGTAGACCAATCACCAGGTCAGGCTTTATATCTAATAAATCTTTAGTACCTAATCCAAATCGTTCTCGACGTTCTGGTAGCAGGTTCATCACCACTACATCTGATTTTGCTATTAAGTCCCTAGCAATTTCGGCGCCTTTATCAGTCGCCAGGTTGAGCTCGATCCCCTTTTTGCCTCTGTTAATGAATTGAAAGGGGTAGTCCGGGTTGTGTTCGCCTTCAGCGACCTTTGCCTGCTTCATCAGACCACGAATTGGGTCTCCTCCGATTGTTTCAACCTTGATCACCTCTGCTCCAAGGTCTGCCATAATTGCAGTTGCTGATGGTGCTGCGGCGAAGTTAGCGAACTCGATAACTCGAATTCCGTCTAGTGGTGCGACCATTGTTTATCTCCTAGTAGTGACGGTAAAAAGATAGTTGTTTTATTTGTTGGGTGCTGCGAGATTTGAAGAGTCAATGAATTGATGGAAAATGACTAATATCGAATCATTGAAGGGGTTTTCGGTAAGACCAGCTTTTAGATGACTATTAGATGGAGCTAACGAATCAAATAATAACGACTTGGAACTAGGACTTTGTTCAAACACTTCTTTTGAGTTGTGCAGGTATTTCTCACTTGACGTAGGTAGCACTATTCATCTTCGACGCTATTGATAAGTAGTCCAATTCCATTTGCCTCTACCTCTATTATGTCTCCTGGTTCTAACCATATAGGTGGATCGAAACGCGCTCCTGCCCCAGTTGGCGTGCCAGTGTAGATGACATCCCCGGGCTCTAGGGTTATAAACGTTGATAGGTACGAGATTAGAAAATCAATGGGATAGGCCATATTTGCGTGGGTGTCCGATTGCCGGATCTTTCCATTGACTCGGGTCGTAAGCACCAACTCGTCGAAATCTGGAATTTCATCAAGAGTGACGAGGTAAGGCCCCATGGATCCAGAATTCTCCCAGTTTTTGCCTTGGGTCACATTGAACTTAGCATGGCGAACCCAATCTCGAATAGTGCCCTCATTCCCTAACGTCAGACCCGCAATGTGCTGTCGAGCACTATCTCGTGAAATCCGACGACCCCCCTTTCCCATCACGACTACGATCTCCCCTTCGTAGTCAAGCTGGTTGCTCTCTGGAGGCCTTATAAGAGGCTGTAAATGTCCTGTCAGCGAGGCCGGGAATCTTACAAAGACGCTCGGATTCTTTGATTCATTTGTATCCGCATACTCGTTGTTACGTCCTCCATAATTAACACCAATGCAAATTATTTTCCCGGGGTTTGGGATAGTTCGGAGAAATCGTACTTCTGTAATATCGAGGTACTCAACTTTAGCTGACGCGAATTTTTCAACCTCGCTTAGTCGCTCCTGAGCAAGTAAGTCGCTTATATCTTTGACGTCGGGGAAGATTTGCCTTAGATCGATTATCCCGTTGCCATCGTTAGACAAGACACCAAATGATTCACGACCTTCGTGTGAGAAGCTGAGAAGGCGCATATATAGATTTCCCCCATGTTCTTATCCCGATAACACGTTCTACACTCTGATTAAACCAGGAGCTGGTATGCCACACATAATTGTTGAATATTCGTCGAACTTGGAAGATTGCTTAGCCATTGATCAGTTACTTAGGTCTATCCATGAGGCCGCTCTGACACATCCGACTATTCCGCTAGCGGGATTGAGAACGCGAGCAGAGCGCAGAGAGAATTATTTAATAGCAGATGGAGACTCTCGTCACACTTTCATCGCGATTCTGGTTCGTCTGAATGCGGATCGAGGAGATGGACCGATGATCGAGGTCCGTGACATAGTGACTGACGCCTGCCGAGGCGTTCTAAGCGATTTGGAAACTCAAATCCCTATCGCCTTGAGCGTTGAGGTGCAAGGCATTAACTCAAAACTCAGAATAAATGAGAACGGGGTTCGTTCTTATATGGAGAAGCTATGACTACGACACAGACATATGAAGAAGTTAAGGCCACGGCTAACCGAGCACTGCGGCGATTTAGTGAAGAACCTCTACCTCACTTCATCGGTGGTGAGTGGGTGAAAAGCATATCGCAGAGCGTTCTAGAAAATGTTTCTCCCATCGATGGTTCATTGATAGGCGTCGTTGCGTCTGGTGATGAACAAGATATTGAAGCGGCAGTCAAGTCTTCATCAGCGGCTTTTCCTGAATGGGCAAACATGCCGGGGCAAGAACGCAAAAAAATTCTTCATAAAGTCGCTGACCTTATTGTTGAGCGAGCAAGTGAAATAGCTGCTGTAGAGACAGCAGATACCGGTCAACCCATCCGATTTATGAGTTCTGCAGCTATGAGAGGCGCAGAAAACTTTAGATTTTTTGCTGATGCGGCACCCGGATCTGCCGATGGAAAGTCCATGCCTACGAAAGATCATCTCAACTATTCGATCCGTCAGCCAATCGGGCCAGTTGGAGTAATCACACCTTGGAATACTCCGTTTATGTTATCTACTTGGAAAATTGCTCCGGCTCTGGCAGCAGGATGCACGGTCGTTCATAAACCGGCGGAGTGGAGCCCGTGTTCGGCAGCGATCTTAACTGAAATAGCTTTCGAGGCAGGTGTTCCATCTGGCGTGTTTAACTTAGTAAATGGAGTTGGGGAGCAGACTGGTAGAGCGTTAACGGAAAGCGAAGGCATTAAGGCGGTAGCTTTCGTAGGAGAATCAAGAACTGGGTCGCTCATCCAGGCACAAGGGGCACCAACTCTGAAGCGGGTCCACTTCGAACTCGGTGGGAAAAATCCTGTGCTCGTGTTCGATGACGCAAACCTTGAGAGAGCTCTGGATGCTGTAATATTTATGATTTTTAGCCTAAACGGAGAACGATGTACCTCCAGCAGTCGCCTTCTCGTGCAAAGCAGTATCCATGATGAATTTGTTGCGCGTTTAGAAGAGCGAGTTCGTGCTCTTCGGGTCGGTAACCCGTTAGATCCCGATGTCGAAATCGGTCCGCTGATTCACCCACTTCATTGTGAGAAAGTTCGGTCATATTTGGCAACAGCGGTTAGCGAAGGTGCCACAGTGATCCAAGCGGCCTCTGAGTTCAGTTCTTCATCTAACTATGTGAATCCAGCTCTCTTTGTTGGGGCAGACGAAACGATGCGTATCTCGAAAGAAGAGATTTTTGGTCCAGTTCTGACAGTGATACCCTTCGAAACCGAAAAACAAGCCATCGAGATTGCTAACAATGTCGAGTTCGGCTTAGCGGGTTACATTTGGACAGGCGACACTGGCAGAGCTCACCGTTTAGCGCGTGACTTAGAAGTTGGAATGGTGTGGGTGAACTCCCAGAACGTTCGACATCTTCCGACGCCATTTGGAGGCTCAAAGAAGTCCGGTGTTGGACGAGATGGAGGCGACTATAGCTTTGACTTTTATATGGAAACAAAAAATATTGCGGTTGCCTATGACACTCATACTATTGCGACGCTAGGTGATCAAAGGTGAATCGTACCTTGAGCGATTTTGAGATTGAGATGCAAGCACAACGACACGAGATAGCTCGCAAGTCAGCTCGACAAATTGAACCTGTCACTACAGAACATCCAAAAATGACCATTGAAGACGCGTATGCGATTCAAAAAGCATGGATGAATCTTGAGCTATCGCAAGGAGCTAAGCTCGTAGGCCACAAAATTGGTCTGACATCAAGAGCTATGCAAATGTCAATGAATATTGATGAACCGGATTTTGGGTATCTACTTGATTACATGTTTCACGAGTCAGGTTGTCAATTAGTTGCGAGTACCTACTGTGACCCGAAGATAGAAGTTGAACTAGCTTTTATCATCGGTGATCGTCTGACTGGAGAGCACGTAACAACTGATGATGTGATGGCCGCAACAGAGTGGTTGGTGCCAGCTATCGAGCTGATAGATGCGCGTTCGTACAGACGGCATCCTGTTACAGGAGCTACTAGAACCGTGAAAGACACGATTTCTGATAACGCTGCAGATGCAGGTGTGATTCTTGGCGATGTGAGAGTCTCGCCTTACGATATTGATCTTCGATGGGCCGCAGCACTTTGCAGCCGTAATGGAGTGATTGAAGAGTCCGGGGTAGCTGCTGCTGTTCTGGGCCACCCTGCGAATGGCGTGGCATGGTTAGCTCGTCAATATTTTAAATACGGCATCGCACTCGAACCTGGCGAGATTATTCTTAGTGGTTCTTTTACTAGGCCTGTAGATTGTCGGCCAAATGACGAGTTTTCAGTTGATTACAATGAATTAGGAACAATCGATTTTTCATTTACTTAGTAGATTTTTCATCAACTGAAGTTACTAAATATTCTGTGTGAAGTTTAGTGGGTAGGCCCCCACCTGATCGACACGAAATACTAGGCACCACTCTTCTTTTTTTAATTTTCACTTCCCAAGTTTTACCGGTGACAGCAACTTCTGCAACCCAACCACCGGGCACTTCTCTCACCACAATATTTCTAGGTAAATCGTTTAGAGCCCAACCAACTCGAGTGAGAACCGCGCGCTCTGCAATTTGTTCTGGCCCAGGAGATGCGCCCCACCATCCTCTGCAATGAGCGTCAAAATCGAGTGCGTTGCCCGATGATTCCATAATCGATTCCAGAACACCAATATGCAAACCCGCCCACATCCGTCCGTCAGGCAAGGTCATGGCAGTTGGAGCGAACCGGTGGCCTCCTGTATGGCTTACCCGATAGACGTCTACTCCGTTGACAGTTTGTTCGACCTCTTCTGCAAAGCGAGTCCCGTAGCTACCACAACAAATATCGTGACTACCTTGGGTGCATACTAGAAGAGAACGGAGAGAGTTATCTTCAACTTTCTGGATGCCGGGCATCTCGCCAGGAGGATGACTTATCAAGTAGTGCTGAAAGTCATTTAGTTCATCGCTAGAAGTAAAACTGAGCTTAAATGTGTTAGCCCCAGTAAGAGTCCGTTCGAAAATAGTAACGTGAATGTTCTCAGAATTATCTTTAGGCACGGTTGCTAACACCCTGCATTTGCCAATCCAAAAGTCCGATTCAGAACTCCAGTTAGTGAGAAGACTGTGTTCGAAAATAGGTTTAGGCCATGGAAGCGGAATCTCTATAAGGATTACTGCTGCAGCAGCGAATGCAGTTCCTCCTGGATCTTCACAAATCGACTTGCTGAATTCAGAGCACTTTGGGGATTCTTCTGCGTCCGGTAGCTCGATGAAAGTTTTGGAAACTGACCCGGTCGGCATAGGCCAAGTTTAGGTTTATTTAGTTCGTCATAGCCAATATTGTTGAACCGTTACTAAAAATTAGATCGTATAAACAAATGAGTTGCAGCAAACATGGCGAGCTTTGGAACTGGGCGAGTAAAGACAACGCTCTTAAGTCTCTATCTAGCGGCTGGGATCGATTAGAATTAGACATATCCGATTAACGTTCCGATAGTCCGATTATCGGTTAACAGTATGTGAGATTTTCCTAGAATGGAAGTTGTAGATGGCAGCACGAACCGGAAAGCAAGTACTGCAGCGGTTTCGTGAAGAGCCGCCGAATCTCTGGATCAATGGAGAGCGCGTTACCGACCCGACAACTCACCCAAGCACTCGAAATGCTGTTAATAGCCTCGCTGCTTTGTACGACATGCAGCATTCCCCTGAACTTGTGGAAAAAATGACAGTGACCAGTCCGACGTCAGGAGATTTAGTAGGACGTAGTTTTGTAATACCAAGAAGCAAAGAAGATCTGTGTAGGCGATCTGAGATGCACAAGATTTGGGCAGATGCATCGTTGGGCCACATGGGCAGAACTCCAGATTATATGAACGTTAACGTTATGGCCGCTGGAACCGCCGGTGAGTACTTCGCCCAAATACAACCCAGATTTGGCGAGAATATAGCGAACTACTTTGAGTACGTGAGAGAAAATGATTTAACTCTCACTCACGCATTAACGAGTCCTCAGATTGATAAATCTAAGCAAGTAAATGAGTTTGACGACCCCTACATCGCTCTTGGCGTAGTGAAAGAAACCTCGTCAGGAATAATGGTGCGCGGCGCCCGGATGTTAGCCACTCTTCCGCTTTCAGACGAAATACTCATTTTCCCTTCTACAGTACTGAAGGGAGGCTCGAACCTAAAGCCATACGCGTTAGGGTTCTCTGTTCCAAACACTGCTGAAGGTTTGCGATTCCAGTGTCGGGAGCCTTTAGATTTAGGTCGGAGTCATTCAGACCACCCACTTGGTTCCCGATTTGATGAGATGGATGCACTAGTCATTTTTGATGATGTATTGGTCCCTTGGGAGAGAGTGTTCTTAATCGACGATGTCGATTTAGCAAATCAGGCGTATGGCCAAACGGGCGCTGTTTTGCACATGGCTCACCAAGTCGTGAATCTCAAAATTGCGAAAACTGAAGCAATCCTGGGAACTTTGCAATCTGTCATAAATATGATCGGCACAGGTGATTACCAGCATGTGCAAGAAATGGTTGCTGAAGTAATTGTCACTCTCGAAATTATGAAAGCATTGAAAATAGCCTCGGAAGAAACTGCTTCATTAAATCGCTATGGAGTCATGACGCCTGGACGCGGCCCGCTGGATGCCGCTCGTAACTATTACCCCGCAGTACACCGAAGGCTGATTGAAATTCTCCAACTTTGTTCATCTAGCGGATTGATTATGATTCCGACTGAGGCAGATCGCCTGGGTGAGGGCAGCGCTGATATAAAAAAGTTTTTGCAAGGTAAAAATGGAGATTCAGACGAACGACTCAAATTGTTTCGTTTGGCATGGGATATGAGCCTTTCCAGTTTCGGGGGAAGGCAAGGTCTTTATGAGCAATTTTTCTTTGGTGACCCTGTTCGAATGAAACAAGCACTTTATGGCATATATGACCGTCAGCCATACGTAGACAGGGTAAATGCCTTTATAGCCGATGATGGTTGGCCGAACACTTGATGGAGCCTTCAGTAAATGCTCAAGAAAGAATCAAGTCAGCAAATAAATTAATTTCTGCCCGAATCCTCCGCACACCGATTTTGAAAATCGCTAAAGATGACATTGGAATCGGCCAACCAGTCGTTCTCAAGCTTGAGTATCTTCAACATAGTGGCTCTTTCAAAGCACGTGGCGCGCTGCATTCACTGATGAAATTAGATGTGGGCGTCGATGGAGTTCTTGCAGCTTCAGGAGGCAACCATGGAATTGCAGTGGCATGGGCTGCTAAGGAACTGGGGCATGCCGCAAACATTTTTGTTCCGAATATTACCTCTGAATCGAAAATAAAAAAATTAGAACAGCATGGAGCGATAATCCATCAAACGGGTGAAAGTTATGCTGAAGCCTTCGAAGCTTCAGCGACTTTTGGAGCCAGGCGAGCAATGACTACTGTTCATGCCTATGACCAAGTTGAGGTCTTAGAAGGCGCCGGAACAATTGGTTTAGAGTTAGATGATCAATGCCCGGAAGTGACCACTATTGTAGTTGCTTGTGGAGGAGGAGGGCTATCTGGTGGTCTGGCTTCATGGTGGGGGAAATCAAAAAGGCTGATTGTCGTCGAAACGGAAGGCACTGGTACTTACGCTGCCGCGAAAAAACTATCAAGACCTACAGACATAGATGTCTCTGGGATAGCAGCAGACGCCTTGGGAGCTCGCCGTATAGGTACCCGTGGGTGGGAAGCGCTAACTTCCGTGGATGCCGAGAGTGTTCTAATCCGCGACGATGATGTAATTAACGCTCAGGCAGTTCTGAGAAAAGCTCATGGTATAGAAGTAGAACCCGCAGCAGCAGTGGGCATTGCAGCATTGCGCTCTGGTAATGTCCGAATAACTGAGCGAGAAAACGTTGCACTAGTAATTTGTGGAGCAAACTCAACTTGAAGCGCCGTTCGAGAAAGAGGAGCGTTAGATCATGGTGGGAGTAGTTTTAGCGGTAGTAGTCGCCCTCATTGTCATGCTTGGTTTGTATGACTTAATTCAGCGTCGTCACGCAATTCTCAGAAATTTCCCTGTGATCGGACATTTTAGATTTCTAATCGAAAAAATTGGTCCAGAGTTACGTCAATATATTGTTGCTGACAATGATGAAGAACGGCCATTTAGTCGGGACCAGCGACGTTGGGTCTATGCGACCGCCAAAAAAGAAAATTCTTACTTTGGATTTGGAACCGATGATGATTTGGATAAATCCGGCCGCATAATTTTTCGGAACGCACCCTTCCCACTTAATAGGAAATCGTCGGATGATGCATCAGTGCCTTGCGGGAAGATTCTTGGTGGCTGGCGAAACCGTTCTCAATCTTTCCGACCTGCGTCGGTTGTAAATATTTCGGCAATGAGTTTTGGCTCATTGTCAGGTGCGGCAATCAGTGCATTAAATAAAGGGGCGAAGCTTAGCAACTGCCTTCACAATACTGGAGAAGGTGGAATTTCGGAACATCACATGCATGGTGGAGATCTTGTATATCAATTAGGTACCGGGTATTTCGGGAGCCGGGATTTAGATGGGAATTTTTCGATTGATGCACTAATGGAAACCATAGCGAAAGCACCGGTTAGAGCCATTGAAATTAAATTAAGTCAGGGAGCGAAACCCGGTATCGGTGGACTTCTTCCTGCGGCAAAAGTGACTAAAGAAATCGCCAAGGCAAGAGGTGTGCCTGTTAACAGGGATGTGGCCAGCCCAAGCGCCCACACAGTTTTTTCTGATGTCGAAGGGCTTGTAGAATTTGTAGAGCTAATTGCTGAGAACACAGGGCTGCCCGTTGGCATCAAATCAGCGGTAGGAAGTGAAAAATTTTGGAATGATCTTGCTTCCTATATGGCAGAGACTGAAAGAGGTCCAGATTTTGTAACGGTAGATGGCAGCGAAGGTGGAACTGGGGCAGCTCCATTAGTTTTTTCGGATCACGTTTCGCTTCCATTTTGGCATGCATTTCCGCTTGTTCTCAATGCGTTTGCAAAAGTTGGTTTGAACGACCATATAGTTTTTATTGGTTCGGGAAAATTGGGATTACCTGCAGAAGCAGCTGAGGCGCTAGCTCTTGGAGTGGACATTGTAAATGTGGGTCGCGAAGCAATGTTGGCGATTGGTTGTGTGCAAGCACAAAAATGCCACACCGGTCACTGCCCAACTGGTGTCGCAACTCAGTCACGATGGTTGGAAAGAGGTTTAAATCCCCAGGATAAGGGAGTCAGACTAGCGAATTATGTGACTGGACTGCGATATGAGATACTTCGACTCTCCTATGCATGTGGAGTCGAACACCCGGCCTTGCTAAGTGAAGAAAAATTAGCGGTTATGGGAGATGGCCGAGCTTTGGTAACTGCGCACTCTTGGTATGGAGTAGCTCCCGAAATTACTCAATCAAAACAACGAGTGGCTGGGATTGCCTCCGCGCTCAAGGAGCAGTGAAGAGCTAAGTTCTCTGCATGACACAAATGACTGGCGGCGAAGTCGTTGCAGCAACCCTCGCAAGAATTGGCGTACGACACGTATTTGGCATCGTGAGTGTTCATAACTTGCCGATCTATGATGCTTTGTCCTTACGAGAGGATATCGAGATAGTCAACGTGCGGCATGAACAGGCTGCAGCCCACGCGGCCGACGCGTATTCGCGAGCAAGTGGGGAATTGTGCGTCGTTTTAACTTCAACCGGTCCCGGCGCTGTAAACGCCGTGGCGGGCCTTTATGAAGCTGCATTTGTTTCATCTAAAGTTTTAATGATTACAGGCCAAATCGAATCTCGATTTAGAGGTAAGGGAAAAGGCTTTTTACATGAACACGAGACGCAAGCCGAAATGTTGAGGACAATCTGTCGGCAGGTTTCATCTATCCGTCATGGAGAGGAAATAAGTAAAGAAATAGCGAGAGTTGCCGACGATATCCGCTTCGGCCGTCCGCAGCCTGGAGCAGTCGAAATTCCAATCGACTTGCAATACAAGATAGTTGATTCTGAAATCGTAGGAACTCGAGAAGTCCCCTTGCTAGTACCCGACGAATCTCTACTTGAGAAAGCTGCTCTGCAACTTTCGAAAGCAGAGCGCCCAATCATTTGGGCTGGTGGTGGAGTGAATATTTCGGACGGGGCCGAGGCTCTGACGGCTTTAGCCGAGAGGCTCGGTGCTCCAGTCATGACGACTATAGAGGGAAGGGGTTCAATAGCTGAAGATCATGATTTGTCCCTGGGGTTCTGCTCAGACCGACCTGCTATGGCAGAAGCCTTTGAAGAAGCAGATCTAGTGTTAGCTGTCGGAACTCGTTTCCAAAACTATGCGACAAAAGTGTGGACGCTTCCGCTACCAGATCATTTAATTCATATAGATGCCGATGCTGGCGTTATCAACCGTAATTATCAATCTTCGTTACCAATTGTGGGAGATGCACGTTTAAGCCTTGAAGGAATTCTGGAACGATTGACGAGCTCGAGCGTAGATAACCAGTTCGTGGAACGTCTCAAAAAGTGGAAAGGAGCTGATCAGGCAGAGCTCCTTAATGAGATTGGCCCCGACCATGCAGCCATTGTCTCGATAATTCGAACAATTCTTCCTCGTGACGGAAGAATTGCTCGTGATTCAACGGTACCAAACTACACGTGGGGCAACCGTCTTCTGCCAATTCTTGAAAGTCGCACGTCTATGCGTTCCGCAAGCTCGGCTATTGGTCCGGGTCTGCCCTTAGGAATCGGTGCAGCGCTTGGTTCAGGTGCTCCAACGGTCGTAATTCAAGGCGACGGTGGATTAATGCTCTCGATCGGCGAGTTAGCTGCTTGTGCTGAGCATCAGATACCAGTAATCATTTGCGTCTTTAATGACTCTGGTTACGGGGTGCTGAGAATTATTCAGGACTCTGTTTATGGGCATCGGCATGGGACTGATTTACCAAAAAATGATTTCGTGAAAATAGCTGAAGGTATGGGGGTGGAGGCCGAGCACGTTCGGGGAATAGATGAATTCGAGAAAGCTTTTGCTCGGGCTATGTTAAATCCTGGGCCAACTCTTTTGGATATTGATATGAGTTACTTAGCGCCGATCACATTTCCGCTGCCAGCGCACCAGAGAAAAAAATCGGATGAGCATTTATAAGCATAAAACCAAATTGATCTAAGAAGAAATAGGCTCGCAATCGAATGGCACGCCCAGTTCAATGCCAACCTTATTCAACGAAGACACGACTGATCCGGGATAAGAGACAATACCCCCGACACGATGTCTCTCCATCGTTTGTTGTTCTATCTCACCTGGAAGGAAGACTTGTTGACCAGGAAGACTGTCTTCTTCACCAGCTGCTCGAATCTGGGTCACCATATTTTCAATATCATCAAAGTAGCTATCTTTGTCACGGAACATAGCTGGATCCATGAGTAGGAAAAATTGACCGCGATGACCAACGGCTACATCTCCACTGTGGCTTGAACCCGCCAAGATACCGGCCAAGATATTCGAGGCAGTTATCATTCCTATGCCTTTGTAGCCGCCGATGGCCGGAACTATACCCTTCATCGCCACGTCTGGGTTAACTGTAGGGTTTCCATCTCTGTCTAAAAATCCCCAGGCTTCCGGGATTTCAGTTCCTTCTGCACGAGCTCGGAGAACCTTACCTAGGGCAACTGGGGTCATCGCCATATCAAGAACGATTGGAGCATCATCTCTTCGAGGAAAAGTCCAAACAATTGGGTTATTGCCAAAAAGTTTTCTGCGACTTCCGAAGGGAGCTAAATTCGGGACACTCGTAGTGGTCCCATAACAAACAAAGCCTGCCTCAGCGGCACTGTATGGATAGTTAGCTCCGCAACCCCAGTCGTTGGAGTTACGAATTACACCGGCTACAAGCCCGCTAGTTTTAGCTACTTCAATCAGGTGTTCCATGAATCTACTGATGACTAGTTGACCTAAACCATGATGGCCATCCGCTACAACTACTGCAGGAGTTTCCTGGATTATTTCCATCTGGGCTTTAGGATCTGTAGAGCCATCGCGAAACCAATCGACGTACCAACTGAGTCTCTGAAATCCATGAGTGTCGACGCCGCGAGTGTCAGACCAAAGCTGGTTATCGACGACGGTTTCCGCATCTCTCGAACTCATACCCGCCGCTATATAAGCAGCGATACCCCATGGTCTTAATTCTTTGAGTTTGAATGACATAGGCTTCTCGGATTGCCCAGCAGATGGGCGATCATCGGGTATACCTCGAGGTGAATGGCTCTCGTTACTCACAGTTCTCCTATCACGGCATCCGCGAACTCTTCGGTGGTGCTAGTTCCACCTTGATCTTGGGTAAGTTCTTTGCCAATTGTATAAACCTGTCTGATTGCATTGTCTAATCGATTGGCTGCTGAAAAAAGCCCTAAATGCCGGAACATTAATGTAGCGGACAATAAAGTTGCAGTTGGGTTTATTACGCCGAGCCCAGAAATATCTGGAGCTGTCCCATGAGCGGGCTCAAAATATGCGAAATCAGCTCCGTAGCAACCAGATGGAGCGAGACCTAAACCACCGATAGTCCCGGCTCCTAGATCCGACAGGATATCGCCGTACAAATTCGGCAAAAGAACTACGTCAAGTTCATGTGGTCGCATAACGAGACGATGCGCTAAATCATCGATAATGAATTCTTCGTAATGCAAATGCGGATACTCCTGGACTATCTCTTTTGCTATCTCGCAGAACCATTTATCAGTTGCTGGCAGCATATTAGTTTTAGCAGATACTGTAATTTTGTTTTGTCTTTGCGTAGCTAACTCACAGGCGAAACGAGTTACTCGCTCTGTGCCAGAACGGGTAATAATTTTGGTGGCAAAGCGACCATCGGCGGCATCTTCCGGAACGTGTGACCTAGGGTCTGTTAGATTGGCCTCCAACAATTTTGAGGCAGGCCCCATGATGCCAACATACATGTCCTCTAAATTTTCTCGGACAATAACATAGTCAATCCCTGCTGGTGAGTGAAGTGGACTATTGAAGCCCGGAAACCATTTGATCGGACGAACATTTGCATATGTTGATTTGCCCCAACGCATGTAGCGAGCTCCGGGAGTCACTCCGTTCGTAGCACCAAACAAGACCGTTGACGCGGCATCTATTCGTTCAGTAACAAACTTCTCACGGTCATTTGAATCAAGTTCTAATAATTCTCTACCTTCCGGCAGACAATCCCAGCTAATAGCGGCATCGAGAGACTTGAGAACTCGAAGAGTTGCAGCCATCGCCTCAGGCGCAGCATCGTCTCCTGGGATGACGCAAACGGTTAATGAATCTTTTAAGGTCATTTGTTTCCAACTGGTTAGTTGCTGAAAGATATAACCAAATCCACATTCAAGTAACGTATCGCCGCCGTTTGTGATCAGAATCAAACACTATTTTGCTTACCTGTGGGATCACACGGGCGTTGAGGCAAATCACACCAGAAACTAAGATCCCTATCTGGTGGTCGGTTCTAGAATATTGATGATGTCTAAATTCCGCGAGAAAAGCACTGTGTTTGGCGTTCCGGGGTTTCTGCCGCTTTGGATAACTGGTGTCTGTTGGCATTGGGGTCGTTGGGCCATAGCCTTTTTGGCTGCATACCATGTTAATGACCTGACTGACTCTCCAAGAATGGTTCAGCTGACTGGCACAGCAATGTGGGCGCCACTGCTTCTAGGTGGAGTAGTAGGTGGGGTAATTGCGGATAGATTTAATCGGCTTACGACCATCCGTATGCAACTGCTTGCTTTAATCCCTTCGGTGATCCTAGTCGGTGGACTCGAAATTCTAGGTGAATTACACCTCTGGGTGATGTATCCATTCTTAATAATTGCTGGAGTTGGATGGGTTGGAGATATGACCAGTCGCCGGTCTTTAGTGATGGATATTGTAGGCCCGAATAAAATAGACAGCGCTATGGCCTTTGAAAGTATTGCCTTGGCTTCTGGTGCTGCAGTTGGAAATTTAATTGGAGGTGTAGTCGCTCAGAACTTCGGCGTCGGTGCCGCTTTTCTGGTGGTTGCGTTCTTCCTCTTGCTAGGCCTTATATCTCTAGGCTGTATGCCTGAGGTAGAGTTACGACCAATAGTTTCGAAAAGCGATAGACCATCTCCAGTAGCTGAATTACGTGAAGCAGTGGGGCTTGCTAAAAGTAACAGAGGCTTGAGAAGCATCATTGGCGTTACTGTCTTAACGAATTTTTTTTTCTTTGCTTACTTTCCGGCTGTGCAAAGAATCGGGGCAGATTTAAATGCTTCGCCAACTGAGATTGGCTTAATAGCGTCGATGTCTGGGTTCGGGATGATGGTCGGCTCGGCAATTCTTGGGTGGTTGTCGCCTGAACGTCGAGGGCTTTCTTATGTCTGTGGGTCAATGTTCGGTATGGTCCTGCTAATACCGTTTGCCTTAGGAAATTCTTTGCTCATGGTTGCTGGTGCTCTCTTTTTGGCAACCTGCGGAAGTGGTTTCTTCGGTGCAACACAATCAACGCTTGTCCTGATGGCCGTCGACGAAAAAATGAGAGGTCGAGCAATGGGTCTCCTAAGCACGGGTATAGGAGCATTGCCTATCGGGGCATATGCCCTGGGTGAGATCTCGGAGCAGGTAGGTATCCGTTCCGGCGTAGCTGTAATGTCAATGACCGGTCTTTGCCTTATGACCCTTTGGCTAATCAGTCATCCGGAAGTCTTAAGAATGAGACGCAGCGTCTAGACAAGTTACGTACATTCTGAATATTCATAAGGTCAGAGGATGCAGACGAGAGAGATAACCCGACTCAATTCTTGGCTAGGAGATAGATATGTGCATCGAAACCAAACCTAAGTGGCCGCATTTTTTTGAAAGGTAAACGACGAGTAAGCCGAAACAGGTGTCGCTCTGTTCGGAAGAAAGATGGCAGACAGGCTGCGAGGACAGGCTGGAATGACTACGCTTTGGGTTTTAGAAGAAGACTTTTGAGAGGGCATACCAACAATGAAGGCTGCAGTTCTTAACCAAATACCGGGCGATCTAATAATCGAAGATATTTCAATTGATAAGCCCGAAGCCAATGAAGTTCTAGTGCAGGTAGTGAACGCTGGCTTGTGTCATAGCGACCTTCATTTTATGGATGCATCTTGGCCAGGGGCGGTGCCCTCAGTCATGGGACATGAAAGCGCTGGAATAGTCCAAGCTGTTGGTAAAGATGTTTCCTACGTAAAACCCGGGGACCATGTAATTACTTGTCTTTCCGTGTTCTGTGGAAATTGCAATCTTTGTCTCACCGGCCGACCGAACCTTTGCCGAAACAATAGTGCTGTGTCTCGCCCTAAGGGAGCTGCGCCAAGGTTGAGTAAGTCAGATGGCACACCTGTGGATCAATTTGCCCGTTTAGGCGGATTCGCTGAAGAAATGCTAATTCATCAAAACGCTGTAGTTAAAATTCGTTCAGATATGCCGTTAGATCGTGCAGCATTAATCGGTTGTGGCGTGACGACTGGTGTCGGCGCCGTATTTAAGACAGCACGAATTGAGCCTGGGTCAACGGTGGCCGTGTTTGGTGCCGGCGGCATTGGGCTATCTGCTGTTCAAGGTGCGAGAATTGCGGGTGCCGGAAGAATAATTTCAGTGGATGTTACCGATGACAAGCTTGAGACAGCTCGAGCAGTCGGAGCTACAGATACCGTAAACGGCTCCGAGACTGATGCAGTAATGACTATCCACGAAATGACTGGCGGCGGAGTGGACTATGCATTCGAGTGCATAGGTCTGAAAGCTACATGTGAACAAGCATGGTCGGCATCGAAGGTTGGCGGGACAACAGTTATTGTTGGAATGATGCCGCTTGGCGAAAAAATTGAAATTCCAGGACACGAAGTCTTCATGATGGAAAAGCGACTACAAGGCTCCATGATGGGATCAAACTCTTTCCGAGTGGATATGCCTAGATACGTCGATATGTATCTAGATGGTCGTTTAATGCTGGACGAAATGATTTCCAGCCACATTAAGCTTGACCAAATCAATGAAGGATATGAGCAAATGCGACAGCGAGTTGGAGCCCGAACAGTCGTAGATTTCAGCTAGAAAAATTTCTGGGAGAGGGCAATTGATGGACGTTGCGGGCAAGGTCGCTGTGGTGACAGGAGCGGCAAGTGGAATGGGACTGGCTATGGCAAATACTTTTGCCCTAGCAGGCATGAAAATTGTTCTTGCCGATATTGAAGCTGAACCCCTTGATGAGGTGGTTAGGGACCTCGTCAGCAACGGCCATGAGGCGGTAGGAGTATTAACCGACGTTTCGAAGTTAGAAGAAGTTGAAAAACTTGCCGATACAACACTTAGCCATTTCGGCGCAGCGCACGTTCTATGCAATAACGCAGGAGTGGGACTTGGAGCGCCAGTCGGTGGAACTTCCATGGCGGACTGGAAATGGACCTTAGATATCGATCTATGGGGGCCGATATATGGAGTCGAAACCTTTTTGCCAATTATGGAAAAACAAGGCGAAGGCCACATAAATTCGACTGCCTCTATGGCTGGACTATATGCGGGAGCGTCTCTCGGGGCATACAACGTAGCTAAACATGGAGTCGTCGCGTTAATGACTTCGCTAGAACGGGATTTACGCTGGCAGAACTCAAACGTTCATGCCTCAGTGCTCTGCCCGGGCCCAATCAACACAAACATTGTTGATAGTGAGCGAAACAGAGAACAAGAGGACGCCGCAAACCATGTTGCTTCTGAACAGGGCGACAAGTTTTGGAACTTCCTTACTAAGACTTTAGCTGGGGGTATGGACCCGGCTGAAGTAGGGCCCATGGTTCTAGACGCCGTGCTTAACGATAAATTTTGGATACTAACTCATCCAGAAATGGCTGCCGTAACCATGCGCCAACACCAAAGCATGGTTGATACTCAAAAATTGACGCGATAATTTTTTCGCAAGAATATCGGTAATTAAAATTCTCGTATTGTTCGAAAATCTAAAATAGGCTAGAAAAAACAGTAGGCTACATAATCAGTGACTGTCACTAGTGGTATTCGTGATCCAACGGTATGGCAGGTTTATCCGGCTAATAGTGCTCCGAGTATTGTTCCTCAGTCACTAACTTATCGACGGAAACTTCTCTGGGTAATAGCCTTTGCTGTCTTGGGTTTCGGCTCGCTGATGACGCTGGTTACCGCTGCTTTGCCGACAATCGCTGAGGACCTCGATACTACGGTCACAAATGCTGGGTGGATCCTAACTGGGCTCATGTTGGCAATGGCAATTGCTACTCCGGCAGGCGGAAAACTCGGAGATATCTATGGGCACCGCCGCATATTCCTTATTGGCGTGATTGGAATGACAATCACAATGGTAGCTACTTACTGGGTTTGGAGTATCGGGGCGTTTATTTTTATACGCGTTCTTTTTGGGCTAAGCGGAGCGCTCATGATGCCAACTGGAATAGCTCTGTTGATGCACGCTTTCGGTTCTGCTGAACGGGCAAAAGCAGTTGGCTGGTTTCAGTTCGCCATGACTGGAGCTCCGACGATCGGAGTCGTCGCTGGAGGGCCGCTCTTAAATCTGTTTGGGTGGAGAGCAGTTTTTTTGGTTTTCGGGGCAATCAGCACCGCCGCTGCGCTTGCAGCCTTGTTAGTGGTGAAACCGATCCCGAAGGGGTTACGAGCGAAGATCGATTGGCTTGGAACTTTCCTTCTGGCTATCGCAACGCTATTGGTTTTGCTAGCAATCACTCGTGTACCCGTGCTTCTCGGGAACGACCGTCAAGTCGCCAGCGACCCTACTTTGCTAGCGATGCTAGTTGGAAGTTTTTTGCTGTTCTGGGTGTTCGTACATTGGGAAAAGCGGATAGCAAGCCCGTTGCTCGACATGCGCTTGTTTCAGAAACGAAGCTTTTCTCTTCCGCTTCTTTCGGCGGCCTGCAACCAGTTTGCCTATATGGGTGCGTTCATAGTAATTCCTGGTGTGCTGCAGGGTCCGTATGGTTATTCCGTTGGAGCCGCCGCAATGCTGATGGTTCCGCGTCCAGGTATCTTCGCACTGGCTTCTCCAATGGGCGGTTACCTGGTCACGCGTGTTGGGGCACAGAAGCCAATGTATTTTGGAACCACAGCCATGATCGGATCAATGGTGGCTTTCGCGTTAGGTAGCGAGCCAGGAGGTGTTGGCTTAGCAATATTAATGATTGGACTTATGCTCTCCGGTGTTTCTGCTGGGATCGGGACACCTGCCTATCAAACGCTTGTGGCGAACTCTGTAGAGGATCAGGATTTGGGAATTGCCAATGGAATGAACCAGACGGTTATGTTTATTGGAATGATTTTGGGAATTCAATCAATGCTCGCTATAGCTGGCAGCGACCCATCTACTGAACGTCTTCGTGCAACGTTTATCTTTGGTGCCTCAATAGCAGCATTAGGCTATATAGCTCCTATATTCACAGGACGTCGCCGAAGTTAGAGTAGTTTATTTCTGCGATGAGAAAATTTTTCGGGCAGAATATGGTCCATGTCCTTACGCCTGACAGATTATGAAACCTTAGAAATCGAACCTAACGGTGAAGTCCTTCGAATCTGGCTCAACCGTCCAGAGTCAAGGAACGCACATAATCAGCAAATGATTAAAGAGGTAGGAGATATCTTCCTGGCTCTTAATGCTCAAACAGAGTTTCGGGTAGCTGTCCTTGGAGGGCGCGGGAAGTCATTTTGTGCGGGCGCAGACAGAAAAGAAACTTTAAAAGCAACATCTAACGATGTTGAAGCTCGTTACAGAGGTCAGCTTGGACGGCGAGCTGTAAGAGCTATCGAAGATTGCGAAGTGGTGACGATCGCGCGAGTTCATGGGCACGCAGTTGGCGGCGGTTGTTGCTTTTCTACTTCTTGTGATTTCAGATTAGCGACGGCTAACACCGCTTTCTATGTTCCTGAGGTGGAGCTGGGAGTTCCGTTACCGTGGGGAGCTACTCCTCGGTTGATCAGCGAAGTCGGTGCATCTAGGGCTAGGCAGATGGTCATGTTAGCCGAACGTATAGATGGAGATTTGGCCAAGCAATGGGGGTTAATTCATGAAGTTGCTGTGGACGAAGATCTACTTGACGAATTAGTGAGCGAATGGGTAGAGCGATGCCTAGCGTTGCCTCCGCTTTCCGTTCATATGGCCAAGTATCAGATGCGCGGTTACGCGCAAGTTAGTCGGCTCGGAGACATATCAGAGTTCGATGGAGATGCCTCTGCTCTAGCAATGAGAAGTGATGAGGCGAAAGCTCGATTTGGCAGTTTCGGTAGTGGCTAGAAGAGCCTAGTCAATTCCGAGCATCAATTTTGGAGTACGCCTTTTTCATTGCTAGAACCCCTTCGACTGCTTTTGGGATACCACCGTAGATAGTCATTTGAACCATTATCTCCTCAACTTCTTTTCGTGAGAGCCCGTGATTCAAAGCAGCTGGGATATGAAATGCAAGTTCATCGATCCGGCTCAGAGCTGTCAGAATCGAAACAACCACGAGACTACGATCTCGTCTAGAAAGTTCATCGCGTGACCAGACGTCGCCGAAAGCCCAGTTGTATGCAATAGCTCCGACTTCTCCCAGATGATCTATAAAATTTTTGTAGTCCTCATCTAAATTTTCTGAGCAGCGTCCGTCGGTAAGTGTTTTACGCACACTATGGGCTCGTAGACGTCGTTCCTGATCATCTAACAGCGCGCTCGGCTTCCGTTCGGGCAGACGCTCAACGCCATCTATGATTCGGAAACGTTCTTCGACTATTCGGGTTGCCTGCATAGCCATTGGAAAGCCCGCGTACGCTGCAACATGAAGTAAAACTTCTTCAATTTCACTTCGTTGTGCACCATGGTTTAAGCCAATCATTGTGTGAACTGAGAGCTCTTCGGTGCTCCCAATCGTGGCTAAAACACTAATCACGATAAGGCTGCGATCTCGCCGGCTTAGTTGGGGGCGAGCCCAAACATCACCCATAACTACATCGAAAGCAAAACTACCCAAAGCTCCGTGTTGGCGGCGCATTGCTCGAGCCCCTCTCTCAGGATCATCGACAGAGCCAGCCATAAAACCATCGAAAACCTCTAGGGCATCACTGTGTCTTTCTTCGTAGCTGCGAGACTTCATTGTTATTCCTCCTAGATGAGTCAGAACTCTTGATCAGAACCTAGTGCAATGCGATATAGGCGCGCTCCTTCTTCTTCGTTCGCTAATTTAGGTAACGTAAATACTGGCCCTTGGAAATATGTGGAAAATTTAGTGCTATGACTGTGGATAATGTCGATGTATTTGAGTAACTGAGAAGTACTCTCAATAGCAGATCAGCTAAGGATGAAAATTTAACTGATCTGGAGCTAAGCGACTGAGCTAAGGGGCAAATGAGGGGTTTAGAAGGAATCCAAGTAGTTGAGATCGGTCAAATGGTTGCTGTCCCGTGGGCAGCCAGAATTATGGCTGATCTAGGAGCAGATATAATAAAGCTTGAGCCGCCTGAGGGAGATCAATCTCGCTATAGAGGTCCTTATGGCGGTGAATTTGATATCAATGCGAGCGGCCTATTCGTCAGTTTAAATTTCAATAAACGCAGTGTTTCGATCGATTTAAGTACTGATTCAGGAATGGACCGATTACATAGCCTGCTAGGTGACGCTGATCTTTTGATTCATGATTTGGCGCCGAATTTGGCAGACTCTCTTGGTTTAGAAGAACTCTCACTTCGCACTCGGTACCCATCAATGGTCACCTGTTCTGTTACACCCTTTGGGCGTTCTGGGCCATACTCTGGCTATGAAGCAGAAGACCTTCAGGTAATGCATGGTGGGGGCTGGGGATGGCTTACACCTGGAGGTTCTGATCGCCCCGAGCTGCCGCCTTTAAAGCCTCATGGGCAACAAGCTGGGTTTCAGATTGGGTTTGCGGCGGCGACGGTCGCACTCGCAGCGGTTGATAAAGCGCAACGAACTGGAACTGGTGAACACATAGATTTTGCTGGGATGTCCTATATAGCGAGCATGTTAGAAGCAGGCTTCATTACCTATACCTACACTGGCCAGATACCTGGACGTATTGGGACAAGAGTTCTAAATCCGTGGAAAATACTGCCGACTAAAGATGGGCGTATCTTTGTTGTATGTGTTGAAGATGATCAATGGCGCCGACTTAAAGAGATAATGGGACACCCAGAGTGGGCTGAGATGGAAATATTTGATACTCAGCAAGGAAGATCAGATGCAGCCGATCTTTTACATCTTTGGCTAGCGGAATGGATAGCTCCTCAAAAAACTGCAGATCTGTTTCATCTTGGCCAAGCTAATAGAGTCGCTTTCGCGCCCGTGAACACTATCGCTCAGATGGCTTCCGATCCGCACCTTGATGATCGTGAGTTTATTGTTAACTTAGATCAACCAGGTATGGGAGTTCTCAGAATTCCCGGACCTCCAAGTAGGTATAAGAATCCTTGGTGGTCGGTTCGTTGCCCTGCTCCGGCGTTAGGGAATGACCAGACAGCTGGTTTCGAAACAAGCCGACCGGCTAATCAGATTGATCTTAAAGCTATTAAAGCGCGACCGCTTGAAGGGATAAGAGTAGCAGACTTTTCATGGGTCTGGGCTGGCCCATTCTGTGGACTTCATCTAGCCCATTTAGGAGCCGAAGTTATAAAAATCGAATCTGCTGAAGCCCCTGATTTAGGGCGACGATTACCCTTACACGCAACTGATTGTGAAGAGGGGCCGGATACGAACGGGTACTTTAACCAATGGGGACAGGGAAAAAAGAGCATAAGAATTGATCTTTCTACTGACAAAGGCAAATCGATAGCGAAAGAGATAGCGCTTAAATGCGATGTTGTTCTGTCAAACTTTGGGACTGGAGTAATGGACCGGTTTGGCATGGGGTATAACGACTTGGTAGCCGAACGAAGTGACGTTATTGTCGCGACGATTAGTGGTTATGGGCAAGAAGGCCCTTACAGCAAATATATAGGATACGGACCTACTACGGCACCGTTGTCAGGCTTGTCATCGCTTACTGGATACGAAGGAGGAGACCCGGAAGAAGTGGGAGTAGCTCTTGGGGACCCGGCTTCAGGTATCGCAACAGCGTTCGCTATAGTCGCTGCGCTTGCAGCGCGACGTCGAACTGGAGAGGGACAGAACATCGACACCTCTTTGTGGGAAGCAACGACAGTTTGTGTAAACGAAGGATGGATGGAATGGCTCCTTACAGGAAACGAACCGAAAAGAATTGGCAACCATGATCCATTAATGTCACCCCATAACCTATATCGATGCCTAGGTGAAGATAGCTGGGTAGCCATAGCATGCCGTACTGATAAAGAGTGGGAGAAGCTGTCTGATATTATTGATTTCGGTAGGGACGAAAGTATGTTTTCGACTGCTTCAAAGCGTAAAGAAAATGAGACAACTATTGATGATCTGATAAATGAATGGACACAAAGTCAAGATCAATGGCATGTTACTGAGCTTCTGCAAGCAGTTGGTATCCCTGCGATGCCGTCGCTCAATGCCAAGTCTTTGGAACAAAACCCTCACCTTAATGAACGTGGGGTTATCGAACGGCTCCCTCACTCTGCGGTTGGAAAAAAAAGTCACGTCGGTGTGCCGTGGCTGTTGGATACTGCCACAAACGGAGTGCTGCGTTCGGCGCCGCTATTAGGCGAACACACCATTGAAGTGCTCACGACAGTGCTGGAAATGTCTGAAGCAGATATTTCCGCTCTAACTGAAGAAGGGATCTTGAAATAGTGTCTGGTTAATAGCGGTAAGATAAGGCTAGATAAATTTATTGCTAAAGCGTGTGGGATCGTTTGACAAGTTGGGGGAAGTGAAGTGAGCGAATTATTAATTCGTGGGGGCACACTTATCGATGGCACCGGACGCGCCAGACGTCGCGCTGATGTGATGGTTGATGGCGGCGTAATCACTGAGATAGGTTTGTTAGGGGGCCGTAAAGCTAAGCGCATAGTTGAGGCTGAAGGTCAGATAGTTAGCCCAGGGTTTGTGGATGTTCATACCCATATGGATGCACAAATTGCCTGGGACCCAATGGGTGAGAGTTCATGCTTTCATGGAGTAACGACTGCCGTAATGGGAAATTGCGGATTTACTCTCGCACCAGTTCGCTCAGATGAACGACATCTTGTAGTTCGTAATCTTGAAAGGGCTGAAGATATATCTGCAGAAGCCATGGCAGCTGGTATCGACTGGTCTTGGGAAACTTTTCCAGAATATTTAAATTTTGTTGATAGAACGCCTAAAGGAATTAATTATGCAGGCTATATCGGTCATTCAGCATTACGAACGTGGGCTATGGGTGAAAGAGCTTTTGAAGACTCTGCCAACGAGGATGATCTTGCCCTGATGGTAGGGCAGCTTCGTTCGGCAATGAAGTCTGGTGCCATGGGTTTTACAACCTCGGTTTCTGTAAATCATGCGACTTCTGATGACCGACCAGTTGCAAGTCGAATGGCCGATTGGTCAGAAGTAGAGCTATTGGTTTCCGAGATGGGGAAATTAGGTGCTGGGATTTTTGAACTAGCTCACCACCATGATCTTCGTTCTCGAGACCTGGAGAAACGCGAATTGTATATCAGTCGTTTGGTAGAACTTGCTGTACGAACCGGGGTGCCATTCACTTATGGAATGCTTGCTGCCGGTAAAGGTGACTTAGGGTGGAAACCTGTCGTTGAACTTTTAGACAGAATAAATTCTGCAGGAGGAAGGTCTTGGGCTCAGGTGCATACTCGCCAATTTGGAGTACTGCTATCCTTTTCAACGCAGCTTCCCTTTGACTCGCTTCCAATATGGAAAGAACTCAGGAAAGCCACTCTAGAAGATCAGTTATTGGCGCTGAGAAATCCTGAGATGCGCTCCAGCTTGATGCATGAAGCTGAACATGGAGACTATGGACGATCGATTGGCGCAGAGGCTCGTAAACCGGAATGGGAATTCGTATATCCGATGGAGTCGGCGCTTCCTCCATACCGATCGATAGCGGAAATTGCTGCAGCCGAAAATAAGAAACCAATTGATGTTTTTTTTGATGTTGCAGTGGCTAACAACCTAGACATTTTCTTTATACAGGCTGCTGCCAATCAGGACCAATCGGTAGTCCTTGATCTAATGAAACACCCCTTTGCTATCCCAACGTTTAGTGATAGCGGTGCGCATGTTACGCAAATTATGGACTCTTCGATTCAGACTCATTTACTCGGACATTGGGTTCGGAATGAAAAAGCGTTTTCGTTAGAGGAGGCGATTCATCGCATGACATTGGTGCCAGCTCGAGCTTGGGGCTTTGACGATCGTGGGGTATTGGCCGAAGGAAAAGCTTCAGATATTAATATTTTTGACTCAGAAAGCGTTAGTCCCAACTTGCCTGAGTTGCTCCATGACTTGCCATCAGGCGCAGCACGGTTACGGCAGACTTCGGTTGGGATAAAAGCAACTATTGTGAATGGTGAAATTCTTGTTGAAGATGGCGAAACTACGGGAGCGACTCCGGGAATGTTGCTACGCGGGCCGCTGGCAAGCTAGAGCTCAGATAGAGGTGCACGGGTCGCTGGGTTCTCATGCTTTCCAACGTATGCGGAGCTATATCCCGGTTCGGCTACCCAGTCGACCTTTCGAAGAGCTGCAGCATATTTTTTGAAAATAGCGATCTGGATATCTTCACTTTTGTATTCAAATGGGTCGTTCAATTGTTGCTCAACCCTGCCTCCGTTTTCGGGACGGTTTTGGAGGAGATAACGAGTAGCTTCCCGCCACGCCTGAACCGGTGACTTCACATCGGAATAGCCTAAGTCTGTAACAGCTGGCGCAATATCGAGGACTCTATGCGTGTTGGACCAACTAGTGAGCATTGGGCGCGTGGAAGGCGCAAGATAGTGAGGAATAGAAATTAGTTCCCATTCATGCCCAACCTCGTCGGCAACGATTTCAGCGATTTGAGCTATAGATAATAGCTGTTGATCCGAAACATTGTAAATATTTCCGATCGCAGAGATAGGACGAGCGCATGCGAGCAACGTTGCATGCGCTGCATTCTCTATCCACATTTGGCTTTTAAGAGTTAACCCGCCATCGGGAACTATGAGGGTAGGCCGTCTGTCGATTGCTCGGCGAACGATTGGCCATTCTCTCGGCAGTATCTGTCGTGGACCGTATATTTGTGGATATCGAAGATGAATTGCCTCTGGATGGAGATCGAAGACAGCCTCTTCCGTCTCGCGAATCTTTCGTAATTTGCGAAAATACTCATTATCGCCTACCAGCTCAGCTGAGGATGGATTAGGGACCGGTAATCCTTCCGGGAACAAGTCATCTGGATTGGCAAACCCGTGGTAGACCCCAACTCCACCAATCGTTACCAAGTGGCCAATTTTGCCGGCAAGTAGTTCGACTAAGTCTCGTAGACGGCCATACATTACGACACCAAGATCAAATGTTCTTGTACCGATTGCTTCAGCTGAGGCATTTCGATCAAACGGGTTTGTATGAATATGTTCTACTTCATCGCTGATTAGATCAGTTTCGTGTCGCCCCGTGTGCAAAATAGTGACTTTGTAGCCACGGCGAGTAAGGCCGTTTACGATAAGAGGGCCGGTCGGACCTGTTCCGCCGATTACGAGAGCTGTTTCCATACAGTTATTGTTACTCATCTATGACTTCTCGTGTGTCAGAAGATTTTTTTTAGTTTAGTCCGATAACGTGATTGAAGAACTAGATACCCAGGGGGTAATCGCAGTGGCGACAAAAGCGGGAGATCGTCTTGATTTCGACGGTGGCATTCAGGTAATCGTTACCAAAGGTGGCGAAGGTGATATCACCCATGCCGAGGGTGGCGAAGGACTGAAAGTCGGTAAGCGTTATCAGGATGAAGAAACAGGTATCGAAGTATTAGTTACCAAACCTGGAGCTGTAACTCTGCAATGCAATGGAAAAGACATGGCGCTGCAGGAGCCAAAGAAAACAAAGTCTGCGGATTGATAACGTTTACGTAAGAACAGATTTTGACTTCTGATGACTTAAGAGTAACGCGTTTGGAAGACAGAGCCATAATTCGGTTAGACCTTCCAGGCGGTGAACTATCCGGTTCTGCGGCGTCTCAATTTTCCGCTCGTTGTTCTGAAATAGCTCAAGATAGAGATGTTAAAATTGTTGTTGTGAGTTCACTGGCGACCGACTTCTGTGTTGGTGCTGCAAAAGATTTAGATCGAGCTCAAATAGTGCCTGATCCGGCTTCAGCTTTAGCTGCTGTGTCGGTTCCTGTTGTTGGGCTATTTAGCGGCAAATGCCACTCAGTCGGTTTAGAAATCGCCCTGTGTTGTGACATCCGTATTGGTCTTAGAAATTCTACGTTTGAGTTGTCTGATCCAATGTCGGGCACCCTGCCGATGTGGGGTGGTACTCAACGACTCCCTCGGGCCATTGGAACTGGTCGCGCAACTACGATGCTTCTGCTTGGCAAAAGCATTTCTAGTGATGTTGCTGTTTCGTGGGGAATCTTGCATGAACTGACAGATACACCGGAAGAAGCTTTGCAGGAACAGTTAGCACTCCTTGCAGGTAGTGGTCCAATAGCGTTGGCTATGGCTAAAGAGTGTGTACATAGAGGAACTGAACTCCCGCTGCGCGACGCGCTGCGCCTGGAAGGTGACCTTAATCATCAGTTAGCTGCTACCGAAGATCGAGATGAAGGCCTGCGTTCTTTTTTTGCTAAACGACCCCCTGACTTTTCCGGGAGATGACTCAACGTTGGCTCCCGGAAGGTCTTCATAGCTTAGGCGCAGAGCTTGGGCGGGCTATAGAGTCGCGTCTCAGAATTCCGGTGGTTGGAGATACTGAATTTTGGCTTGATCTTCCAGAACTTCTAGTAGAAAATCCTTCTCGGCCAGAACAGCCGGTTAAATGGACTAACGGGTATCTATGTGTAGACCTTGGACCAGATGACTTAGAAACGTGGACATCTTTCCTCGGCGTCGCTGGATCAGACCCCGAACCTGAATCTTTGGCGAAACGAGCACAAATTTGGCGGCTGCCGATCGTTCCGTTTCGTCAGAATGCTCGCAAAGTGCGACCATTAGATATAGGAAATATTTCTGGCAAAGTCGATTTGAGGGGAAAACAAGTACTTGATTTAACGTCTATGTGGGCTGGGCCTCTTTGCTCTGAACTCCTTGGTAGAGCTGGCGCTCGCGTAATAAAAATTGAGTCTGATGTGCGCCCTGATGGACTCAGGTTCGGCGATGGCGATAATGGAACCGGTCAGGCTCCGATGTTCCTAGAACTTAACAAGTCTAAAGAAATTTTGAATTTAGATCTCAGGAAATGCGTTGCATCAGCAGCCTTTGAACAGTTGGTAAAGTCATCTGACCTTGTAATTTCCTCGATGTCTCGGCGGGCGCTTTTCAATCTAGGGTTGACGGCTGATCACTTGGTACTCATTAACAAAAATGTTCGATCGCTCTCTATTAACGCTTTTGCTGCGGGTGGGCCAGAAGAGAGTTGGGTCGCTTATGGAACAGGAGTTCATGCAGCGTCGGGCTTAGGCTGGACATCAACGGTTCCTACCTCCCCTGCGTATTCATACCCCGATCCCATAGCAGGGTTATCGGCATGTTTGATTGCTGTTGCTCAACTAGCAGATGAGGCGGATCAGCATAGAGAAGTATCTCTGGAAGAATCTATTTTTCCGTTGGTTAACAAATGAAGGAGCGGGTGGGGTTATCTATCGATGAGAATGGCATAGCAGTAGCAACTATTAGTCACGCACCACTAAATATCTTTGATCTAGAAATGCGCGATTCCTTAATAGAAATTTTTGAAGCGGTTAGAGATATCCCAGACGTTCGATGCTTTGTGCTTCGCAGCGAAGGTAAACACTTCGGTGTAGGAGCTGATTTATCGGAGTTCGGCAGTGCCGATTCAATCTCTGAAGCTAGGCGAATTCGGTGGGAACGAGATCCATGGAATTTGTTGCTGAGTATAGAAGTCCCAAGTATTGCTCTACTCCATGGATTTACTATGGGTTCTAGCTTAGAGATGGCGTTATTATGCGATATCCGGATTGCGTCATCTGACACCATCCTTGGTTTACCCGAAACTAAGCTAGGAATGCTGCCCGCTGCTGGAGGTACCCAAAGTCTCACGCGAGTTATCGGAGCAAACAAGGCCCTGCCTCTGATTCTGACTGCAAGGAATATAGATGCTAATGAAGCATTATCTTTGGGAATGGTTTCTGAAGTGGTAGAGCCGGACAATCTCGAAAAACATGGAATTGATTGTGCCGAAAGAATAGCGCTCATAGATTTGGCACTCTCAAGCCGTTTGAAACGATGTATAAATGGTTCAGGAGACTTGCCCTTAGCTCAAGGACTTGAGTTGGAAAGACGTCTAGCACTTCAGATCGGATAGGAAAGCCAACTTGTGTCTGAATTCTCCAAAAGAGTGCAATTTTCTACCGGGATCACGGTCAAACAAGGGCAGTAATCTCACAATATTCGTTAGAGAATATTGTGAGATTAAATGGCTATGTTATAGAGACTCGCAGCATTGTCCTGAAAAATAGCCTGTATGTCGTCATTGCTTAACCCCGCCAGAGCTGCATGAAGAGAGTCATCATCCCTGGGATACAGACACGTTGGATGAGGGAAGTCAGTTTCAAACATTACGCTCTGATTTCCCAGGAAATCTATTGTTGGTTTGATAGTTGATTTTTCGAACCAAAAGCAACCGTAAAACTGTCGTTTGAAATACTCAGACGGCAGAATTGAAAGTTCTGATAATTCGTGTGGAGCCGTTTCATACATTTGATGATCTAAAACTTCTAAGAAAAATGGCAACCACCCGATGCCGCTTTCAACTGAAACAAATTTAAGTTCAGGAAATCTTTCGGGAACGCCCGAATATATTAAATTACCTACTGTTCGTGCGTTTCCCATAAATAAATTGGCAGATCCAACCGCTAGTTTTCTTTCGGCTCCAAACGAAGGCCATGGAGCATTCCCAAAGAAATCAAGATTTCCCTTAGATGAACCGATATGGAAATTTATAGGCATATTTAATTCTGAACATACTTCCCAAACTGGGTTCCAGTCAGAGGTGGCCATATCAGGCATACCCGCTTCTTCTGGATTGGCGCAGGTGACTATTCCTCGTAGGCCGTTACTATGAGCTCGCTTGACTTCTGCTACTGAAGCTTCTAGGTCCCACCATGGGAGTAGCGCCATTCCGAAAACGCGTTGACCTGTATCTTCTTGGAATTCAGCTAGGGCATCGTTATATATTGAGACACTAAGAAGGCGCAGCTCATTGTCGGCGGATTTAAGGAAATTCTGATTCCCGAAGCCTGCAACATTTGGATACATTATTTGCGCGTGGATACCTAAAACGTCAAGCATCTCGGTTCTAGCTTCCGATTCGAAGCTTGCTCTATGAACCATCTCATTGTCCATATCAAAGAAAGCGGTACCAGTAATCTTTCGCCCTTCAGTATCAACAACAGAAGAAGCAATCGGCAATCCGATAGGGATATCTTTGTCGAACCACCATCTTTTTTTTCCCCCTCGTTCGCCCATCTGAGGAACTCGATCTTTCCACTTAGCGGGAGCCCGGCTAGTCCATAGGTCATATGGCTCGGACCAGTGGCTGTCGGTGTCTATCACTTTTAGTTCGTTGAAAATATCAAGTCTCAATTTGGTCGCTCTCCGAACTCGGGACTCTGATTACGAGTCTTCTTCAACTCCCAGAAACCATCAACATCACCCAGCATAAGCATTCCATCCCAAAGCTTTAAAGCATCAGGTCCTTTTGGAACTCTAGTTATTACCGGCCCAAAGATACCTATTCGTTTATTATCGGACCGGTTCCATGCAATTATGGGTGTGCCGACATCATCTCCAACGAGCTCGAGGCCTGCATCCATGCGCTGTCTAATAATGGAATCCCACCGCTCTTCATCTGCTGCTCTGGCGTGAGATTGGTCTAATTTAGTTGCATTGAGCGCATCTGCAATGTCGAAATTTAAGTCTTTATCATGATGGATTCGAGAAGCAAATTCCCAGTACAGGCTAGATAGAGCCTGATCTCCGTCAACAGAACGCACTGATTCCATTACTCGAAGCATCTTGTGAGTTGCTATTGATTTTTGATAGTAGGAACTGTCCTCAGGCGGATTATTTTTGAATAATAAACTTATTGGTTGCCATGTGATATCCAGGTCTCTCTTTTCAGCTATTTCTTCGACAACCCAACGGGCTGTCACCCAACACCAAGGTCAGAGAGGGTCTATCCAAAATTCAATATTCTTCGACATAATGGCAGACTAGCTTTCTATTCGCCAAGAGAGTCGGATAATTTGTTTAAGGCACCTAGTGTGCTATTGGGATCATCTCGGATTCCGTACAGGGGAGTTAACGTGAATTTAGGAATGCTCTTATTTATGCCGGCGTCTATAGCTGGAGATCAAGTAATTCTTATCGACACTTCTACGGAGATAGACGGCGGTGTTGCTCGAGAAGTTACATACGCAGAGTTACTAGAGAACACAAGCAAAGTAGCTGGAATGTTGTCGTCCCTCGGCGTGGAGGTTGGCGACAGAGTGGGAATCTTTGCAACAAACAGTGTTGCTTGCGTTGAAGCTATCTTCGGTGCGGCGTTTGTTGGAGCAACTGTCGTCCCGATGAATTTCCGAGCGGGAGCTGAGGAAGCGGCTCATTTGATGGCCGACAGTGGTGTCAAAGTCTTGTTTACTGAAAGTCGCTATGCACAGCTTGTCGCCGATAATCGACCAGCGACCGTCGAGCACGTATTTATGCTTGACGTCGCAGAATCTTATGTGGCAGCTCGAGATGGTGCTTTTGAACTGCCAGTTCCTGAAGATGTTGATTTCGATGGCCTGTGTGCCCTGCTGTATACGAGTGGAACAACGTCGATGCCGAAAGGCGTCAAATTAACGAATGGTGCTATCACCGGATACGTAATGGGCTCAAATGATGCAGCATCAGGTGAAGATATGGGCCGCATGGCGCTAGCCGCGCCGCTGTACCACATAGCAGGAGTCACCTCTATGCTCAACGCTCTCTACAGCGGGCGAGTTGTCGTTTTGCTCCCTCAGTTTGAAGCAGCAGCATGGATTGAAACGGTTCAGAAGCATTCTGTAACTCATGCATTTCTAGTTCCAACGATGCTCGCTAGGGTTATGGAAGCTGACAACTTTAGTAAGACCGCTTTCGAAGGAATGGATGGAATAACCTATGGTGCTGCTCCGATGCCACCATCGGTTATTCGTCGAGCTATTAGTGTCTTCCCAGAAAATGTTTCATTTGCCGGAGCCTATGGCCAAACCGAAACTACTTCGACAGTAGCGGTTCTGGATCCAGATGATCATCGAGTTGAGGGAAACGAAGCAGAAAAAGCTCTAAAGCTTAAGCGATTAAGCTCAGTAGGCAAGGTGCTCGATGACGTCGAAGTCAGAATAGTTGATGAGGCGGGTCTCCCCGTAGAATTAGAGGTGCTAGGAGAAGTTCAGCTACGCACGTTTAGAGCCATGGATGGATACTGGGGCAATGACGAAAAAACGCGAATTACAGTTGATAATGAGGGCTGGGTTCATACTGGTGACCTTGGATATCTAGATATTGATGACTACCTCTTTCTAGGTGGTCGAACTGGAGACATGATTATCAGAGGCGGTGAAAACGTTTCGCCCGATGAAGTAGAAGCTGTTCTATATGAAAACGCTACGGTTTTAGAGTGCGCTGTCGTAGGTGTTGCTAGCGAGGAATGGGGCGAGCGGGTGGTAGCTGCTGCGGTTGTTCGGCCTGGCAGCGGAACAACAGCAGAGGAACTTGTTGCTTACGCGAAAGACAAGCTAGCTCCATTTAAAAGGCCAGAAGCAATTCATTTAATGGACGAATTACCCCGAACTTCTACAGGCAAGCTTTTACGTAAGGACTTAATACCTCTCTTGGAAGAACTTGGCATCTGATTTGAAAGGCCCGTGCCTAATCAAAGGTCGGATAACTAGGTTTGGTGACCAAAATTCTGAAGCATCAAATATTCTTTTGATTGATGATGTAGCTACGGCTCTGGACGTGACAGTTTCTGCTGACATTCCTATCATCAGACTGAAAGAAAATGAATGGCTACAACCTGGGTATAGAGACGACCATATTCATGTGATGTCAGTGCTGGCAAGCCTCTGTTCACTAAACGTATCTTTTTGCGAAACGATACCAGAGTTGATACAAACGCTAGCTGACGCGAAAAGTAATGATGGCGAGTGGTTAAGAGTCTGGGGCTATGACGATGCATTACTTCGCGAACGACGCCATCCCACTCGGAAAGAATTAGACCGAGCAACTGGCGACATACCGACCATTCTTCATCACCGTACTGGTCATGTGGCTGTGGCTAACTCGGCTGCTCTCTTAGCTTTGGGAGTGCCGAATACATCGAGTGAAATCTTAGTGGAAAGGCATGACCTACTTGCTAAGGTCCCGCGGCTTTCGCTAAGCAAGATTCAAAGCGCAGCGAGCAAAATGTTTCAGCAGTGTGAAGAGGATGGCCTTGTTTCGTTAACTGATGCTACGCACACAAATAATATTGATTCGCTGGAGCTACTAGATAGTCTTTTCAATTCAGCTATCAGCCCAAACCTTGTGGCTATGGTCGGCGCAGAAAATCTCGGCGACCTCTTTTATGGTAAGCGATTTAGAAACTTGTCTGTGGGGCATGCAAAAGTAATGCCTGACATCATGGGAAAAGCTTCAATAAGTCACCTAATCGAACAAGCCCATATCCGTGGGTTCCCAACAGCCGTGCACTCAATGGATATAGATACCTTAAACGATGCCCTTTTAGCATTTATGGATAGCCCCGCCCCAGAGTTAGTGAAAGACAGAATTGAACACTGTTCGCTAGCATTGCCGGAACAACTTGATTCATTGAGCGAACTAAATATTGCCGTTTCGACACAGCCTTCTTTTTTGGTTTATCGAGAGCAAAAATACTTAGAGCAGCTAACCAGCTTAGAACAGAAGTGGCTGTGGCCGGTCCGTAGTTTGATAGAGCGTGATGTGGAAGTGACCTTCTCATCGGATTCTCCAGTTGTTCCATGTAAACCCGAGGAGTGGATTAAGGCAGCGTCAGAAAGAAGCCTTAATGGTGACGAATCGGTAAGTGAGAACACAGCCAGAAGGCATTCATTAGTCCAAGAAAGTATTCTCGGCCTTTCAGCAGAGTCTCTTATCGTGGGATCAAATTTGAAGGATGAGGATAAATATCATCGCCTCGACCAAGCGTTGTTAGTACGATCTGGTAAATGTTAAGGGAGATAGTGTAATGCCTGGGCCAATGAGTGGGGTGCGTGTCGTCGAGTTGGGATTATGGGTAGCAGGACCAGCGTGCGGAGGCATTCTAGCTGATTGGGGAGCGGAAGTATTTAAAGTCGAACCTCATGCAGGTGACCCATTCCGTTCGATGGAATGGCTCTACGGAGATCAAGGTAACCCACCATTTGATCTCGATAATCGTGGAAAGAAAAGCGTTGTCATAGATCTGCAAACTCCTCGAGGCATGGAGCTTATGCATTCGCTCCTTGGCTCTGCGGATGTATTCGTTACGAATTTTCGACCTGGTGGCTTAGAACGTCTTGGACTTGATTATCCAACTCTTGCTAGTAAGTATCCAACCCTAGTTTATGCGAGCGTGACTGGACTCTCATTGCGAGGGTCTGAAACTGATAGGCAGTCATATGACATAGGAGCTTTCTGGGCACGCGCCGGAATTGCAAGTGCTTTGAGTTCAGGTAGTTCGGAACCACCGGTTCAGCGAGGCGGTATGGGCGACCATATGACTGGGATGTCGGCAGCTGCGGGTGTATCGGCAGCTTTATTTCATAGGGAAAAAAGTGGGTCAGGTCAGTTAGTAGAAGCCTCCTTAATCCGATTAGGGACATATATGTTGGGTTGGGATCATAACGTTACAGCAGTCACGGGTGCTGATACTGAGGCAAGAAGTAGATTACATCAACCGAATCCACTTATAAATTGTTATCGCTGTTCTGATGGGGAATGGCTTTGGATGCTTGGACTCGAAGGCGACCGCCATTGGCCACAAGTCGTGAAGGCACTTGATGAAGAAGGTTGGTACAACGAACCGAAGTTTTCGACTATTGAAAATAGACTAGAAAACGCAGAATTTTTGACTACTAAGATTGATGAAGTCATGTCCGGTAAAACTAGGTCGGAATGGGGACAAATATTTGATCAGAATGATGTTTGGTGGGCTCCGGTGCAATCAACGCTTGAAGTCTTGAATGACCCTCAGGCCCGAGCAGCGGGCTGTTTCGTGGAAGTCCCAACCCCTGATGGTCAAACGGTTGAGATGGTAGCCACACCGATTGACTTTTCGGAGACCAAATGGACTGTGTCTTCGGCTTCACCTGAGTTAGGGCAAGATACAGAACTTGTCCTAATGGAACTAGGAATTGGATGGAATCAGATAGAAGAACTTAAATCTTTGGGGGTAATTCCTTGAGTGTCGCTGGGGCCCTATCTGAGGTTAAGGTAGCGGAACTAGGAGGTTCACTAGCTGGATCCTACGCTGCAAAGCTTTTTGCAGATTATGGAAGCCAAGTGATACTGCTTGATGGTAACAATCAAGCTGCCGCTGCGGCTTTCTTTGATATTTCTAAACATTCAGAAAGTAATTACGAGGAGCATTTAGTAGACGCTGACGTCATAATTCAATCCTCTTCTGTTGACGGTATTGAAGTTCCATTCCAGCCTCGCCATTCCGGGCAAATTGTTCTTAGAATTTCGCCATTCGGAATAGACGGTCCGTATAAAAATTGGCGCTCGACTGATCTGGTAGACGCTGCGATCAGTGGACATCTTCGATTAACTGGTGATCCTAAAAGAGAGCCTCTAAACGGAGTTCCTGACCTAGTTCATTTAGCTTCAGGCATCACAGGGTTTATAGGTGCGCTGTCTGCCTTGTACGTTCGGTCTCGCACCGGGCGTGGTCAAGTAGTTGAGACGTCGCATCAAGAAGTTTTAGCTGCACTCCATCAGTTCACATTGTTGAGGCATACCCATAATGGAAGTATTCTCAGCCGTTTAGGAAATAGATACGCTGGCCCTGGAACTCCAATAGGTGCCTATGAGTGTTCTGATGGTTGGATTGGTCTAGCTGTTTCGCAAACTGACCAGATGGAAAGAATGCTTGAAGTCACAGGTCTGACAGGATTGCTTGATAAACCAGGTATTACATCGATAGTTGATTTGATGTCTGACCAGGAACTAGTAGACAGTTCTTTAAGGCCTTACCTTCGAGCCCAGAAGAGACATGAGCTAGTTGAACTTTTCCAAGCATTGCGTATTCCAATCGCACCTGTGTCAGAAATGGAAGATCTTTTAACTGACGAACATCTTGCTGAGCGGGACTTTTGGCGAACTGAAACAAGAGAAGGGTTAAGATTACCTGGACCGCCATTTCGGATGAGTAAGCATCAATGGGAGTTAGGCCCCAAGAGGGTTTCCGGTAAATCTAAGGATGACCGTGAGCCTTTGGAAGGCTTGGCCGATGGGCCGTTAACAGGCATACGAGTTTTAGATATGACGCGCGTTTGGGCCGGTCCTCTTGCCACCCGGATTTTAGCGGACTTAGGGGCAGAAGTTCTGATGACTGAGGTCCCATGGACTAGGACACCTCTGAATGTTCCAGAATCCTACGTCAAAAATACCCACTTTTTTCCCGATGATGAAGCCGGCGATGAACCTTGGAATCGAAGTGGGTTTCATAACAAATACGCTAATAATAAGTTGTCCGCCGTTATAGAGATAGACAAAGAAAAGGGCCGTGACTTATTCGCGAAACTCATTGCCAAATCAGACGTTGTAATTGAAAATTATGCACCGCGAGTTATGCCAGCTTTTGGACTTGATGAAAATTTCCTTCACACCCTAAATCCAGATCTTGTTTATGTAACGATGCCGGGCTACGGCCGAGATGGACCAAATCGAGATTGGCTTGCGTACGGTCCTACTATCGCAGGCCACGTTGGACATACTGCGTTAACCGGATATTTAGACGAGGGGCCCTGGAAAAATGGTATCGCATGGCCAGACCCGATTGCGGGGATGCATGCTGCTGCTGCCGCAATCATTGCCCTTTTAGACCGAAAAGCACAAACGGATATACAAGGTCAGACCATAGAAGTTGCTCAAATGGAAACTGCTATTAACATGATCGGACATCATCTAGTAGCGTCTCAGTTTTTTGGTGAACAAAAAAGGTGGGGTAATCGACGTCCTGGAAGAGCTCCACAAGGTGTTTACAAATGTATAGGCGACGACAGGTGGATAGCTATCTCGATCGTAGACGATTACTCTTGGCGAGCGCTTTGCAACTATGCCTCTTGGCACGACTTAGAAGATCTTGTCATGGCTGAGCGTTGGGATCGACACGATGAACTTGATAAGAAAATCTCAGTTCTCGCTAGCAGACACAACGATCAAGAGCTGATGTTCCAGCTGCAGGAGATAGGTGTGCCTGCCGGAGCCGTGAATGACGCCTCAAATGTAATGGAAGACCCGAATTTAGAGTTCAACAAATTTTTCAGTAAATTAGACCATCCACAAGCTGGAAGCCACCTTTGGCCTCGATTTGCTTGCCGATTGTCGTTAACTCCGGCCACTATGCGTGCAGCTGCCCCTAGCATGGGCCAACATAACCGCTATGCGGCTTGTGATCTAGCTAGGTTAAGCGATACCGAGTACGAAGAGTTGGTTATCCTAAAAATCCTCCGCACGAAGCCCCCGGAGTAATTATTCAGATCTCTAGGTGAATAGAAAAAAACTCTGCGATTCGGTTGATTCCATCCTGAGCCTCCGGAAACAAACCGACGAATGTGTGCCATACATGAATCATCTCGGGCCATATCTCAAGTGTCACGGAGACTCCTGCCGCCGATGCTTTCTCAGCTAATCTTTCGCTGTCGGAAAGAAGCATCTCGTCATCTCCAACATGAATAAGCATTGGCGGTAGTCCAGACAGGTCAGCTTGAAGAGGCGACGCATATGGATCGTTGGAGTTGTTAATTGGGCCAAGAAATTGGCTTTTGAACTCACGTATCAAGTCAAGCCGAATTAGAGGGTCTCTGGATTGGCGCGATGACATGGTGTCTCCTGATAAGCCCATATCAATCCAAGGAGAGATCGGAGCTGATGCGACAGGCAACGGAAGACCTTCATCGCGGATTTTGAGTTGAACTGCGATAGCTAAGCCCCCTCCTGCAGAGTCACCACTAATAGCAATTTTCTTTGGATCGTAGCCTTCGCTGAGTAGCCATTTGTACGAATTGAGGGCATCTTCTACGGCTGCCGGATGGGGGTTCTCAGGAGCTAACCGGTACTCAACTGAAAGAAGTTGACATTTGGAAGCTAGGGCTAAGTTTCCGGTTAGATTCCGGTGTGAAGCAATTGATCCACCCACATACCCCCCTCCATGAAAATAGAGGATGACCGCATCGGATGCTGCTCCTTCAGGAATTTGCATCTCTGCCGTCACTCCGCTGGCATTAATTAAGGTGCCCTTAACTCCCTTTACAAGCGGGCGAGCTCCTGCATCAAGAAAAGCTCGATTAGCTTTTATTTCGGTAGGAATGGGTTTGCTAGCAACGAGATCTCGAATTTTGTGGAAGGCTTCACTTGCCATATTTTTTTATCTCCGTTTTCATGACGCTCTCATAAGCACGATAGCCCCAGTAGGTTGTTCTATGTAAAGAACTAGGGGATGAGTATGTTACTGAAAGATAAAGTATCGATAGTCACTGGAGGCGGCTCCGGCATTGGAGCCGCTAGCTCAAAGCGATTCGCTGATGAGGGTGCTGCTGTAGTTGTAGCGGACATCCGTAAACGAAAAGCAGAGGAAGTAGCCAGCTTCATTAATGAAAACGGTGGCCATGCCATAGCCATTGAAGTTGATGTATCTGACTCGGATTCAGTGAGTTCTCTGATCAGGACATGCGTGCAGGAATACGGTGGACTGGACGTTATGTACAATAATGCCGGAACTCTGCTTCCTGGTAATGTTGTCGACCTGGAAGTCGCAGACTGGGATCTGGTTATGGCAGTCAATGTGAGATCAGTTTTTCTTGGCGGAAAGTTTGCTATTCCTGAAATGCTAAAAAGAGGTGGTGGTTCAGTAATTAATACTGCTTCTATCTCAGGCATGCACGGTGATGGAAGCAGCGTCTCTTATGCAGCCAGTAAAGCGGCGGTTATCAATCTGACGAGAGCAATGAGCACTGATCACGCATCTCAGGGCATCAGAGTTAACGCTATTTGTCCTGGAACGATAGAGACCCCGCCAGTTAGTAGAATGATGCAAAATCCCGGTGTTCTTGAAGTTCAGCTCAAGGCACACGCGATCGGGCGTCTCGGGCAACCGGAAGAGATAGCAAACGCAGCCGTTTGGCTTGCTAGTGATGAATCTTCTTTCGTTACTGGTGAATCAATAGTTGTAGACGGAGGACTGCGAGCCCGATCTCCACTAGGTCACCTAGCTGATCCGCGACCGGTCCACAAGCGTTAAACGCAAAGACTCGAACGGGTCTCTTGCGTTTGAACCACCTTGGCTGAGCACATTAAATTTTAAGTTGATTCATGATTTTTTGTTAGAAGTCGAAAAGTTTACGCGCGTTATCGCCTACGAACCCACGGCGGTGTTCTTTGGGAAACATTGAAACCAGTTCATTTAAATCATGCACGTACTCAGGCGTGTGGTCGGCATGTGGGAAATCTGAAGCCCAGATGAATCTTTCGTATCCATAACGCTCAGCTAGAGCGGGAATAGTTCTCTCATCTGGGTCACAGCTAATCCAAATTTGACGCATGAAGTATTCACTTGGTTTCATTTCGAGTGGGACTCGGCCGCCAATAAACGTGTGGCTGTAAACAGCGTCTATCCGATCTAGCCAGTATCCGATCCAACCGCCCCCCGATTCCAAAACCAGAACTTTTAGTTCGGGATACAGGTCGAACACCCCATAATCAAAAAGCGTAGTGAATTGGTGTCTGACGCCATCAGAGGCAGTAACTGATGCAGTCAAGCGGAGTTGCTTGACGTTTTCCCAAGTTCCCATTCGGCCCCCTTTAGTCCACTGCGGCTCAAAAGTTGGGTGAATCGCAAAAGGAACACCGAGCTCTTGAGCAGTTTCAAAAACAATGTGATTGTCAGGATGGCCTAATGGTTTTGCTGAATGCGTGAATGGGGCAACGTAACAGCCCTTGGCTCCCTCATTGACCGAGCGTCTCAATTCGCGAGCTGCAGCTTCCGGATCTGATAGAGATAAGTGTGCGGTCGGGATAAGTCGCCCTTTCCCATCTTTACAGAAGTCAACGATCCAACGGTTGTATGCCCTGGTATAGGCCTGGCTAAGCTCTGGATCAGTTAATTCGGCTTCCCACAAAAGGCCGACTGTTGTGTACAAAATAGCAGCATCTAAGTTCTCAGCATCAAGCACTTCTAGACGTTGCGATGGATCCATTGATCCATAGGGAGATTCATTCATGTACTTGCGGTCGGGGTTGTTCTGAATGTCTGCTAGATCAGGCGCGCCCATGGCTCCCAGAGTCGCAGGAAACCCGCGTCGACTCATCTTGCTTCTTTCACCACCGATCTCAAGCTCTTCAAGCCCTTTTTCATCAAGGCAGATTTTGAGTGCGGTCTTTTTGTATTTTTGTTCTAAATACTCTTCCCAAAGATCAGGTGGCTCAAGAATGTGACCATCTGCATCAACTGCGCCACTGTTTTCTATTCGATGCACATCATGCATCGGCTGGTTGGGTAGCTCATTTTGCTGCATCGGCGTTGACATTTAATCTCCCCGGATTGACACTGATAATGTATTCTTGCACTTTGAAAGGTCTGATGGCGTAATTAACGTGCGGAAGCACCACCGTCAATGCTTAATGTGGTTCCACTCACGTGACTTGCTCGAGGGGATACAAGAAAAGTAATCACATCCGCACATTGTTCTATTGTCCCCGGAGCGGGATCGCTCGGAATGAGTTCTTCCCATCGACCTGGGTCACCTAGTTCAGCTTCTGCTGTTTGGCGAAGTAAATCTCCCATGCGGTCAGTAACTATCAGCCCAGGATTTACGGCTAGGACCCGCACCCCATGTTGAATACTTCGGCTACCAAGAGCGGTAGTTAGGCCGACAAGTCCGCTGTTGCCAACTGCGCCCGCAATGTAACTAGGCTGAGGCCGAACGGCAGCTGCACCAATTACATTCAGGAGAACTCCGGAGCCTCGCAGCTCCATAGCTGGAACTACATGTCGGCAAATGTTTATATACCCAAATACCTTAAGATCCCAGGCATTTCTCCAGGTTTGCTCATCGATGTCTGCGATATTTCCGCCTGGGATAGCTCCGGCATTATTAATCCATATGTCAGGTATGCCGGTTGCTTCGACAAGAGCAGCTTGGCTCTCGCTGGCGGAGAGATCAAAACTGTGAACTTTAACATTCACACCAGGATTATCTCTTCGAATTCCATCTGCGCTTTTATTGAGAAGATCCGCATTCCGAGCAACTAAGTGAAGGTCGCATCCTTCTTGGGCTAAAGCGACAGCGCATCCGAAACCGATTCCTTTCGAAGCACCAGTGATGACTACTTTTTTCCCTGCTAGCTGAAGGTCCATTTATTGACCGTACTTCTAAATGCAAGCACGATGCCGTCAAGATGGGCGAGAATAAGAGGTTAAGTAACTAAACAGAAAAGACTGAGGGTAAAAATATGAGTAATCGACTTAGTGGCAAAGTTGCGATTATCACTGGTGGCGCTAGTGGCATGGGGCTCGCTACGGTAGAACGTTTTCTAGAAGAAGGCGCTTCTGTCGTAGTCGGAGACCTCAACGCTGAGAATGGTCGAACACTTATGGAAGCAATGAAAAAAACTGGGAATGCTGAAAATATCCGCTTCACGCGAACAGATGTTTCGGTGGAAGATGATGTCGCAGCCATGACAGACCTAGCGGTCGAAGCTTTTGGTCGCCTCGACATTGTCTTCAATAATGCAGGGATAGGAGGGGCTTTCGGACCAATTACTGAGATCGAAGTAGATGACTGGGATATCACATTTAATGTGCTTGTAAGGTCAGTGTTTTTGGGAACGAAACATGCTGCTCGAGTGATGATTCCACAAGGTGAAGGCGGCTCCATAATTAACACTGCATCGATAGCAGGAATGGGAGGTGGCGCTGGCCCTCAAGCGTATTCAGCAGCGAAGGCAGCAGTCGTGAACCTATCGAAAACTACGGCGGTTGAGCTAGCTGAGAACAGTATTCGGGTGAATGCCATTTGTCCGGGACTGATTTTTACTCCGCTAATGCACAGTGGTAATGAGGAACAAGCTGAAGAAGTTGTATCTGAACTTCAACCCTTGAAAAAGAGGGGGGAAGGCAGCGATATAGCTGCTATGGCAGCTTTTTTGGCTAGCGATGACTCCCTTTTCGTTAGCGGTCAGGAACATATTGTTGATGGCGGACTGTTAGCGGCAGGCCCTCGTGTCCAAGGGCGCCTGCATAACTCTCGTAATTTACACCGTACAGTAGGAATGGCTTACGGCTCGACTGGGCAAACCGCCTCAGCGCGTCGTCTCTGATTTCTTGGTCGTGTAGTTATATGTTCAGAGCATTTTGGAAATTAGGATGAGCTATTGATGCGAGTAATTCTGCTCTTTCGCTCAACGTTTTTCCTCTTAGTTCAACTGCTCCGAATTCTGTGACCACAATATCTGCAGTGTAGGAAGGCAGAGTAGTTGGAGCGCCTGGCGACAGGCGAGCGACGATCTTTGAAACCGTACCTCTGGCTGCAGTGGCGGGCATAGCAACGATTGCGCGGCCTCCAGTAGCAACTGATGCTCCAAACGCGAAATCTGGTGCTCCACCGGGCCCTGAGATGTAGCGTCCCGAAGCGAATTCGCTATTGCATGAACCGTCTAAAGCAATCTCAACTGTTGATTGGAGAGCGACGAAATTGTTTATGGAAGCCATTCCTTTAAGTCCATGGGTCCAAGCACCATTGGCCATTCTGATTCGTGGGTTGTTGTCTACCCAGTCATACAAATCTCGAGTTCCCATGATTTCTGCTGCGACGGAAACGCCCACATCGCAACCTTTGTTGAGATTATCAACTACTCCAGACTCGATTAGTCCGATGCAAGCATCATTGACCATTCCCCCGTGCAGCCCAAGCCCGACCCGCTGTCCGAGAGTTGACAGAACCGCATCGGGGATAGCACCGATGCCGAATTGAAGAGTTGAACTATTTTCAATAAATTGCCCAACATGACCTGCGATAGCAATAGATATTGGGTCACTTTTCGCAGGGATGAGCTCTTTCAATGGTTCTTCGATCTGAATCAATAAGTCAAAATCTGAACGGTGACACTCCCCGTCACCATGCACATATGGCATAAGCGGGTTGATCTGGCCGATGACTAGTGGCGCCTTTTTTAGAAGTGAGACGTGACCTCCAACTCCAGTTCCAAGGCTCATGTTCCCGTTAGCTTTAGGCGAGCTAACCTGACAAATCATCACATCTGCAGCTAGGGCAGCATTAGGTTCGAAGAGGCCAGTTAGGTCAGAGTATCTCCCCGGGACTATGCCAAAGTGCGGGCTATCAAGAACGTGTCGACATGCAGCTGAAGGTTGAAGCGATCGCCAGCTAAAAGGCTGTCCTAAATGTTTCATCGGTGCCGGTGTATCTAGTAAAAATGCACTTACAAATTCTAGACTTTTGAAGTTCTCTCGTCGGGCATCAAGTTCTTCCAGGAACTTGAAAGGAGTTCCTGAACCTTGGGCCAGATAAATTCTCGCACCATCAGGAATTGAGCTTATAGCGGATTCGATTGTGACGCTTTTGCCGGCTCTGATCTCAGACATACAGATTACGATAGAGCGCAAATCTCTGAAATTCAGTGAGGTTCGCGCGATACTGATTCATGACCTATCGCCCAAGTTCATTCAGAATTACGCCGATCACTGAGACAGACGAAGAATTAAGCGCACTTTTAGAAAAGACTTTGCTGATAGACGGAAAGCCGGCAAATATTTTTGGTGTGTTAGCTAAACACCCGGCGCTTTTAAAAAGATTTAATCTGTTAGGTGGATTTATTTTAAACAAAGGAATGATTCCTGAACGTGAACGCGAAATAGTTATTTTACGAGTTGGAGCTCACTGTAGATCTAGATACGAGTTTGGTCAGCACACCCTAATTGGACGAAAATGTGGACTCAGCGAAGAAGAAATTGTGGCTCTACTGCGCCCGATTGGCTCAAACGTTTGGGATAAAGCTGACGGGGCGCTCATCAACATGGTCGATGATCTATGCCTAGATGACTGTGTCAGTGACAAAACATGGGTGACATTAAAAGATTCTTGGAATGATGCGGAAATAATTGAACTTGTATTGACCGTAGGTTTCTATCGGATGGTTTCTGGATTCTTGAACTCCGCAGGTATCGAACTTGATGAAGGGGTACCTGATTTTCCTGAAGACCCAACTATCTAAAACACGTTGATCGGAATATTTATTCTGAAAATAGATCTCTTGTAATGACGACATTCTGAATTTCGGTCGCCCCGTCTAAATAGTGAGTCAGCCTCGAAGCTGCCAAATGGCGAGAGAGCGAGTGTTCTCTAAGCGAACCGTTTGCTCCCATTACCTGCATGCACTGTGCTAAGCCCTTCTCAGTAACACGAGTTGAGAACTTCTTAGCGTGAGCGGCGGCTACGCCAGCGTTGCCGTCTGCAGCAATAATGTTCGCCGCTTCGTAGGTCAAAAGTGTGGCTGCTTCAAGATCCGTAGCGACATCTCCGAGCATGAATCTAATACCTTGTAGATCTGAAAGTTTTCCGCCGAACGCTTGTCTGTTTAGGACGTAGTTTACGGCGGTTTCCAGACCTGACCGAAGCATCCCGCAGGACATGGCGCTCACGAGGACCCTCGCAAGGTCTATTCCTTCCATCGCAGCGCCAAAGCCTTGCGACGGTGGGAGGAATAAGTTCGCGTCGGGAACCCTGCAATTTTCGAACCGAATCCCGTTGGTGCCCATACCGTGACCGCCAAATAATTGGTAGCCAGGAAGGCGTTGAACTCCCTCGGAGTCAGCTTCCACTAGAAATGTGGCTATTCCTCGGTGGCCTTCCGAGGGGTCAGTTTGAGCGTAAACAGATAGAAGGTTTGCTTCGGTCCCGTTGGTAACCCAGGCCTTCTCACCATTCAGAATCCATTCCCCACCATCTCTATGGGCCTGAAGCTCGATAGCCGCAGCATCTGAACCGACTTTAGGTTCTGTCAACAAAAAAGCACCAAGAACCTTTCCATTAACTAGCCCTGGTAGAAAACGACTTTTGAGTTCGGTACTCCCTTTCCGTGCAATGGCGCCAGCCAAGTTATTGTGACAGACCAGTGAGAAGGCAACGGAGAAATCAACTGCTGCAATATGCTCCAAAATTTTTGCTAGTTCGATCGAATCTATTTGCTTCCCCCCATATTCTTCGGGGACGAGCAAGCCGGTTAAACCATTTGAGGCTGCGCTGTCAAATGCTTCTCGAGCAAACCTGCGTTCTCGCTCCCAAGTCTCGGCGGTTGGTGCCAGTTCTGTGATAGCCCAATCTTTAGCTTCGAGAATTCGTTGTTCACCGGGTGTTCTGCTTAAAGTTTCTTCAGTAAAGTTCACGAACTAAGAGTATCTTCAAAGTATGAGTGAGGAACTGGGTTTACTTCCTGCCAATGAATTATTAACGCTGTTGGCAAGTAAAACTATAAGTAGTGTTGAACTGCTAGAGCATTTGTTAGAACGTAATGATGCTCTTGGTTCGCAATTAAACGCAATTATCACCTTTGATGTTGATAATGCGTTAGCAACTGCCCGTGCAATAGACAATGCTCGGGCGAATGGGGAATCGCTTGGGAAGTTAGCTGGACTGCCTATGACCGTTAAAGATGCGTTAGCGGTGAAAGGGGTCAGATCAACGGGGGGAGCGGTCGAACTAAAGAACCATGTGCCGAATAAGGACGCCGATGTTGTGTCAAATGTTCGAAATGCGGGAGCTGTTGTGTTTGGTAAAACTAATTTGCCCCGATGGTCCGGAGATATTCAGGCCACTAATGAAATTTTTGGAACTACTAATAACCCCTGGGATTTAAGTCGTGGCCCTGGGGGATCATCAGGTGGCGCTTCAGCTGCTCTTGCAGCTGGCTTAACTACGTTGGAAATCGGAACTGACATAGGCGGATCTATTCGACTACCCGCTCATTTTGCTGGAGTGTGTGGCCATAAACCAAGCTATGGGGTCGTGTCACAACGCGGCTACATAGATCATGTTTCGTACGGCCACGGCGATGCGGATGTTAACGTTGTGGGCCCGTTAGCTCGTTGTGTTGATGATCTTGAACTACTATTTGATGTTCTCGTCGAACCAAGTACACGACCTGATCAGCCGTTGAGATTAACACTTCCTGTGCCCAGGAACGATGCTCGAAAAATGAGAGTCGCATCTTGGATCAGTGACAAAAATTGCCCAATCAGCACCGGCGTAACTGGAGTGTTGGAAGCGGCTCTCTCGGCAATACGAGCAGACGGAATAAGTGTCGATGAAACTGCTCGGCCAGACGTGAAATTTGAAGATGTGCATACTGTCGGATTGCCGTTAATATCAGCTGCTACGTCGCCTGGTCGAACTGATGAAGAGTTCGAAGCGCTACAGGAGGTCATAAAAAATAAGAGCAGCGAAGATCCAACTCTTGTGATGCGTGCCAGTGCCTCGACCGTGGCACATCGTGATTGGTTGTTGCTAGCTGAGACGAGAGATAAGAACCGTCGCAAGTGGTGGAATTTTTTCAAAAGCTGGGATGTGCTGCTCGCACCAGTCGCAATTACAGCTGCATTCCCTCACCAAACTGAAGGAAATCTTTACACTAGAACGTTGGATGTTGATGGGGGAGAGCGACCTTACGCTGATCTAATTGTATGGACCTCGCAGTTTGGCTATGTGTATTTGCCCTCAACCGTAGTGCCTGTCGGAAACACGAAAGAAGGCCTTCCAGTAGGAATACAGGTTGTTGGCCCTTACCTAGGTGACCGAACGACGATCGAATTCGCAAAATACATGGAACAATTACTCGGTGGTTACAAGGTACCTCCGCTAGCGAAGATCAAATAAGAGTCCTAGTCATCGACGTGTGAGGAACGAATCATTCGAGTTGGCGTGTAGACCATCACCGCATCATCTTTCTGATTAAAAACTTCGTTTCGAGTCGTAACGATTCCGCGATCCTGAGCAGAAGTTAGTCTTGCCTCAGTGACTTCGGCGACCACCTGAAGAGTATCTCCGACATAAGTCGGTCCTAACACTTTGATTTCAGCTCCAAGATAAGCCATACCCGTTCCTGCGATGGCCCCGCCACTGATAATTAATCCTTCTGCGATCGACATCACCAGACTCCCTGGGACAAGACGACCGCTGTATCCAGCTCGCTCGGCTCCGGTTGCATCTAGAAATAACCCCTCTACAAATCCGAACTGTGTGGCATAAACGACTAAATCGGTTTCGCTAATAGTTCGACGAGACGTACTCCAACGTCTTCCGATAGGTAGCTCATCAAAGGTCCACCCTCGGTGAGGCCGCGGCGGAAGGCTAATAGACATATTATCTCCTCAAGCTAGATCGGTATAGCGACATTATCTGAGGTTTTGGGCAAACATAGTCAAGCACACGTATCCTTGACCATAGTGCAGATCATAGGGGTAACGAATTAGTGAAAGATCGACGAACTCACCGTTCATATGTTAGCTACATAGACAAGTCGCGAGAATACTATGGAGCGCAAGGGTATCCACAGGCTTATCAATGGTCGTACAACTGCGACGTTCCGTTTACTGTTCCGGCTAAACCTATGTCTGAATGTCGCGTTGGTCTGGTAACGACTTCCTTCTTTGACCGCTCTTTTGATCGACATGCCGTGGCAGGGTCGACAGATAAAGAGCCGTATGCAGCTCAGTGCGATGATGCGCTTGGAGGCCTGTACAACAAGGATCTTTTTTGGGCTAAAGACACCACGCACACCGAAGATTTGGACAGCTACCTGCCGATAAATAGGCTACGCGAACTTGAGAGCAGAGGGACTATAGGATCTCTCTCAAAACGTTTTTATGGTGTACCTACTGATTACAGTCACCGTCGAACTCAGAAAAAAGACGCACCGCAAATTCTAAAGTGGATGATTGAAGATGAGGTTGACGTAGCATTGCTCGTTCCCCTCTGACCGGTGTGTCACCAGACCGTGAGTCTGGTAGCTCGACATCTCGAAGACGCTGGAATACCTACGGTGATTGCAGGTAGCGCGCGAGACATAGTCGAAGAAAGTGGCGTTCCTCGTTTTGTATTTACAGATTTCCCCCTCGGTAACCCCACGGGAAAGCCATACGACGTTGAAATGCAGCAGGCAATTGTTTCGACGTGTCTTGAGACCTTAGAGCGTGCTTGGGAACCGAGGACTACGATCCAGACGCCGTTTGTATGGGATGACGACAATAACGATTCATGGCGAGCTCAATTTATGCTGGTGGATGAAAGCAACAGAGGGACCTTAGCTCAGGCCGGGGATGACCGGCGAAATGCCCAAAAAGCGGCAAAGGCAAAAGGTAAAGGTAGGGAATAAAGTGCGTGATGCAGAGAAAGGCGAAAGGTTGGCAGCAACGCCAAACCCTGACGCATATATTCCGGTTGCCGAAGGTTTAAATATAGCCGCTGATATCTACGGAGAAACAGGTCCGTTAGTTCTCCTGCAGCATGGCGGAGGCCAAACCCGTCATGCTTGGAAGAGCGCTGGGAGCCAGCTTGCAGCAGCTGGATATCGAGCAGTGAGCCTCGATGCCAGAGGACATGGCGACAGTGACTGGGCTCATGATGGGGATTACTCAAATGACGCGTTGGTGGCAGACCTCGTAGCAGTTGTAGAGCACTTTGACCAAAAACCAATTTTGGTAGGGGCATCAATGGGCGGAGGAACCTCATTGCAGGCTGTTGGCGAAGGTGCTATTGAGGCCACAGCCTTAGTTCTAGTAGACACAGCACCTAGAATTGAAGTTAGTGGCGTGCGAAAAATAAGAGATTTTATGGCTCAGGCGCCCGAAGGGTTTGAGTCGCTCGAAGATGTCGCAGCGGCGATCGGAAATTATCAACCTCACCGAGATCGACCAAGAAATCTGGATGGTCTCGCCAAAAACGTTCGGCTCTGGCCGGATGGTCGTTATCGTTGGCATTGGGATCCGCAATTCATGGCGCGAAAACGAGTGCTCGCTGATCGAATTCCTCGACAAGAGGCTGCTGCAAGAAATGTGAAATGCCCATCGCTGCTAGTACGAGGCGGGCTTAGCGATGTGCTTTCCGAGGAAGGCGCTCAGGCGTATCTTGATCTAGTGCCGCATTCGAAATATACGAATGTTGGACAAGCAGCTCACATGGTAGCGGGAGATAGAAACGATATCTTTGTTTCGTCGGTCTTAGACTTTCTGTCCGAACTTGATTGATTAAGAAGTTTTTCGAAACTACAAATTGACTAAGGAAAAGGGACATCCCAAGTGTTCCTGAAAGCTATTTCTTCGACCGGTTTACGAGTGAGTTTGGTGTATTGCTTCTCTACAACTGGCCAGCCAATAGCAATTAGGGCGCCGAGCGCAAATCCGTCAGGGGTATGAAATAGCTGATCACAGGACTCCTGTTCAGCTGCAAGTAAGGTCGTTAAAGAAGAACCGAGCCCCTCATTAGTACAACCTAATAAAATGTTGTGTACCAGTGTGTAGAGCGAGCCGCCACCAACAATGCTTT